>CAZOTB010000065.1:0-33160 GCA_964582645.1 uncultured Verrucomicrobiota bacterium | reverse complement strand
GCCGTCTTGGTAAACGCCATCGCTGTTGAGGTCGGTGACATACACCAGAGCCTTGCCCGAATTGACAGTGACGATCGTCATCCCGTTCGCGTCGCCCGTGTCGCCCCGGTCAATGAGGGTCGTGGCCGTGCCGCCGAGGGTGACGTTGAGCGCCGAGGGGACGATTCGGGGGTCGAGCGGTTCGAGCCGAAAGGGCGGCGGGCGCCGGAGACGATGGTGCGCGGGCGAAGTGCGGTTCATAGGGTGGGGGGCTTCTAACAGAAAAGGCAGGGCAGGTCAACTGACGCTGGCCTGAATTCCCAGTTTTCTCTTCGTTCTCGTCCTCGTCGTCGTCCTCGTGCTCGATGTTCGGGAATTCGACGGCGACGACAAGGACGAGGACGATCGCGGATTACACATGCATCCCCGTTTCCATCGTGGTTGCGGCGGAACAGGCCGGTTGTGTTACACTGCGTCCATGCTCAAACCGGAACTGCTTCTCGCCGCGTACTGCCGCGGGATTTTTCCGATGGCCACCGAGGGCGGTCAGATCGAATGGTTCTCGCCCGATCCACGCGGGGTGATCCCTCTGGACGAACGGTTCCACGTGCCGCACGGGCTGGAGAGGACTCTGAAGAAGAAGAAGTTCGAGGTAACCTTCGATGCCGAGTTCGAGCAGGTCATGCGCGAATGCAGTGCGCGGGCCGAGGGGACGTGGATCTCGGAGGAGATTGTCGAGAGCTATTGCGCGTTGCATCGGTTCGGACACGCGCACAGTGTGGAGGCGCGACTGGAAGGGAAGCTGGTGGGCGGCTTGTATGGAGTCCACATCCGGGGCGCGTTTTTCGGGGAGAGCATGTTTCATCGGTGCACCGATGCATCGAAAGTGGCGTTGGTGGCGTTGGTTGAGCGCTTGCGCGCGAACGGATTTCGCTTGCTGGACACACAATGGTTGACACCGCACCTGGCGCAATTCGGCACATACGAGGTACCCAGGCAGGAGTACCTGCGACTGCTCGCGCAGGCGATGAAGGTGGAGTGTGTGTTCTGAAAATTCCGGAAGAAACTTCTGGCGTTGAAGGAACTTTTCTGTATTCTCGACGTTTGAAACAGGAAGTATGTCATTGCTCGGATCCCTGAACGCTTTTCGTGCCCGGCTCAACGACTGTCTCTCCCCGCTGCCCCTCGCCGTGGTGCTGTTTCTCTTCGCGTTGGTGTACGCCAACCGTGATCTGATTCCGTTCGGTACGGGCGAATTCGATTACCAGCGTCTGCTCAAGCAGCATGCCGCGATCTCGGATCGGCTGGACAGTTTCCGCATGGAGTACATGACGTTGGTGAATGCGAACCAGGCCGGCGATGCGGCGGCGTTGCTGCGGCAGTTGGAGACGGACATCGAGGCGACCGAGGGCGCGTTTCGGGAATTTGTTTCCGCGCATCCAGACCACGTCCGCGCGGTCACCACGTACGGCAATTTCCTCGAAGAGATCGGCAAGGCCGATGAAGCGTGCCGGTGGTGGTCGAAGGCGGTGCTGTTGAACGGCAAAGACCCGAACCTGCTGAACAACCTGGCGAACTACTACGGCCACAACGGCGAAGCCGGGCGGGCGATTCGGCTGTACGAGGAGGCGATTCAACTCAATCCCACCGAGGCTGTGTACCACTTCAACCTCGGTAACATGTATTACCTGTTTCGTCGTGAGACGGAGCAGATTCACGGATGGGACGTGGACCAGATTTTCCGCGAGGCGCTCGATCAATTCCGTGTCGCACGCGACCTCGACCCGAATAATTTCGAGTACGCCAGCGCATACGCGGAGACGTTCTACGGCGTGAACTTCCTCAAGCAGCGCATCGCGTGGGATGAGGCGCTCAAGGCGTGGGAGTTCTGCCTGAACATGAAGCTCAACTCGGGACAGAAGGACTACGTCAAGGTGCATCTCGTTCGCTTGAACCTCTACACCGGCAACCCGATGGAGGCCGCGCGCTCGGCGTCGGAGATCCAGTCGCAGGAGTTGCGACGCGTTGCGAAGAATCTCCTGAACAAGATGTTCGGCCCGCCGTTGAAATCACCGTACTCGGCGTGAAAGAGTAGTGAGGACCGGTTATTGGTTGCTTGTTATCCGTTATCGGTCAGATACCGAAAACCAATAACCAGTAACGATTACCCACTCACCTATGACCCATCTCAAGCACATCAACACCGTCTTTGTGTACGTTCAGGACCTCGAGGCATCGAAGAAGTTCTACGGCCAGAGGCTCGGGTTCGGCGAGCCGGTCATCAACACCAAGTTCTGGGTCGAGTACGAACTGCCCGGTGGCGGCTCGCACTTCGCATTGCACCTCAAAGAAGCCGAGTTCTTTCGCGGCCTCGACCGGGAGAAACAGACGATGAAATGCAGCATCGAAGTCCACGATGCGGTGGGCTACGCGGCGCTGCTGAAATCGCGCGGCGTGCGTTTCGTGTACGAGCCGCGCAAAGAGTACGGCTTCTGGCTGGCCGAGTTCCTCGACCACGAAGGCAATCACCTCCGACTATACGAGAAGGTGAAGAAATAGGTCCGCGGCGTTGCGCCAGAAGCCGCATCCGCAAGTCGCCGTCCTCGGGCGCCGGCTTGGGCCCCGGCTCGGGCGCTATCCCGCCGCCGACAAACTCTTCGAGGTCGCCGTGCAGCGCGACGAGGCCGGGCACGCGAGCGGGCTGGCGATTGCCTGCCGACTGGATCGCAGCCAATGGGTGCGTCGGGCACACGGCGCGTATCTGCTGCGCACCAACGGCCTGGAACAAGGCCCGACGCGGCTCTGGCAGTGGTATCTGCAACTGCAACAAGCCGAAGCGGCGATTCGCACTGCCAAGAGCAACCTGTGGTTGCGGCCCGTCTTTCACCACAAGAGCGAGCGGGTCGAGGCACAGATTCGGGTGTGCTTTCTGGCGTTGGCGCTGTGGCGGACGCTGGAACCATGGATGCGCAGCAACGGCTTGGGCAGTTGTGCGCGGCAACGGGTGGCTGCGATCGCGACGATCCGGCGCATGGACATCGTGTTGCCGCTTCGCCACGGGGAACAGAGCCTGGAAATACGGCTGCGGACAGAATCCAAGCCCGAACGATTAGTGGCCGGGTTCCTCCATCGGCTGGACCTGCGGCTGCCCAGCCGCAGTCGGGTGGTGGAAAAGGTAGTGGCGAAATTCAAGCCCGCAGATGCGGAAGTCCTTGGGAAAACCAATTCCGTCTTTCCGAAGTGCGGAAGATGGGCCAGGCGCTCGACCCATCAAACTGCACGGCGTAATTCCCGATGTAGGAACCAACATGGTTCATGATGTGGAGAGAGTCGGACCCGCTACAAGACGTGCAGTTGCGTGTGTCCGACCGGAGACTCGCGTCGTGATCGTTCTTATTGGCCGCTTTGGGCTGATAGACCACCGTGTCCGCAGTAGCGCAGATGGCCACACCCATTCCGGCAGCGAGAACTGCCGCTAACCCGGATATTTCACAAGTTCTCGTACGCTCAGACCGTGCGCTCTCATTCACACCCCACTTCAGTGGGGTGATTTGCGTCGC
The DNA here is from genome assembly GCA_964582645.1 of uncultured Verrucomicrobiota bacterium. Classification (GTDB taxonomy): domain Bacteria; phylum Verrucomicrobiota; class Verrucomicrobiia; order Palsa-1439; family CAZOTB01; genus CAZOTB01. The sequence continues at coordinate 29,621 of CAZOTB010000065.1, read as the reverse complement.
GAGGCGGGATCGAACCGCTTCCGCGGTTTTCCTCACCGGGTCGAAACCGCTGAAGCGGTTCGCAGTGTCTTGTAGCTGCTGACCACCCCACTGAAGTGGGGTATGAATGAGAATTGGGAGACAACGTGCGGCCTGATTGTGAAATATCCGGGCTAACAGTTTGAACTTCATACTGCGTCCTTTCTTTCACTCCCATTGCATTTGTTGCACCGCACCATTGCCGCACCACCAGTTGACACGGCATTTTGACCCGCTCGTCGCCGGCCGCAAGTGTGTCCCCCGAATCTGTTTGACCCACAGGTCCACCGCCTTGTTTGCCATTGCGTCCAGTTGATGCGCCATCGTCGTCAGCGGCGGATGGATGAACTGCCCGATCAGATCGCTGTTGAATCCCGTGATCGCGATGTCCTCCGGCACGCGCAGCCCGTGCTCGGCACAGGCCGCCAGCGCGCCGATCGCCCAGGTGTCCTTTGTGCAAAGAGCCACCTCGGGGCGCCGGGGACGTTGCAGCAATCGCGACTCTGGCTCGCCCATTGGGTCAGCAAGAGCAGCCGGCGATATCGAAGGCTGAGGAGATGATCGGTCCGCCAACTACTGCAACGCGTGCCGAGGTATGTTGTTGAAGACTTGCTCGTTTCGGCTGGCCGGTGCTACGTTGCGACTCCCGTGAGCCGATTATTGCCCGTTCTCATGTTGGCGTTGGTGGTCTCGCTGCCCTGTTTGGCGCAAGATCCACCGGCCAAGCTGCAGCTTGATTTCGCCAACGGACTCTACAAGCGCGAGTACTATCCGATGGCGGCGGAGGAATACCGGAAATTTCTCAAGGAGTTTCCCGACGCCCCCGGCGCGGACGAGGCGGCTTACCGGCTCGGTGAATCGTTGCGCAACCTCAAGCAGAAGGATGAGGCGCTGCCGGCTTATCTGACCGTGGCGGACAAGTACCCCAACAGCCCGTACTGGCAGAAGTCAAAGTTCCGCGTCGGCGAGTACTACTATCTCGCGCAGAAATACCCCGAGGCATCGAAGCATCTCCAGGAACTCGTTCCCAAAGTTACCGAGAAGGAACTGCACGCGGCCGCGTTGTTCCTGCTCGGAAAAATCCAGTACGACCAGGGTCAACTCGATGCCGCGGCGCAGGCGTTATCATCGCTCGCGCAATCGCCCGAGGCGGGAGTCTATGCGGCCTATTCCTATTTCACGCTCGCGCAGATCGCGTTGAAAAAGAACGAAACCGACAAGGCGCTGACCTATTTCAAATCCACGCTCCATGCGAAGCCGTCCGAGACCTTGCTGCCGGAAACCCATTACGAGATTGCCCGGCTCGAGTTCAACCGGCAGAACTGGCCCGCGGCCTCGGCGGGCTACCGGAAGATGCTGGCGGATTACCCGAAGTCGCCGTTCACGGCGGCGAGCGTGAACGGACTCGTGGCAGCATTGTTTCAGGAAGGCAAGTGGGAGGAATGTGTGAAAGCCGCCAACGAGTATCTCGATCGCGCACTGCCTGCGGCGCAGCCGGATCTGCTCTACCTCGCGGCCAACGCGCAGCGTCAACTCAAGCAATGGGCCAACGCGATGGCCACCTACGACCGGATTCTAAAGAACCACTCGAACTGGGACCGGCTCGACGCGGCGTTGTACGAATTGATCCGGTGTGCCTACGAAAAGAACGATCCGTCGAGCGTCATCAACGGCGCCAACGAGTTCCTCCACGGTTTCCCGAAATCGCAGCTTGCCCCTGCGGTCGCATTGCTGGCGGGCGAGACGCAATTCGCGCAGAAGCAATTCGTCGAAGCCGGCAAGTTCTACGACATGGTGCTCACCAGCTACCCGAAAGCCTCCGAAGCTCCTGATGCGAGTTATCGGAAAGGACTCTGCCTCGCTTCGCTGGAAAAATGGGCCGACGCCAGCGCGGCGTTCCGGTCGTTCGCGCAGAACTGGCCGTCGGATTCGCGCGCGGCGGAGGTCACTGCGCGGTCGGGTCAGGCGCAACAACGCGCTGCCAACTTTGCGGAGGCCATCAAGGATTACGCGACATTCGCCGAGAAATATCCAACGCACGCGCTCGTGGAGTCGGTGTTGTTTCAACTCGGCCTGTGTCAGGGCGAGACGAAACAGTTCGACGCAATGGCCGTCACGCTGAAGAAGCTTCTGCAGCAGTTCCCCAATTCCGCTTCGCTCCCCGAGGCAAGCTACTGGCTCGGGTGGAACGCCTTCCGGCTCAAGCAGTGGGCCGAGGCGGTGCCGTACCTGACGAAGGCGCTTGGCAGCGCGACGCGCGCGAAGGACGCGAAGCTCAAGCTGGCGTTGAGTTATTTCGAGCTCGACCAGGCGGCCAACGCGGCGCCGTTGGTGAAGGAGTTCCTCAACACCGACACCGCAAAGGAGATTCCGCTCGGAACCTATCGCTGGCTCGGCGAGTTCCACGCCGGTGCAGGCCAACACGCCGACGCGCTCGCCGTGTATCAGCAGATGGCGGCCCTCGCAGACCCAAAGACCACGCCCGGCTGGGCGGTGACGGCGCATCTGGGCGTGGGACAATCGGCGTTGGCGTTGCAGCAGAGCGATGTGGCGCTGGCGGCGTTCCAAAAAGTGGTTGAATTGGCTCCCGAATCCGCGCAAGCTATCGAGGCGTTGATGGGCGAAGCGCGCGCGTACCTGGCGATGAAGAAATTCCAGGAAGGCGAAGGCGTGCTCAACAACGTGCTGACGCTGCAGCCCGAGGGCCGCGAGAACGCGCGCGCGCGGATGCTGCTCGGCGAGTTGTTGGTCGCGCAGTCGAAGTTCGCGGATGCGGCGAAGCATTTCCAAACCGTGGCACTCTTGTTCGAAGATCCCGAAGTGACGCCGCGCGCGCTGGCGAGCGCCGCGAAATGTCTCGAGTCGGCGGGACGCGCGGACGAGGCGAAGAAGACGCTTGATGAGTTGAAGCAAAAGTTCCCGAACTATCAGAACCAATGAAACGGCACGAACTACTCACTTTCAGCGTGGCGGTGGTCATTTCGTTGGTCGCCCACGTGGCGCTCTTCTCGTGGCTGTTCCAGGTGCGATTCCATTCGATTGACGATTTCGAGAAAGAGGTGCGGAAGCGGTTCAACCTCAAGGAAGTCGCGATCCAGCAGCTCAAAACGCACGTCGAGGCGTTGCCCGTGCCGAGCACGAAGACGTTTCGCTATGAGAACGTCGCCGGTCTGACGCCGAAGCCGGTCGAGGTCGAAAGCGTCCGGCAAAGCATGCAGACGCTGCAACTCGAGCCGAACCCGCCGGGCACGCCGTTGTTGCCCAAGGGCAACGAACCCGCCATTCAGATGACTGCGCCGCAACAACAGGTCCAGGTCAGCGACACCCATGAGAAAATCAAGCAGGAGGTGATCGCCATCCAGGAGACAAAATTAAAGGAAAACCGTCCGACGATTGATCCGTCGCCGCGAGCGAACGCACAGGCCGACATCGTCGAAAGGGCGGGCCGGGAAGACAAGCGCACGCCCGACGAGATTCGCAATGCGCCGGGGGTCTTGACCGGCGGCGAAGGGGATCCGTTGAACGCGTCGTTGAGCGCCGCCGCGGCCGGGATCGGATTGCGCGACTCGCTCAGCCTCCGTAAGCCCGAGACGACGGCGGCAACGAATCCGATCGAAGACAAGCCATACGAATCCATCGAAGAATGGCTCAACGTCGAGGTCTTCACGCACGAAGATCCGACGCTCGACGGAGAACAGGCATTCTATCACGTCCGCATCACGACCAAGCCGAACCATCCGCTTCGCATCATCCCCAAGGACGTCATCTTCGTGATAGACGCCTCCGCCAGCATCACGCAGGAGAAGCTCGATTATTTTGCCAGGTCGGTCACGCGCGTTCTTACCCTGCTCAACCCGATTGATCGTTTCAACATCGTCAGCTTCAGCGACAAGCCGCTGTACCTGCGCCAACAGATGATGCCCGTGACGGCGAAGGACGAGAACGACGTGCGCATCCTCCTCGGCACAATCAAGTCGCAGGGTGCGACCGACCTCTACGGCGCTCTCTCGCCGCTGATGAACCTCCAACCGTCGCCCGGGCGGCTGCTGATGTTGTTCCTGCTCTCCGACGGCAAGCCGACCGAGGGCATTGTGGACAGCGCGGCGATCATCAATCGCATCTCCGACGTCAACAGCAACCGCGCGACGATTTTCGATTTCGGCGGCCCGACGGCGAACCGGTACCTGCTCGACCTGCTCGCCTTTCGCAACCGCGGCGACACACACTTTGCCGAGAAGCTCGGCGATATGGAACAGAGCTTCGTGGACTTGTACTCCGACGTGCGCAATCCGTTGTTGATGAACCTCCAGTTCCAGTTTTCGGGTGCCGACTCGAAGCTGGTGTTCCCGCAGGCATTACCACATCTCTACCAGGACACTTCGCTCGATCTGTACGGACGCTACAATCCGAAGACGCAGAAGACGTTTGCCTTCCGGCTCGTCGGCGAGACCTACAACGAGAAGAAAGAATTGTTCGTGACAAAGGAGTTTCCCGCACCTGACCCGTCGCGCACCTACATGCCCACGCAATGGGCGCAGAGAAAAATCTATCAAATGATCGGCGACCTGGTGAAACGCGACACCCCCGAGAGCCGCCAGCAAATCCTCCAACTCGGCACGACCTACAAGATCAAGGTGCCGTACATCAAGGCAGAGAAGTAACGTCGGGAGTACACGCTTCAGCGTGTTGCGGGGGTCATCCAGCCACAGAGCCACGGCCGGGAGAACTCCGAGTCAGTCTTTACTCTCTGTGTCCCCGTGGTTGATGCTGGTGGCTTCTCCTCGGCTTGATCTTGATCCTGCGGAAATCCTCGGCGAGTTCAATCATGCCGTCCACGACCCACTCGACGATCTTTTTGCCTTTCGCCGCGGTGGCCCGGGTGGGATCGCCTTCGACGCCGCTCTTGTTGTCACGGCTGTAGTTGTCCACGAAATGAACGTCGCTCGAGCCGCCAATCAGGTCCACCCAGATTTTCGGTGACCATTTCGGCGCTAGCTCCTTCACGGCTTTCTTCATGTCCACCAGCTCGGGTTTGAGCGCAAGGTAGATGCTCGTTTCGTACTCGCAGGCGTGGGCGGTACCACCGGGATTGACGCTTTCACGGAGCTGCGTGTTGAACTTGTCGGCGTTGAGACACCAGTACGGCAACGCCATCGCCAGCGCATTGGTCTCGTTCACGATGCGTCGGGCGGCGAGATTGGCGAGCATCTGGTTCGAGCCGTGGCCGTTGACCATCATGATCCGTTGGAAGCCCATCCGAGTGTACGAGCGCGCCACGTCGAAGAGATACCCGATGAAGATGTCCATGCGAATGCTGACGGTGCCGGGGAATTCCATGTTGTGTTCGTTGAACCCGTACGGCAGCAATGGCGTGTTCAGCAGCAGGTCGGGCCGACGCCGCGCCGCCTCGCTGCACACGTGGAAGCACGCCCGGTTGTCCATGTCCACCGGCAGGTGATAACCGTGCTGCTCGATGGCGGCCATCGGGATGATCACGATACGTCCCTGCTGTGCCGCCGCCTTGACTTCGGGCCATGTCATTTCATCAATCTGGTGTTTCGCCTTCATGATCTCGCAGAAATTCGCTTGGCGTCGCGGTACGCGGACGGGCTCATGCCCGTTGTCTTCTTGAACAGGCGCGAAAAGTAATACGGGTCGGGGCAACCCACAGCTGCGCCAATCTGCTTGAGCGGCATCGAACTCTCCGTCAACAGCGAGCACGCCTGCGCGACGCGCGCCTGCAACACGTATTGCATCGGGCTGACGTCGAACAGTTTGCGGAACATGCGTGTGAAATGTGGCGTGGAGAGGTTCACCTGGCGAGCCAAATCATCCAGCGTGATCGTCCCGCTGAGATGATTGTGGATGTAGGTCTGGATGCGATGTACGTCGAACGGGTTCGCGGTCACCGGAGCGATCCGCCGCGTGCGCAGCCGATAGACGATCAATCCGAGCAACGCGTAGAGGCTGGTGTTCGCCCGCACCTCGAAGTTCGGTCCACGGGCGAGGTGGAAGATCACCAACTCCATCCAACGGTCCCGCAGTTCGGCGTCGTGTCCCAGTTCGATCCTCGCTCCGCCGAAAGTCCGGATGGCTCGGACGAACTCCGGCGCGATGCTGCCATCGAAATGAACCCACACGATGTTCCAAGGGTCGCCGGCATCCGAGCCGTACTCATGCGACTTGCCCTTGAGCAGACAGAACAGATCGCCCGCGGATGCTTGGTGGCGATGGCCTTCGGTGACCACAAACCCTTTGCCGCCCAGTACCCAAAAGAGCAGATAATCCATCGGGCGTTCCCGCCGCATGTAATGATGCGGCATGCTCGAAAAATGGCCGCTTCTTAGCAATTCAAGGTATTCCGCCCGCATTCGAAACCGTCCCCAAGCCTACCGGCCATGATTGGATTGTCCATTCAAATGATTGCCTTGTCCATTCCCATTCCGGGCCGGTGCGGTATGGGTAGCAGCGTCTGATCAACCAGGAGCACGACATGCAAAACGCCACAATAGATGGATATCGGGTGAGTCGGGAACAGTTGGCCGACTTCGAACGCGACGGCTATCTCGTCGTCAGGCAGCTGTTCAACGCCGATGAGGTGAACGAGATCCGTGATCGCTTCGACGCGATTGGCGCTTCGGGACAAGAAATTCCCGGCTCCTGGAAACCCGATGTCACTCCCGAGGCGGCCAACGATCCGCTCATGCGGTACCCGCGCGTCATGCAACCGCATCGGTTTGACCCCATGTCGAAGCGCTACCTCCTCGACCCGCGCGTACATGACGTCCTTGCAGCGTTACTCGGCGAGGAACCGGTTGCCGCACAGACGATGTTCTATTTCAAGCCGCCCGGCTCAAAAGGGCAGGCGTTGCACCAGGATAATTTCTATCTGCACGTCAAGCCAGCGACCTGCATGGCGGCATGGACGGCGATCGATCGCTGCACGCCGGAAAACGGCTGCTTGTACGTTGTTCCCGGCACGGGCAAGGAAGAGATCGTCTGCCCCGACAAAGCCGACCCGGCGGAAAGCTTCACAACGCATCTGGTGCGCATCCCCGGCAACAAGAAGGCAGTCCCGTGCGAGATGGAACCGGGGGACACACTCTTCTTCAATGGCAGCCTGATCCACGGTTCGCCGCCGAATCGTTCCACGACACAGTGGCGGCGTTCGTTCATCTGTCATTATCTCCCCAAGGATTCGATCCAGGTCGCCGGTGGGTACAAGCCGCTTCTGGACTTCCACGGCAACGATGTTTCGGAGACCATCACCTCCAGCACCGATGGCGGCCCCTGCGGCAAGGAGTTCGCGAACATCGGCACCTACGGGAAGTGGCATTGAGGGTTTGCAATTGGTAATTGGTAATTGGTGGGCGGCCCGATGATTACTGAGTTCCAATTACCAGTTACCAACTACCAGTGACTCGCCGTCAGGCGAACCTCTCCTCCTTCCACGGATCCGCCGTGTTCGAGTAGCCGCGCTGCTCCCAGAAACCCAGCTTGTCTTCGGCGAGGAACTTGATTTCCTTCAACCACTTCGCGCCTTTCCACGCGTAGATCTTCGACACCACGCCGCGCACGGGGCCGCCATGTTCGCGCGAAAGCGGTTTGCCGTCCCACTCGTGGACGAGCAACAAGTCATCGAGGGCGGCTTCGAGTGAAAGATTGGTCGTGTAACCTTCGTACGCGGTGAAAAACACAAACCGCGCCTCCGTCTTTGGTTTCACGAGATCGCAGATCGCTTTGAACTCGACGCCCCTCCAGCGATTGTCGAAGCGGCTCCACGTCGTGACGCAGTGGAAGTCGGTGATGCGTTCGACTTGAGGCAGCGCGATGAAGTCCTGCCACGCCAATACGGTCGGCTGTTCGACGAGACCGTCCACGGTCAGCGACCATTTGTGCAGGGGGATGTCCGGTTGCGCGCCGAGATCGAGTACCGGCCAGTTCTTGACCTCGTGTTGGCCGGGTGGAAGGCGGATGCCGGGGGCGGCGACGGTTCTCGGTTTATCTCTGCCGGCTTCCGCGATGCGTTCCTTACCCTTGATCAATCGTTCGTTGAAGTCGCTCATGCCGTCATGCTACCGAAAATGGAACCGGAGCGCCAGCGGTCTGGCTCGTTCCCGGCTACGACTGCATCGGGAACACTTCACCCAGCACGCATCCCTTCTCCGTCCGCGTGACCGTTCCCGCCGCCACCTTCGGGTCGTGCTGGAAAAAGAGCACCCACTGCTCGTCGCACGCTCGGGCGAGAATCCGACGCTTGTCCTCCAGCGTCGTCCGCGGCCGCAGTCGGGTTCATCGCCCAATCCCAATGCGTTTTCTGGACGTAGTGGCGCGCGTTGGGGAAGGTCGGCTGGAATTCGCTGTCTAGCCGGACAGTCGAACCGCCGGCGTGATCCGGTTTCGCTCGTCTGCAGGATTGATCTTGTCCCAAAGCGGTTTCGGCACCGACCCGAACATTGCCCCGCCGTCCAGGGCGAAACGACCGGTCTCGATGGCGTGAAGTTCGTAGCAGCCGATCTTCATCAGCGGCGCGAGGCCCTACTCCCGCACCTGGCCGCTGCCGTGGACGACCCATTTGTAGCTGCACAATTCTTCGAGGCCCATCGGGCCGCGAGCGTGGAGTTTGTCGGTGCTGATGCCGATCTCGGCGCCCATGCCGAACTCGCCGCCGTCGTTGAATCGCGTCGAGGCGTTGACGAACACCGCAGAACTGTCCACCTCCGCCACAAACTTGTCGGCGGCTTGTTGGTTGCGCGTAACGATCGAGTCGGAATGCGAAGAGCCGTACTGATTGATGTGAGCGATGGCTTCGCCCACGCCCTGGACGACGCGGATGCCCATCTTCAAATCGAGATACTCGGTCTGCCAGTTCTGTTCGGTGGCGGGTTCGATGCCGCTGCCCGCAAGCTGCCGGGTTCGGTCATCGCCGTAAAGCGTCACGTGTTTTGCCTGAAGAGTCTTCACGATGCGCGGCACGAACTGGTCGGCGATCTTCGCGTCCACGAGCAACGTCTCCATGGCGTTGCAGACGCCGGGCCGCTGGCACTTGGCGTTGACGACGATCCTCTCCGCCATGTCGAGGTCGGCGTCGGCGTCCACATAGACGTGGCAGACTCCTTTGTAGTGTTTGATGACCGGCACGCGCGCCTGTTCGGCCTCGGCGCGGATCAGCGCCTCGCCGCCGCGCGGGATCACAAGATCAATGACGCCCTCCATCTGGACGAGAATGCGAATCGCGTCGCGGTCAGTGGTGCTGACGAGTTGGATGGCGTTGGCCGGCAAGCCTTCCTTCTCGCCTGCGCGCGACATGACCTCGGCGATGGCCTGGTTCGAGTGCAACGCCTCCTTGCCACCGCGCAGGATGACTGCGTTCCCGGTCTTGAGGCACAATCCGGCCGAGTCGGCGGTGACGTTTGGGCGCGATTCGTAAATGATGGCGATGACGCCGATGGGGACGCGCACTTTGCGAATCTTCAAGCCGTTCGGGCGCGTTCGTTGGAGCAACACTTCGCCGACAGGATCATTGAGCGCAGCGACATCGCGCAGGCCTTTGGCCATCGCGCCGATACGCTGGTCGTCGAGCAGCAACCGGTCGAGCAACGCTGCGGACAACCCGGCAGCTTTGCCGGCATCCATGTCTTTTGCGTTGGCGGCTTTCAGTTCGGCGGCGTTGCTCACCAGACCGTCGGCCATCGCGAGCAGGATGCGGTTCTTCTTTTCACTGGTGAGTTTTGCCAGCGCGCGCGAAGCGGCTTTGGCTCGCACGCCCAAGTCTCCCATGTACTGTTTCATGTCCATTTCGAGAATGCGACCGCAGGTTTTGGCTGTCTCGCGTAGAGCACATTCGAACTGCTTGCGTTTGGAGTCCAAGCTTTCGCTTGTCTGGTGTCCGCCTCCCAAAGCAAGCTGAAGCTTGTACTCCAAACGAGAGCCAAGACCACGCTAATGACCTGCGCCCGCAAGACGTGCGGCTACAATACCACCAGATCATCCCGATGCACCACTTCCCGGTTGGCCTTCTGTCCGCGCAACTGCTTCAACTCCGCTGCGCTGAAGCCGGTGATGCCGCGCGCGAACTCGCGCCCGTCCACGTCGCGGATACTGATCACATCGCCCTTGGCAAACTCGTCCCACACATCGCGGACGCCGGCGGCGAGCAGGCTCTTGCCGCCCTCGACCAACGCCATTCGAGCGCCGTCGTCCACGAGGATCGTGCCTTTCGGCTTGTGAAAGAACGCGATCCAGCGCTTCCGGCTTTTCATTCCTGTCGAACGCGGGGCGAACAACGTGCCGATTTCCTTGCCGTCGAGTACCTCGGCGAGCGTGTCCGCTGTCAGTCCGTTGGCGATAACGAGCGGGATGCCGGCTTTGGTGACGAGCTTGGCGGCGTCAATCTTGGAGGCCATTCCGCCGACGCTGGTGGCGCTGGTGGTGCCGCCGGCGATCTTCTCGATCTTGTCGGTGATTTCTTCGATGAACGGGATGGGCGCACCGCCCTGCGCCCCTCCATCCGCGGAATATTCCGCATACAGCCCATCCACGCTCGTGAGAATGACGCAGAGGTCGGCCTGGATGAGCGATGCCACGAGCGCGGCGAGCCGGTCGTTATCGCCGAACTTGATCTCGGCAACACTGACCGTGTCGTTCTCGTTGATGATCGGGATCACGCCGTAACCCAGCAGTGTCTCGATGGTGTTTCGGGCATTGAGATGCCGGTCGCGGTTCTTGAGGTCTTCGTGGGTCAGCAGAATCTGCGCGACGATGATGCCCTGCTTCCCAAAGACCTCTTCGTAAATGGACATCAGTTTGCCCTGGCCGATGGCGGCGAGCGCCTGGAGTTCCGGCAGGGCTTTCGGGCGCTTCTCCAGTTTCAACTCGCCCATGCCCGTGCCGATGGCGCCGGAGGTGACGAGTACGACATCGAGCTTGCGCTTGCGCGCGGCGACGACCTGCGCACAGAGTTGTTCGACGCGGCCGAGATCGAGCCGCTTCGATGAGTCGGTGAGGATGCCGGTGCCGAACTTGAGCACGACGCGCTCGATTTTCTCTGGAAAGCCCTTCCGCATGGCGGCGGTAGTTGTACACCGAAGCGGAAGGACTGGCAAACGTGGATTGCTCGCGTTTGTAGTAGAGCGCTTCAGCGTGGTCGTGATGCTCCTCGCCGACGCAAGCCCGCGCTGAAGCGCTCTACTACAAACGGCGTCACTCCATTGGGTAAGGTCTCAGGAGCGGGCGATGAAGCAAACCCGTAGGGGCGCACGGCTGTGCGCCCATTGAACAATGCGTCAATTCCATCGGGCGCACCGCCGTGCGCCCCTACTCCAGCGGCCTCGGATCACCGTATCGGTGGCCTGCAAACATGCTCGCGTGCACCACGCCATGCGCGCCGGCCTGTTCGCTCCACACCAGCACGGTGCCGTACACGCCGCCGCCCTCGATGCCGAGCAAACGACCCAGACCGATTGTCTGTTTGCGGACCAGGCGCGCATCTTCCACGCGACGCAGAAACTCCGGCACGCGCCCGCGCCATACGGAGGATTTGTCGCGTGTGGGCGATTCGAGAGCGTCCACCGCGTAGGACCGCAGCAGCTTGTCACGCAATGCCCGGAAGGTCTGACTGTCGCCGAACAGTTCCACGCCGACCACGTCGCCGCCAATCACCACAGCCATGCCGTTGGCGCTGGAGGGCAGCCGAATCCGGCTGGCATACTCGTCCACATCCTTTTTCACTGAGCTGTCGTCAAACACGTCCCCGAGGTATCGCGAATCTCCGACCGCAGCGCCCAGTGCGAGAGATTTCCGGTCGACCTCGCTCCAGACTTCGCCCTGCGATGGCGCGGCGGGGGCGTTGAGTTGTTGACGCAACTTTCCATGGGCGACTTCCCTCTCCGCTTCAAACCACTTGCTCTGCGACGTCCAGCGTCCTGCTTCGACGCAGAAGACATCGAGGCTGATCGGTCCGCTGCGCGGCGGGAGGAGCATGTCCTGCGAGATGACGCGGTTTTGTTTACCACCACGAACGATCTCGCCCGCCATCAGGAACACGGGTTCGCGCCCAAGATTTTCCGCCAGCAACTCCGGCACGTCGCCCGAGCCCTTTTCCGTGATGCGCAGGAGGCCCCTCGCGAGCGCCCGGTCGAGCGTCCAGTAACCGCCCGAGGCTGTGCCCGAACTCGTGAGCGGATAAACGGTGAGGTTCTTGTGTTGGTACGGTTCGCCGACGCGCGTGTCCCGGATGAGGCGCACCAACTCGTGGCCCTCCCGAATGGGTCGGGGCGGCCGGGGCATGATGTCTTCGTCGTCGGCAAGAGATTGGCCCGTCACCAACCCGGTGAGTACGGCAGGAAGCAGAATGGTTTTCATCGAAGTACCGCCCGGTTAGACGGAATTCCGCGGCGAATGCTCCCGCTTGTAGTCGGGCGTTTCAGCGGGGTGTTGGCGTTCTGTGTTTTTTCCGCCCCCGCTCTTACCCCCCCGACTACAAACCTACGCATCGCTTGACCTGCCGAGTTTGGCCGCTAGACTGGCGCGACTTTATGCGGGTGTTGGTCACAGGCGGCTGCGGATTCATCGGCAGCAACTTCGTGCGGTTCGTGTTCGAGGCGCGAGCCGACTGGCACGTCTTGAACGTGGACCTGCTAACCTACGCGGGCAACCCCGAGAACCTCCGCGACATCGAATCGGACCCGCGCTACACGTTCCGCAAGGGGGACATCGCGGACGTGGCGTTCGTGCATACGGCGATCAAGGACTTCAAGCCCGACGCCATCGTCAACTTCGCCGCCGAGTCGCACGTGGACCGCAGCATCGAAGACCCGGCAGCGTTTGTGCGGACGAATGTGGTCGGGACGCAAGAGTTGCTGTCCGCCGCGCGCAAGCTTGGCACCAAACGTTTCGTTCAAGTTTCGACCGACGAAGTCTATGGCTCGCTCGGCGATTCGGGTTGGTTTACCGAAACCACGCCGTTGCATCCGAACTCGCCCTACTCGGCGAGCAAGGCAGCGGCGGATCTGCTGGTGCTGGCGAGCCAACACACGTTCGGTCAGGACGCGGTGATCACGCGCTGCTCGAACAACTACGGCCCGTATCAGTTTCCCGAGAAACTGATTCCGTTGATGATCACCAACGCGATGGAGAACAAACCGCTCCCCGTGTATGGCGACGGCCAGAATGTGCGCGATTGGATTCACGTGCGCGATCATTGCGCGGGCGTGCTGGCCGCGCTCGAACGCGGGAAGCCGGGAGAGGTGTACAATCTCGGCGGCGAGAGCGAGTGGAAGAACCTCGACCTGGTGAAAACGCTGCTCGACACCCTGGGCAAGCCGCATTCGTTGATCCAGTTCGTGAAGGACCGCCCCGGCCACGACCGGCGGTATGCGATTGATTGCAGCAAGGCGAAGAAGGAGCTAGGCTGGCGACCGAGCTATGAGTTCAAGCGCGGCTTGATCGAGACGGTCGAGTGGTACCGGGGCAACCGCAAGTGGTGGGAGCCGCTGAAGCGGAAATGACCAACAAGCGGCAAACCTTGAACCGAGAACGGAGAACCGAGAACCCAAAATGAAAGGCATCATTCTCGCAGGGGGCACCGGCTCACGGTTGTTTCCGCTCACCAAAGTCACGAACAAGCACCTGTTGCCCGTCGGTCGCAAGCCGATGATTTTCCACCCGATCAGCAAGTTGATCGAGGCGGGCATCAAGGAAATCCTCATCGTCACCGGTGTGGATCACATGGGCGACGTCGTAAGCCTGCTCGGTTCGGGAAAAGAGTTCGGCTGCGAGTTCACGTACCGCGTCCAGGACGAAGCCGGCGGCATCGCGCAGGCGCTCGGGTTGGCGCGGAACTTCGTCCACGACGATCAGATGGTGGTCATTCTGGGCGACAACATTCTCGCCGACAACATCAAGCCCTTCGCCGATAATTTTCGCAAGCAGGGCAAAGGCGCCAAGATTCTGCTGAAGAAAGTGGACGACCCGCAACGATATGGCGTCGCCGAGTTGAAGGGCGACAAGGTCATCAGCATCGAGGAGAAACCGAAGAAGCCGAAAAGTCAGTTCGCCGTGACCGGCATTTACATGTACGATGCCGCCGTGTTCGAGATCATTCGCACGTTGAAACCATCGGGACGCGGCGAGCTCGAAATCACCGACGTGAACAACGCGTACATCGCGCGCAAGCAACTCACCTTCGACATGCTTCAGGGCTGGTGGACGGATGCGGGGACGTTCGAATCGCTCAAGCGGGCGAATGATTGGGCGAACCTCGTGTAAGGATGAGGGATGAAGGATGAAGAAGCCTGAGAGCATTCTGTGGCGCGGCCTGACTGCGGCATCGCGGAAGAAGCTTGAGAACAAGAGCTACGCGGCGCGGTCGCTGGCGGAGCGGCTGGTCGAGCCGGGGGTGATGGCCGGCGAGTTGGTGCAGTTGGCCGCAAATCCCGCGCAGGCGAAGGCGGTCTGGATTCCCGGCGTCGAGTTGTTCCCGCGCAAAGTATTCCGCCAGGCTCATCGCGGCACTTTTGCCGAGTGTGCGCGCGAGACTGAAGGCCCGCTGAATCGCATCGGACTATGGCCGAAACAATGGTCGAGTTCCCGACTGTTCGTGGGATGTGCGAAGGGCATCCATGTTCACCCGCCGCATGTCCCGGCAGGGAAAACGGCTGCAAAGTGGTTTCGGTCGCTGTACGCAAGCGACGACGCTGACCCGAAGAAACGTCCCTATGACCGCGAACAATGGGACGTCTGGTTCTTTCTTCAAGGCTCGGTCGAGGTCGTGCTCGTGGACTTGCGCGAAGGTCTGCCGCATCGCGTGATGCGGTTCTTCGCCGACGGGGAGGACAAGCCCGGCCCGAACAATGTCGGCGTGGTGATCCCGGCGGGTGTTGGGCACGGCCTGCGCGTCGAAGGCTCGCAGGACGCGATTCTGATGTACGGCACGAGCACGACATTCCGAGCCGAGTTCGAGGGCCGCATCGCCAGCGACGTCGAGACGAAGCCGTTGCCGGATTCGTGGCGAAAAATGCTGAGCAAGTAGTTCACTTTCTTTGGTTGCGGCTTGCTTGGGGGAACAATCGTGAAAGCCTCGCTGATCCTGATCGGGGTCGTGGCGGCTGCGCCGCTGGCGCGGTGTCAGACCGTCGCCGACCAAGACCTGCAGGTACGAGAAGTTGCGAGCGGGTTGAGCGCGCCCACCACGATGGCGTTCCTCGGCACGAACGACATTCTCGTCCTCGAAAAGGCGACAGGCCGCGTGCGACGGGTTCTCGATGGCGTGCTGTTGCCGGACGCGGTCCTCACTCTCAACGTGGACGGCACCGGCGAGCGCGGCTTGCTGGGGATCGCCACACATCCCCAGTTTCCAGCGGTGCCGTTCGTGTATCTCTATTACACCGCCTCCGTCGGTCCGGTCAATCGCGTGCAGCGATTCACGTGGGATGGGAGCTTGCTGGGAGCCGCCGTGACCATCCTGGAACTGCCGGCGACCGCGTTCCATCACAACGGCGGCATCGTCCTCTTCGGTCCCGACGGCAAGCTGTACATTGTCATCGGCGACCAGCAGCGCATGGGACAGTTACAGAACTTCCCGAACGGTCCCGTGCCGGACGACACCGGCGTGATCCTCCGGCTCAATGCAAACGGCTCGGTACCCACCGACAACCCGTTCGTGGCGCAGGGCGGCAATCTCGCCAGGTATTTCGCGTTCGGCATCCGCAACTCCTTCGGCCTGGCATTCGATGCGTTGACGGGGTCGCTTTGGGACACGGAGAACGGCCCCGCTTCGTACGACGAAGTCAATCGAGTCGTTCCCGGCTTCAACAGCGGCTGGGCACAGATCACGGGTCCGGATGCGCGCGATCCGGAGGGCATTGGCGACTTGTTCTTCGTTCCCGGCTCGCACTATGCCGACCCGGAGTTTTCGTGGTTGTCGGTGGTGGCGCCGACGGCCATCACATTTCTGCACTCGGCCCGGCTCGGCGCCCGATACGAGGACCACCTGTTTGTGGGGGATTACCTCTCCGGCTCGATCTATCACTTCGTGCCCAACGCGGCCCGCACCGGCTTTGTCTTCACAAACCCAGGGCTCGTGGACAAGGTCGCGGATGGTCCGGGCGAACTGTCCGAGTTGGTGTTCGGCACCGGCTTCGGCGGCGAAGGAGGGATCGGACTCCACAATAACTTCGGCGGCATCACCGATCTCGAAGTCGGTCCCGACGGACTGCTCTACGTCGTCAGCACCGGACTGGGCAAGGTGTTCGCGATTTCGCGTCTCGGATCGGACGCGATCGTGGACCTCGCCTTGGTCCAGCGGGAGAGCTCCGATCCGGTCAGCCAGGACGGCAACCTGACATACACACTGACTCTTACGAACCTGTCGAGCGAAGCAGCTACGGGCGTCACGATCACCGACCGGCTGCCGGCGCAGTCCAGCCTCGTGTCGCTGTCAGCCGGTTGCACGAACCGGAACGGCATCGTCACCTGCGACATGGGCAGCGTCGCTCACACTGTCAGCGCGACCATCACAATCCGGGCGCCCTTCCCGGCTTCTGGCACGCTGACCAACACCGCGAGCGTCGCCGCCAACGAATCCGACCCGGTCCCGATCAACAACACCACGGTCGAGGTGACGACGGTCGTGCCCACGCGGACTGACCTTTCCGCGACGCAGACCGCCGGGCCCAACCCGGTGGTTCTCAGCAACGAACTTGTGTACACCGTCACCGTGGTCAACCACGGCCCGGCAGCGGCTCTTTCGGTCACCCTCACGAATTCCCTCCCGCCCGGCGTTTCCTTTGTGTCCGCTTCCCTCGGCTGCACGAACCTCGGCGGGATCGTGCATTGCGACCTCGGCGGCATGGCCGACAATGCGGTCCGCTCGGTAACCATCACGGTACTTCCGACCGAGTTGGGGCGCGTCACCAACGTCGTGACGGTCAGCTCCACCCAGTTCGATGCCTTTCCAGTCAACAACACCTCGGCCCTCTCGGTCCGCGTGCAGCCCTTGCTCTGTCCCGAGTTCAGCCCATCGTGGAAAAAGCTCACAAAGAAATGCCGAACACGCGGCGATACCATGCAGTGCGAGTTGAACGGGAAAATGCTCATCTTGAACTCCGGACAAGCCGGGGCCGTGTCGTCCACGATGCGGATCTACATCTCCGCCGACGAGGTGCTCGATGTGCAGGAGGACCAGTTACTTCAGAGCATCCCGGTTCCCGTTCTTCTTCCCGGCAAGACTGCGAAGGCCAAACTCAAAGCCCCTCTTCCCATTGGGATGCTGGCGTCCCAGCACTTCGTGCTGGCAGTGATGGACACCGTGAACGTGGTGCCGGAATGCCGCGAGACAGACAATCTGGTTGTGTTCGGCCCGTTGCCGTAGGGGAGCTCGCTCCGGTTGATGTTCCCTTTCTGGTAATCTTATCCGGCAGTGAAAATCTCCGACTTCGATTACACGCTGCCGCCGGAGTTGATCGCGCAACAGCCGTTGCCGGAGCGCGACGCTTCGCGGTTGATGTTGGTGGATCGGAGGGCTGGCTTGATCGCGCATCACCAGTTCCGCGAGTTTCCGGGCCTGCTCCGCCCGGGCGATTTGTTGGTGCTCAACGACACCAAGGTCATCCCTGCCCGGCTTTGGGCGCGAAAGCCGGACACGGGTGCGCGGATCGAGTTGCTCCTGCTGAACGAAATCGGTCTCAATCACTGGCAGGCACTGGCGCGGCCTGCAAAAAAGCTCAAACCTCATGCTCCACTTGCATTCGACCACCCGAGCCTGACAGCAGCGCTCGTACGAAGAAACGACGACGGTTCGGTGGAGTTGCTGTTCCGCGGCGTGACCGATGTGCGCCAGGTGCTGGCCGAGATCGCCGACATGCCCCTGCCGCCGTATATCGGACGCAAGCCGCACGAGCAGCACACGCTCGACGCCGAACGGTACCAGACGGTTTACGCGCGACGCGAAGGGGCGGTGGCGGCGCCGACGGCGGGGCTGCATTTTACCGAGGCGACATTCGCAGCATTGAGGGCGAAAGGAATCGAGACCTGTTTCGTCACCCTCGAGGTCGGCCTCGGGACGTTTCAACCGGTAAAGGCGGAGAGCATCGAGGAGCACCGGATGCACGAAGAGCGATTTGAGATTTCGGAAGCTGCCGCGGAGCAGGTCAACAGAGCGAAGCAAGAACGGAGACGGATCATCGCCGTCGGCACCACTTCCCTGCGCGTGCTTGAGTCGGTTGCGTCAATGTGGGAGGCGCCTCCCACATTGGCTGTCCCGGCTTACACGGGCACCACCCGCCTCTTCATCTACCCCCCCTACCAGTTCAAGCTCGTGGACGCCCTCCTCACCAACTTCCACCTCCCGCGCTCGACTTTGCTGATGCTGGTGTCCGCGTTCGCGGGACGTGAGTTGATTCGACGCGCCTACGACGAGGCGATCCGGGCGCAGTATCGTTTTTACAGTTACGGCGACTGCATGTTAGTGGTCTGACGTGCTTCGCATGGAAAAGGAACGCGCCGCCGGCTGGGTCGTTGGACTCGCCGCTGTGATTGTCTATCTGAACGCGCTGCCCAACGGATTCGTGTTCGACGATCTGGTCGCGGTCACGCAAAACCCGTACGTCACCAACCCGCGACTGATGCCGTTTGCCTTCGTCAACGACTACTGGCACGGCACGTCCATTGACCTGCTCTATCGCCCGCTGACGGTCTTCACATTCGGGATCAACAATCTTGTGCACGGGATGCGACCGTTCGGCTTCCATCTCGTGAACGTCGGTTTGCACGTGGTCATTTCGCTCCTGGGACTCCGACTGGTTCGGCGGATGTTTGGCGACCCGACCATGGCGTTTCTCACCGCGCTGCTGTTCGCGTTGCATCCCGTGCACGTCGAAGCAGTGACGAGCATCGTGGGCCGCGCCGAATTGTTGATGTCGCTCTTCTCCCTGCTGGCCATGTACTACTATCTCGAAGCATGGGACACCCCCCTGCCGCGTTCCCGGCGGCTGTTCGTGTCGTGCCTGTTATGCTACCTCCTCGCCTGCTTCTCGAAAGAGAACGGCATCATGGTGCCCGCGTTGATCCTGCTCGCCGAGATCGGCATCTGTCTCGCCTCGGGCAATTGGGAACGGTTCAAGGGCGCAAACCTGCGTCGCGCGGTAACCGGCTACGCGACTCTCGGAGCAGTCGGGGTGATGTATCTGATCATCCGCTTCATGGCGATCGGCGGCCTGGCAACCGCGCATACCTTGTCAGGCAAATTCAGCGTCCGCGGATCCCTTGTCGGATTTCCGTGGCCGCTGCAATTCGCGAACGCGCTCCAATACTTTGTCCAGTACCTGCGCCTGCTTTTCTGGCCCGCCCGACTTTCGTCTGATTACTCCTACGACCAGTACCCCGCCCACATCAGCATCTGGCATTGGGACATCGGCCTGGGCGCGCTCCTGCTTCTGATGATCGTGGTTGTGATGCTGGTTTCGATACGCCGCGCGCCGCCGGTGGCGTTCGGACTGGCATTCTTCCTCGTCACGTTCCTGCCGGTTTCGAACTTTATCATTCCCATCCTGATCGTTCTGAGCGAACGAGGCTTGTACCTGCCGTCATTGGGCATCGTGCTGATCGTCGCCTGGGTGATGAGCCGCGCGTTGCATAGGCGGCCCAACCTGCGATGGGTGCATCCCACGGTGTACGGGCTCGCCGCAGTGCTGATTGTGTTGTGTACGGTCCGCACCGTGGCGCGCAACCGCGATTGGAAGGATGAGGTGACGTTGTTCACCACGGCCGTGCGCGCGGGCCCGAACTGCGGCAACTGCTGGAACTGCCTCGGTGACGCCCTCTCCGGCGTCGGCCGCTACGACGAAGCCATCGCTGCGTACAACCGTTCCCTCGAAATCATGCCCGACAACGGCGGATTCCATCTCCGCAAAGCGAACACAATGCTCCAGGCGGGCCGAATCGAGGAGGCGATCGCGGCATTCAAGGCCACAGTCCAACATGCCCCTGAGTTTGGGATCGCATCGGATCAACTCGCGCGCATCTACGCCGGCAGGGGTGAGTTCGACGAAGCGTTGAAATGGGCGCTCCAGGCCGTCTCGACCGAGCCCGGCGTGGCGATGTTCAACTACAACCTCGGTTACATATTCCAACGCAAGGGCAATCTGAAGGAGGCGATGCGACTGTACCGGCACGCGGCCACGCTCAATCCCGCCGAGCCGAGCTACCTCTTTAACCTCGGCATCGTGCAACAGAGCACGGGCGACCTCGATGGTGCGCTGGCCAGTTTCTACAAGGCGGTCGAACTCAGCCCGGACAACGAAAAGTATTGGATGACGTTGAGCGACGCGCTGCTGAAGAAGGGCGCGCTGCCGGCCGCGGCGAAGGCGCTGGGGCAGTTCATCCTCGTCTCAACCAACGCGACCACAGTCGCCAAGGCCAAGGGAATCCTCGATCAGATCCGCAAGGACACACCGCGATGAAACGATCCGAACGACCTTTCATCTTCCTGAACATGGCCATGACCGTGGACGGTAAGGTCTCGACCTACGCCCGTACGCCCACCACCTTCCCGAGCAAGGCCGACAAGTGGCACCTGCTCGAACTGCGTGCCGAGGCCGACGCCATCATGGTCGGCGCCCGCACCGCCCGGACCGATCATATGAGCATGGGCATCCCCGATGCGGGCTTGCGTCGCAAACGCCAACGTCGCGGCATGGCGGAATACCCGTTGCGCGTGATCGTCACCGGCAACTTCACCATCGAGAAACACTGGGAGGTATTCCAGCATCGCTTCTCGCCGATCCTGATTTTCACGAGTGAAGCCGCGCCGGCGAGGAAGCGCCGCGAATTTGTATCACTGGCGACGATCTACACCTGCGGCAAGCGCGATGTGGATCTGCAGAAGGTCGTTTGCATCCTGCGCAAGGAGTGGCGTGTGAAACGACTGTTGTGCGAAGGCGGCCCCACCTTGAACTGGTCGTTGTTCCGCAGCGGTCTCGTGGACGAGATCAACCTCACGCTCTGCCCGCAAATCTTTGGCGGCGCGACCGCCCCGACGATGGTGGACGGCGCGGGTTTCCTCCCCGATCAAGCCCCCGGCGCGCGGTTGGTGAGCTGCCGGCGCAAGGGGGATGAGTTGTTTCTGGTCTATCGAATCACGCCGACGGGATAATCCTGCCGCCCGGAGCCGTCCCATTCCTACAGGACACAGAACGCTTGCTTTTGGCGGGAATCTGGCCGATAAGTTTTCAGAACTCGCAAGCATGAGCGCGCATGCGAAAGACGTGGAAGTGGTCAATGTCCTTCCCGGCATGGAAGGCGATCCCCTGATTTCTCTCATTCAACGCCTCGGCATTTCCGTGGAAGAACTCGATGCCGTTCGCGAACGGGCAGCGCGCCTCACGATCAGCCATTACCGGGATTTTCTCGATGCCATTCTGTTGTTACCCGAACTCGAGCCGCTTGTCGTCGCAGAGATGAATCGGCTTGGCCTGCCGGGCGAGCGGCAGGGCGTCAACCGCCGCACCGCGATCCAGTCGTTGCTGGTCGAACACAAGAGGACGGTCTGTCTCGGCGTGTTCCGTCATCACTCGGGTGCGATCAGCGCGAGAAACGCGAAGCGCATCTCGCACGCGATCGGCCGACGGGAGGACATTCCCCCGATCTTCGGTGGGCGTCTTTCGATGAAACGCTTGCAGGCGTTCTTCGACCGGCTTGCGTTCTACATCAAACGCGACTACGAGCGTTACAAGCTCGCCCAGTCGCAGTTGTTCTACGCGCACGTGCGGATGGTCTATGACATCGCGAGGAAGTTCCAGTCCGACAAGGTCGCGTTCCATGATCTGTTGCAGGAAGGATGCATCGGGTTGCTGCATGCGATTGACAAGACCGAGAACCTCGATTGCCAGCTCAGCACCAATGCCCACGCATGGATCGCCAAGTTTGTCCGCAGTTGCCTCGAAGGAAACCGATTCCCCGTCCACGTCCCAATCAACATCGTCCGTAAGATGCGCAAGCTCGACGAGGAACTGGTCGAGTTGCGCGGCTTGCTGCAATCGCCGTTGCCGCTCGACGAGCCGGTGGAGGAAGACTTGCCACTCGCCGAGACCATCGCCGATCCCGCTGCCGGGACGCCCGCGCTCGCCGCCGTGCGCCAGGAGATCGGGTTGCTGCTCCAGATGCTGCTCGGTTTGCTGACCCCCACCCAGCGTCGGGTGATCGTTCTTCGCTACGGTCTCGACGGTCGGGAGAACGGCTGCACCCTCCAGGAAGTCGCTGCCATGACGGGCGTCACATGGGGCCAGGTCCATCGCTGCGAACAACGCGCGCTCGCCCGCATCCGGCATGGTCGTGGCCTGTTGCTCGCGCGTGAGATGGCCGCGTGTTTGGTTTGATCGCCGGCAGGGCGGCTATTCTGACCTGATCCATGCGCCGGCCGACAGGCTCCCACTCACACAACAACCCAACGTCCACCACGGAGCTGGCCATCGAGTTGCGCGCAGACATTGGTATCGAACGGACTCATGATCGCTTTCGCTTCTCGGCGATGTCTCGGGGACGAATCGTTCGGAGCGTGTCCTCCAACACCGGCAAGCTCCGTTTGTCCTGGTCGCGGTTTGCGGCGCGTTTGCTGGCGATGATACGTTCCAGAGGGAGCACTTTCACTCTCACGCCGCCGAGTGAAATCTGCACGGCGCTTCTTGCCTCCTGGTCGAATGAACCAAGCCCATCCATCCTGACGACAATGTCGAACAACGCCACATTCTGACCCGCGAACCTCGGTGGATTCAGTGCGATGGGCGGAACATATGCGCCGCCGACCGTGCGGAGCGCATCGAGGAGAGCGGGGTCACTGAGGTCTTTGAACCAGAGATCCACATCCTGGGTCACGCATGGAGCGCCCTGCAGGTTGGCCGCGGAGAGCCCCACGATCATGAACTCGACTTTTTGCCGGACAAGTGCGCGCAGGAACTCAGCTTCGTTTTCGGTGAAGATCAGGTTTTCGGGCACGGAGTAGTCCTCGGCGTAAACGTTCGATGGGCGGTTCTTCGAGCAGCACCAGAGTGTGCCACACGTTATCGCGATCTGCTTCCGGATGCAGCTTGAGGATGCGCTCCAGCTTTCTCTGCAGAGTGTAATGCCGCTGTAGCGGGGAGCGTGGGCGCGGGCGGCGTTTCATCGCAAACGTTTTACGATATCCAGCGGTCCAAGTCAAAGCGGCTGCTACTTCCATTCGCACAACGATTCGACATACGCCGCCGAGCCGTCGCGCAGCCAGCCATCCAACTGGGCTTGATCCTTGAGCTGTTGCCCCCGATTGCGTGGGACGACCGCGAAACGGCAATCCACCTCGGGTAACGAAGTCATGTCGCCCCAGAGTTTCTCGAACTGCACGACGGGGAACACATCTTCCTGGCCGTGGCCCCAGCGTTTCTTGACGTCTTTCAATGTGATGTAAGTCGGCAACCGGGCCGCAAGAGTGCGGATGCCGGTGGAGACCTTCTCCTCGTTCGACAGATCCTTGCGTGTCAGTCCGAACACGGCCAGCACCTTGTCCACATCCACCCACGTCGTCAGCGAGTTGTAGTACGACAACGCGAACTCGTCCTCCTCACGCGGCATGGCGAGACCTTCGACGAGCCGGGGCCGTCCGTTGACGCGTGCCAGGCCGCCGCCGCGGTCTTCGAGCCAGCGTGCAATCATCTCGAACGTCAGACACGCGCCCGATTTGAGATGCATACCAAGGAGGGCCGGGTCGAGGTTGGCGCCGAGCGTATCAATGTTGTGCAGCAGCAGCGTCTGCAATTGCGGTCGCTCCGCCAGCAGCCGGGCGAGCACTCCATTACGCAACAGGTTCGGAATCTCAAACCAATGACCGACGGGATGCAGGCATTGCAACGGCACGTTGTCGGTGTAATCGCTGCCCTCGCCCGCGCTCTTCGCCCAGCCGATCAACGCCGCGCGCAGGCTTTCGCGGACTTTTTGCGCCTGTTCGTCGAGCATTTGTTGCGGCATGACCTCCCAGGCGAACCTCAGATCGCGTTCCATCGGGATCATGCGGAGG
This sequence comes from uncultured Verrucomicrobiota bacterium, assembly GCA_964582645.1. GTDB lineage: Bacteria > Verrucomicrobiota > Verrucomicrobiia > Palsa-1439 > CAZOTB01 > CAZOTB01. Next base: position 5,560 of record CAZOTB010000065.1, on the reverse strand, counting down.
CCGATGGCCCGCCCGGGTGATAACAACAGTGGGCCTTCGTAACCGTAGCGATCCCGGGCAGCGAGGTAACTTTCGATCGGCGAGTGCGTAAGATAACTCGTCGTAATCAGATGCGGCGGGAGGTTCCCGAACTGCCGGCCTACCCGGCGGCTTTTCGCCAGATGCACTTCGATAAAGCTGCGATGCTTGCCCCCGAGCCGGCAGAATGGATGCAGCGCCTTGACGACGCCCGCGCCCTGCGTCCAACGACTGCCCACGCCCGCCGCCAGCGACACCACGGCCACCGCGCCCGAGCGGAGCGCGTTCTCACCCAGTTTGCGGCAGTCGGTAGACAGCCGGCCAGTTGCATCAATCACATCCTCGGTGTGCACGTCCTGGATGGTCGTGGTGGCCGGGAGACGATTCTGGGCCAGACCGATTCGTCCGTTCTTGAGATCGCTGCGAATCTGTTCGTGCTGTGTGCGATCGAATCCATTTGCTTCCAGCAAGGCCTCGATGCTCTGCCCGCCGCGTTCGTCGTGTTTCGTCGGAGGGAAAAGCTGGTTGAACAACGTCTGCACCATCCCGCCGAGGTCCGGGTTCGAGTGACACGCCGCGCCGAACCGGTCGAGATCGGCACGACGCGACAACGGCAGCGCGCGTGGATCAGCCCGCAGCAACTTCGGCACGAGCAAGGCGTAATAGCCCTGCGGCATCAGCGCCGCGCCGTCGCGCAGCAGGTCGGCGAACGTGCCGTTCTGGTTGATCGAGAAATCATAGACGACCGGCTCCATCGCGAAGGGCAGCGCATGTTCCAGTTCGCGCTTGGTGCCGCTCATGGTATCCTGCAACGCAGCCTGCGCCGCGCGCTTCTGTTCCGGCGCAAAGATGAATCCCATGCCGCCGCCGGACATTCCGCCGAGCATCCAGAAACCCCAGAAGTCATCCTTGAATCGTTCGCGGATTCGCCCGATCAGCGTTTCCGTGTACAGATTGCTCGCCCAGGGAATGATGGCCTGGATCGGTTGATTGAAGTTGCGCGTGGTGAGCTCGCCGATCCGCCGCATCTCGCTTGAACGCAACGCGGCCATGATCTCGTCGAGGATGCGAATCGCTTCCTGGCGTCCCTGCCACTCGGCCTCGCAGCGGAGTAGAAATTTCTCGGTGACCATTTCGAGGATCGGCCCGACGTTCTGCGCCATGCCGCCGTGGACGAGCACGAGGCTTGCCTGCAACTGATCGCGCACCGCTTGCGGGGCGTCCGTGTGATCGAAAATCTTGTGATTCGGAAGCAACCGTCCCCGGCTGATGCCAAACTCAGGATCATCCTTGCCGGCAATCACGCCGTAGATCAGCTTCATTCCCGGCCACAACCCGCCCGAGTCCTGCCAGCCGCCGCCGGAACCGCCGAGCCATTCGCCGAGAATCGCCCGCGCAGCGGCAACGCGACGTTCGCTTTCCTCCAATGGGCCGGTCAGCGATTTCGCCTGGCCGGTCGCGCGCATGCAGACGGCGATGAGCGAGGCGAGCAGGTTGGTGGAAACCGCCAGTCGGGAACCTTTGGGGATGTTGTGGACGTTGCTGACGATTTCCAATCCGAGTCCCGGTCCGACAAGACGCGCGAGCAGGTCTGCCAGCTTTTGTCCCGAGCCTTCGATTCCGGGAGGCACGATGCCCGCGGCGATTACAGCCGCCTTGAGCAGCCCGAGGTAGTCCTTGGCAAAATCGAACACCTCGGCCAGTTCCCGAATGTCGGCGGTGGCGCCGAGGTCCACGCTCGTCAGTCGCAGCACCGGCTCATCAATCACGCGCAGGAACGTCTCGATGGGCGGCTGCGGCGCTTTGTCGCGTCCGAGCACGGCGAGGTTGATGGAGGTGTTGATGACGCGCGCGCCTTCGGGGAAATCCATGCCCAGGAAGAATATGTCGCTCCACGCGCTGTGGCTCAGGTCCATCCGCACGGGCGTTTGTTCGCGGAGTATCGGGAACGGCGAGCTGGGGGGGGGGCGTCGCAGCAACTCCGCCCGGATCCGCAACGGCTGATCGGCCGGGTGGCCGACGCGGAACATCCATTGGTTGCCCCGGACCGAACGCACGCTGCGGCGCACCTGGTCGGCGTGCGTCTGAAAGGCACTCCGCTGGTACGCCGCCGCGAGCGCGCTCGAAATCGCCTGGCTTGGCCCATCGTGTTTCTGTGCGGTGAGGAAGCATTCGATGGCTTCGTTGAACCGGCGCATCAGAAGATGATCGTATCCGGCGAACGGGACCTTCCCGCGACGACCGATGCCGTCCTTCCACGGCAGATGGAAGCGGTGAATGGCGTAGAGGAAAAACAGCGCCCGCACGCGCTGGTAGAGATTGTCGCTCTGGCGGCGAAACGTTTCCAGCGCCTCGCATTCCGCGAGCAACTCCGGCAGAGAAGCCTTCCGCGAAAACGCGTCGAGGGATTGATCGCGCACGGAGGCGTCGCCGGAGGTGATGATGGTGGTGAGGCGGCTGGCCATGATCAACGCGGCGTCAGGAGCGATTTCTCTCCCGGGATGCCAGCAGTTCCACAAGCTGCGTCAGCAACTCATCCCGGTCGTTGCCGCCGAGCGCCAGGGCGAGCTGGGCGATGAGCATGCCGTACTTGACGTCGAGATTGTAGCGCGTGCCGGCCAGCTCGAACGCAAGGTACCGCTCCCTTCCAGCAAGCCGCGCGAGCGCGGAAGAAAGCTGGACCCGCTCGCGTCCACCTGACTGCTCGACCAGTTGTCCGAGAATTTCCATCACCGTCGGTGTGAGAACGTGCAACCCAAAAAAGCACAGGTAATGTCCGGCGCGAAGGCCGGGCACGAGCAGATGCAGCTCGGCTTCGGTGGGCGTCGGTTTTTCGATGACGTTCTCGACCATGTACAGGTGCTGACGGTTCTCGACGAGGCGTCCGCCCACCGTGCCGTAGTAGGGGAGCTTGGCTTCGCGGGTCGCCTGGACGGCGGACACGGCGCAGTTTTCCGCGGTGGCGACTTCGACGAGTTGCTGGGCGCAGGTCTTGGCCCCGCCGCTCAGGTAAAAATGGTCGCTGACCAGGTGCAGGAATGGCTCGTCGCCGACGAACTTGTGTCCGCAATACAACGCGTGGCCGTAGCCCTGCGGCGAAGGTTGTTCCACCAGGCTCAAGCGCGCCGCGTGTTTGCCCGCCGCAGCGGAATAGGCGTCGCGGTCACCGGGACAGGTGACGACACAAATCTCCTCGACGCCCGCGCTGAGCGCCTCTTCGATGATGATTTGCAGCGCCGACTTGGGCGTGCCGTCCCGGTCCACGAGTGTCTGAAGCGGCAATGCCCGTTGGTCGCGTCCCGCCGCGGTGATGATGGCTTTCTTGATGTTCACGATGCGGTTGTGTGGTGGGGGTGAGGATGCCAGCTTGCCGCGGCGCGGTCAACAGCGCGTCTCGGGCAGCTTGACATTGCCCGGGCAGGGACGTGGTCAGGCGTCCCGCGTCCGCGATGGATCGTGTCCGGGGCGGGAGCGCGCCTTGCGTTCGCCCTGCTGGCGATAGAGCCTCGGGGATGTGCCTTCGAGCCGGGCGAAAATCTTCCCAAAGTAGCGCGGATCGGGAAACCCGACGCTGCGGGCGATGCGTTCGATGGAATGATTGCTGTGCGCCAGCAGCGGCTTGGCGCGCTCGACGCGAAACCAATGAAGATACCGGACCGGGCTTTGTCCCACCTCGCGACGAAACAGGCGCGAAAAATAGTGCAGGCTCAACCCGGCTGCGCCGGCCATCATCTTCACTGAAATCGGCGCGTCGTAGTACCGGGTGATGTAGTCCACCCCTTTGCGGACCGCATCCGACAATGGCCGGGCCGCGCCGCGAAAAGCGGTCACCTCCGTCTCGCTCGAGCGGCAGGCGAACAGTTCCGCGAGGATGGCAGCCAGCACCGACGATGCGCGCGCTTCATAAGCAGGAGGTTGATGAATCGTCATCGCCATCAGCTCGCGCAGGAGTGACTCGACCCGCGCGCCGTGGAAGCCGGAGAAGACCGGGTTCTGGTGGGCGCACAGTTCGCGGAATACCATGGGCATGTCCTTGCCGTTGAACCAGACCCAGAGCAACTGGCATCGGACGTTGGGTTCGTTGCCGTAGGTCACCTCGTCGCCGAGATCGAACAGGCAGGCTTCCCGCGCGCGGACGATGTGCGTTCGTTCCCGGATGCGATGCCACATCGCCCCGCGCACGATGAAATGGAGAAGGAATCCGTCCTCGGCGCGGCGTCCCATGTTCCACCCCGGCGGGTTGTTGGCCCGGCCGATGCATCGGACATAGTACCAGAGCCGTTGCGCGCGCGGGCTGGCATAATGGTACGCCTCGCGTCCGTAGGCCGTGCGGGCCACCGTCCATTGGGGTTCATGCGGATGGCGTTGCATGCTTGACGGCTGTCGAAGTTATCATCCATGTCCGGCGCGGGCAATCAGCAAACAGAGCGGGCCCGATTTCCGATCGGGTCTCGCCGGTGCGCGAGTGCAAATTTGACCACATTCAGGTCAAACATGCGCCATTTACACCGGCGACGAGATCGAAGTAGTATCTCGAATCGGTGAGGCTACTATGAAAAGATGTTTGCACAGCAGGCGTTCGGCGGCCGTCGTGACGCGGGGTCTGGCTTTTGGCGTGGCGTGGTTGCTGATTCAGGGCAACGGCGCGCTCGCATCGTTCACCGAGGATTTCGAGGGACAAACCGTCGGCGCCGCGCCGTCGGGCTGGAGCATCGCGGGGACAAACGGCACGACCTCGACCGCGAACGTTGCTTCGGAGAGCGGCAATCAGTTCCTCGCCCTCCGCGATTTGTCCGCCGTGGACGCCCTGTCGCTGGGACGGCTGGATGTCCCGATTGATTCCAGCCGGGAGACGGCCGGTTATTTGCAGTTCGACATCCGGTTCAATCAGGGCATCAACTCCGAGCTCAAGCTCATTCCGTATGCTTCGAAGGCGGGGTATTGCGGATACTGTCTGCAGCCGATCGAACTGGGTTGGTACCACAACTTCAACAACACCAACCTGCCGCTGATCTTCCGCTCGCGGGGCAACGGCGGCGGCGCCCCACCGGCCGATCCGAATGGATATGGCACCATCAGCGGCAGCTTTCCCATCGGCACGTGGGAAACGATTCGAGTCGAGTTTACCAGTAGCGGCGGGTTGCCGCGCGGCACGTACTCCGTCATCTGGAACGGAACGACCAACAATTACCTGTACCTGAACCAGGGCGACCTCTCGATCAACTCATCGCCGCTGGCCCTGGGCTACATCGCCTTCGGGTTCAGCCCGGACGTGAGCACGGCGAGCATTGACCTGGACAACATCCTCTTCATTCCCGAACCGAGCGCCCTGGCGATGTGCGCGGCGGGGACGATGCTCGCGTTGGTTCGGAGACGATGCAGTCGTGTGTGTCATCGGTAATCGGTAACCGGCCCATCGGGATGAGCGGTCGTTGGATCTGCGATTGCCCGGTGCCGGCTGCCCATGACTCGCCGAAGCGCGCCGCATTCATCTATGTTGCCTGTCAACCGTGTTCTCGCGCTTGCGTCTTCGGTGGGGAGC
>CAZOTB010000064.1:0-33199 GCA_964582645.1 uncultured Verrucomicrobiota bacterium | reverse complement strand
AAAGTGGTGTTTCTCTCCGAAGGACTCATCTCTTCGGCTCGCCGCTGGGACCACAACGGCGTCCTGCGAACCACCGCCGTCCATCTGTTGCTGCGCAGTCTGTATCTGATGAAAGTTCCGCCGCAAAAGCTCGCGACGATTCATCAGAAACACCTTCGTCGCGACGCCGCGTATGCATCGCCGCCTCCGGCTTCGCAGAAGAAGAAGCCGGCACCGAAGGCGAATTAGAAACCGTCGAGAATCGCGTTGGCTGACCTGCTGTGGCGAGCGGCACTCTCACCAAGAGAGGCGCTGGTAGTCCCGCCAGTAAACCACGCAGGAGAAACTGAACCAGGCGAGGAAAACAAGTCCACAAGCGATCCCGACCGCTGCGAGTTCCCGAAAACTGCGAGCTAATCGTATTGAGGCACCCATCCCAAGTACTGGAACGACCAAGACGCTCACGGCGCAGATCATATATTCGATCAAACTTTGGTTGGCGAGCTTGTGTATCCGATCAGGGCGAGCTTCATTGTCCGATTCTCTTCGCGCCTTTTGGAACCCAATCATGATGGGCACGCCTATCTGAATAGCCATGCAAGCCAGCAGCACTCCCAGCAAAGTCAACTTGGACGCTGATCGCGCCATGGTGGATTGACTTACTTCGCCGCCGCCAGCGCGCCGCGTTTCTCAGCGATCAACGTGAGCAACGCCTTGTGCGGATCGGCGAACTTGGCGGTGCCTTCGCTCATCAGAACATCTTCCATCTTCCGCGCGTCCACCTTGGCATCAATTTCATCGAGCACGGCCTTCGGTGGGAACTTGTCCACCTGCCGGGTGTATTTCTTGTTTAGCTTCTCGACCGCGTCATTGGTGGCGGGTGGGTTCGTCTGGATGTCGCTGCCGGCCAGCGCCTCGACGTACTTATCGGGCGGATCACCCGGCTTCTTGGTGCCCGTGCTGGCAAAGATGATCTCCTGTTGCAGGCTTGCTCCTTTGCCCTTCCAGAATTCCTGGTTCAACACCCAGAGTCGCTTGGCGTTGACGATGCCGACGAGTCCCTGCGCCGCCGGGCTGAGTTGGGGAACTTGCTTCTCGGTATAAACATCCACGCGCGAGACAAAGATGCTGTACACACTCTTGAATGAGTCGAGATTCTTCCGCCGTTGCGCGCCGCGCCAGACGTTCTCTCGTGCGATTTTGTATTGTCGCTCGGAGAAAATCAGCGTCACGTTCAGGTTGACGCCCGCCGCGCAGAGTTCCTCCAACGCCGCGAGCCCGGCTTCAGTCGCGGGAACTTTCGTGAGCCGGTTCGCCCGGCCCAGTCCCCATTTCTTCCCCAGTTCGATGTAGCGCTTCACGCGCGCGGGCTGCGGCGGGGCCAATTGCAAATCCTCCAGAAGAGGGTCAAGCTCGAAACTGACATAGCCATCGTTCCCGCGCGTCTTGTCCCACACTGGACGGAACACCTTCTGCGCGTCGCTCACGAGCGAGTCGGTCAGTTCCCACGCGATTGCCTCGTCGTTGAGCCCCTTCTTGATCAACTCCGCGATCCGGTCATCGCACTGGCCGGTCTTGATGATGTCGGAGATAATGATCGGGTTGGAGGTTGCACCCGTGGCGCCGACCGCGAAGTTTTTTCGCACCGAACGGGGTTCCACCGAATCGAGCCAGAGTTTGGTTCCTGTGGCGATGAGAGATTGCAGTGACATAGCGAGCACCTTTCTTTGCGAACTGTACGCGCAGCCTACACAGAGACGGAGGCGGCGTCCAGCGCTTTGGAAAATCAACCTTGCTTTCCCCACGCGCATTTCTATATTGCCCCCGCTTTTCGTCTTGGGGCGAGGTAGCTCAGTTGGTAGAGCAGCGGACTGAAAATCCGTGTGTCGCCAGTTCGATTCTGGCCCTCGCCACCTCTAACCCCCGTTCTTGCTGCCATGCCAGTCACCTCCTTCTTGTGAGAGAATGGAGTTGTTATTGAACCTGCCGATGGGTGAGGAGGGAGGAGGTGTGCCGGCGGGCGGGTTGGTTTCGTCGAGCGTCCGCGGGGAAGCAGAGGTTGAACTGGGTGACTCCTGCCGGTCGGAGTCCCCCCTTGCTTCCTGCTTGCGTGCCACACAGAAAAGCGATGGAAATAGGCTGGGTTGATAACTCTTGTTAATCTTTCATTCTTATCCTAAAAAGATAGCATGATGCTCATGCCCAATGGGCCACCAGAGCAACCCAACAGGCCGTGGATCGTTGGCTTCACTGTTATCGCTTGTAGTCTGTGTCTCTCGGCCACGTTTGAGAGAGCCAATGCCGCTGATGTGATTCAGAAGCCAAATTCCGGCAGAGACCACCTGAGCCGAGGTGCAGCACTGTTTCAGGGCGCAGCGTATCAGGATGCGATCAAGGAATGGGAGCAGTCGGTCGCGGCGTTTGGGTCGCAAGGAAATCGCGAAGGTCAGGTTGAAGCACTGATTCGGCTTGCCTCTGGCTACCACGCGTTGGGACACCACCATCAAGCCATCGAGCAACTGGAAGCGGCGCGCACGATCGTCGAAGCCCACGGAGACGGCAAGAATCTGGTTTCCCTCAAATCCAGTCTGGGCGTGGCAAACACTCTCCTTCGCCGCCTGAACCTCGCGGAGAGTCTTCTTCGGGAGAGCCTGGTACTGGCAAGACAGCAAGGGGACGAGGAAACCACCGCGGTTGTGCTGAATAATCTTGGGAATTGCCTGCTCCTCCGCCAGGAGTACGCCCAGGCCGGCAAGGCGTTCCAGGAGTCGGCTGCCTTGGCGGCGAGCGCGCAGAACCTGCTGCTGCGTGCTCAGGCGTTGGTCAATGAGGCGCTTACGATGGCGTTCGGGACCAATCGTGCCGATGCGGTGATGCAGAATGAGAAAGCGCTGGCCGAAGTCGGCAAACTTCCTTCCTCTCACGACAAGGCGATGCTCCTCAACCGGGTCGGGAAAACATTCGAGCAAATTGCCGGGAACAATCCCGGGCAGGAGACTACGCCGGCGAGCCGGACGGTGCTTCTGGAAAACGCCTTGGACTGCTACCAGCGCGCGCTCCAACTCGCGGGAGAACTCGGTGATCTGCGACTCAAGTCGTACTCGCTCGGGTTCATCGGGCACATCTACGAGCTTCGTGGCGAGATTTCGAAAGCGTTGGCGAGCAGCCGGCAGGCTTTGTTCGCCGCGCAACAGGCGCAATGTCCCGAATCGGCCTACCGCTGGCAATGGCAGGCGGGGCGTCTCCTCAAGGCGCAAAACGAGGTCGCTCCCGCGATTGACTCTTACCGTTCGGCTGTCGCCACGATTCGATTTCTGCGTTCCGACATGTCGTTCGGATACGGCAACCGCCCCACGGGATCCTCGTTTCGCGAATCGGTCGGACCCGTGTACTACGAGTTGGCGGATTTGCTCCTGCGACAAGCCGACGCTGCTTCCTCCACTCAGAACGTGCAGCAAACTCTGATCGAAGCGCGCGACACGATGGAGCAATTGAAAACAGTCGAAATGGAAGACTACTTCCAGGACGAATGCGTGAACCTGATCCGCAAGGTGGACGTGCAGAATGTCTCCACGAACACGGCGGTGATCTACCTCATCCCGCTCGCGGATCGAATCGAGATGCTGCTGGATTTGCCCGGCGGCCTGCAGCGACACACGCAAGCGGTCGGCGAGAAGCAGTTGACCGAGGTGATTCGGAAATTCCGGCATCGGCTCGAGAAGCGGACAACGCACGATTACATGGTGCCGGGCAACCAGCTTTATGACTGGCTCATTCGTCCCATTTATCCCGCGTTGACCAACCAGCACATCCACACTCTCGTGTTTGTTCCCGACGGTGCGCTACGGACGGTACCCATGGCTGCGTTGTGCAAGGGAGAGAAATTCCTGGTGCAGGAGTTCGCGGTGGGCGTCACGCCCGGGCTGTCGCTTATGGAACCGAGGCCGTTTCGCCGCCAGGAAGTGCGGCTGATGCTGAACGGCGTATCCGAATCGGTGGCAGGCTTTCCCGCGCTGCCCAACGTGCCGAAGGAAATCGAGAGTCTGCAGAGCCTGTATCCGAGCGAGCGGTTGCTCGATGGAGATTTCCGGACGAAACGATTCGAGAAGGAATTCAGCCACGAGGAGTTCTCGATCGTTCACATCGCCTCTCACGGCCAGTTCAGCAGCGTCCTCACGAACACCTTCGTGCTCGCGTACGACGGCAGGCTCACGCTCGACAAGTTCGAGGCCCTGCTCGGCCCGAAACAGTTCCGGGGCAAGCCCGTTGAACTGCTGACTTTGAGCGCCTGCCAGACGGCGGCGGGCGACGACCGGGCGGTGCTGGGGTTGGCGGGCGTGGCGGTGAAAGCGGGCGCGCGCAGCGCGTTCGCCACGCTCTGGTTCGTCAACGACGAGTCCACGAGCGTGCTGGTCTCGGAATTCTACAAGGAGTTGCGGGTCGCCGACAATACCAAGGCGCAGGCGCTGCGGAAGGCGCAACTCAAACTCATCGAAGACCCGCTATACGAGCACCCGTGCTACTGGGCTCCGTTCCTGATCATCGGCAACTGGCTCTGACCGCTCCCCGTACTTCATGCAAGGGCGTTCTCGCAGCGGATGGTATCAAGCCCTGATTGTGTTGGTCATCATGGCCGGCTCGTTTGCCGCGGCGTTGCTCGTGCGCCAGTTTCGAATCCTGGAGCCGCTCGAATTTCGCGCCTACGATCTCTTCATCAACCTCCAGCCGCGTGCGCTCACCAACTCCACGGTTGTCATCATCGAGATTACCGAAGCCGACATTCAGGATCCCGAGCTCCAACTCGACTACCCGATCTGGGATAACAAGCTGGCGGACTTGCTCCAGTTGCTTCTGGCGCACAACCCGGCTGCGATCGGGCTCGATCTGTTTCGGGACATCCCCGTCCCGCGCAGCGGTGAGTATGCGCAACAACTACAAGAAGTCTTTCGCACCAACGACAAGATTGTGGCCACCTGGAAACTGCCCACCGAGGGTGAATCCACCGGCATCCCGCCGCCTCCCGTTCTCCGGGACCGGCCGTCCCGGCTTGGCTTTGGCGATTTTCCGTTCGACGACAAGTTGGACAAGATGGTGCGACGCGGATTGCTGTACGCGAGCGATGGCAACAATTCCTACGAATCGCTCGCGTTGCAAACCGCCCTTCTGTTTCTCGCCAACAAGGGGATCGTCCCGGAACCACTCGACGATCCGATGGCGTTTCAACTCGGGAAAAGCACCTTGCGGCGGATTGACAAGAATCACGGTTGCTACATCAACACCGACGCCAATGGCTACCAGATCCTGCTCGACTTCCGAGGTCCTCTCCGATTTGAGCGGCGTCGTTACAAGGAAATCGTCTCCGGCAAACTCCCCATGGGCGCGTTCTACGATCGGATCCTGCTGGTGGGGTACACCGCGGAGAGCGTGCGGGACGAACTGGCCACTCCGCTGCGCGAGAACCAGCGCGGCATCGAAGTGCAGGCGCAGGTGGTGGATCAACTTCTCCGGGCCGCGCTGCATGGAGACCGTCCCATGGCGGCATGGAAGGAGTGGGAGGAACTGGCGTGGATTGCCGTGTGGTGTCTGCTGGGTGGACTGGTGAGCGCGCGTGTGCGTTCCGCGAAGTGGTTCTGCTTTTGGGTTTCGGTGCCACTGCCGGCGCTCTTCCTCGTGGCCTGGGGGTTGTACCGAGCCGGTTGGTGGGTGCCGCTCGCGGTGCCCGCGTTTGCGTTCCTGTTGCCCGTCGGCACCATCGCGGCCTGGTCGGTGTACCGGGAACGCGCGCTCTTGAAGGAGTTGCGCCAGTGGTTCGAATCGCTGGTGTCACCGGAGATCGTGGAGAAGGTTTTGGACTCGCCCGAGCTGTATGTGGATCCGCAGACGGGCCTGCCCGTGCCGCAGAATGCCATCGCCACGGTGATCTTTGCCGACCTCAAGGGTTCGGTGGCCATTGCTGAGAAAATGAAACAGCCGCAGGCCTTCATGCGATGGCTCAACGAATACATGACGGTCATGACCGACCTGGTCATCCAACACCGCGGCCTGGTCAGTCGGTTTTTTGGCGATGCGTTGCTGGCGGTGTTTGGCAGTTCGTTGTTTCACAAGAAGGACAGAAACTTCGACGCCGAAGCCGGCGTCAAGGAAGATGCCGTCCGAGCCATCGAATGCGCGTTGGAGATGGAAGTGGAACTGGCCGGGCGAAACGCCCGGTGGGTGACGGAGGGATTGCAGCCGGTCCAGATGCGCGTCGGCATCAACACCGGCGAGTTGATGGCGGGAGCGATCGGCAGCGCCAAACGCATGGAATACACCGTGATTGGCGACTCGGTGAACGTCGCCGCGCGGCTGGAGAGCTTGGACAAGGACAAGGAGGACCCCGATTTCGCGGGACGCTGTTCCCGGATCCTGATCAGCGAGGGCACCTACGCCATCGTGGCCGACCGGTTTACGGTCAAAGAGGTGGGCGCTCTCAGCTTGAAAGGAAAAGAACATCCTGTTAAGGTTTTTCGTGTTGTCGGGAAACTCACCAAGAAATGGAACGCCCATGAGAGCACTCAATCCACCCCGTAGCCTGTTGATTTTGGCAGCCCTGATGGCCGGTGCCGCCTTTGTTTGCGGACAGGAAACCGCCGGCACCGGGACCAACTCACCCTCGGGCAACGCGTCCACCAACGCCACTCCCAAAACCGAAAAGGGGAAGGTGATCTTCAGACCGCCCGCCACCATCGGCACCCCGCACAAACGACTCACGGGAGCATCCCGCGGCACGGCCGACCAGGCGATCACGTTGGACGTGCTGGTGCCCGTCGAGATCGGCTTGACCACGCGGGAGACTCCGAGCTTGTTCTGGTTTCAATCGCAGGCAGCCAATGCGTACCTAGAACTCAGCCTGCTGGAAGGAAAGAAGACCCTGCACGAATCCGCCGACCTAAAGTCCGCTGCCGGCATCCAGCGATTCAACGCGAAGGACTCGAACGTGAAGCTGTCACCCAACGTTGCGTACAAATGGGTCGTCGCACTCGTCGTCAACGAACAGGATCGTTCCAGTGATCTCGTCGCCAGCGGGTTTATCAAGCGGGTCCCGGCACCGGCTGAACTGGCTGCCGCGGTGGCCAAAGCCAGCCCCGCCGAGTTGCCCGGGCTCTACGCGGAGGCCGGGTTCTGGTACGATGCGATGGAAAGCCTCGCCGACCTCATTGCGGCCAATCCCGGTGACAAGTCTCTGCGCCAGACGCGGGCCGATCTGCTGACGCAGGTGGGACTGACCAATGCTGCTGCGCATGAATTGAAATTCGCCGCCGGCCCGTAAGGCAGCCTTCCCCGCCGCGCGCTGCCTGGCGTTGACTCAGAACAACTCGACGGTAATCCGGAAGTGGAGCGCGATGTCCTGCAGATTCCCGCCCTGGTTCTTGATGGTCTCGAAGGGATAGCCGTAGTACAACCGGCCGCTCAGGTGCCGATTCGGATCCACCAGCACCCCGATTCCAACGCTGTAGATCGTGTTCGGCCCCGGCGGATCGTCCTCGACATTCCACGCGCCGCCGGCGTCGAAGAAGGGCGCCAGTTGCACCAGGTTGTTCCCCTTCTTGTCGGTCAGCACGGGACAACGAAACTCCGCCGACGCGAAAAACGCCGTGTCCCGCACCAGTTGATTCTCGCGGTAGCCCCGCACGCTCTCCATGCCGCCCACCGACATCTGCTCCAACGCCAACAGCGGGTCGGGTGTGTACTGCCCGTTGGCTCGCAGGATCACCTGGTTGGCGGTGTCGAACAGCCGCCGCACGTATTGCACCTGACCGATCCAGGAAAAGAACGTCGCGTCCCGGTCCGAGCCGTCGTCGGTCGTGCCGAACACCGGCACGCCCCAGTTGAACGTCGAGCGCGCGGCGAACACCTGGTTCAAGCTCCGATCCGTCCACTCCTGCGCGAACCGGATCACCGACAGATCCATGACGCCATCCTCCGCGCCCGGCGACACGCTGTAGGGCTCGCCCAGCAGGTACGACTTGCTGTGCTCGCGGTCGAACGTCAGCGCCAGGGCAAACTCCCGGTTCGCGGTGCGAACGAACGGATGACGCACCGTGGTTCCCACCGTGTACGACTTGCTCTGGATGTCGAGCGAATCGAACGGCTCCTCCACAATGGGAGCATCGCTCTTTTCGCCGTGCACCTCGATCGTCGTGTCATAGGAATTGATCGGCAGAACGTAGAAGCCGGCGAAATTCTCGAACTCCGAAAACGTAAAGCCGTCGTTGTCCTCGTGAATGATGCCGTAGGTGATATCGAGAATGTCACTGTGGCCGGTGAGGTTGCGGTGGGCGGCCTGAAGCGAAAGCTCCTCCGCGCCCACGCTCGGCGGTCGGTCGTTGCTGAACTCCAGCCCGAGCCGGAACGGATTCGCTTCTTTCACCTTCAAGTCAAGCGCGCTTTGGCCCGGTGACAGTCCCGGCTTCAGTTCGGCGTTGATCTGGCTGATGTTCGGGTTCTGACGAAGCAGTTGCAGCCCTTCCTTGAGTTCATTCACATTCAACGGCGGTCCCGCCCAGCGTTCGGCCCGTCCGCGGACGAAGCTGTCGCGCAACCATCCTTCTCCCCCGCGCCAGTTTGTGCCTTCGATCGTAATCTCGGAGAGTATCCCTTCGACGATCCGATACGTGACCACGCCGTCCGCCACATTCTGGTCATCCAGCACAGCGCCCGAGTTGATGAACCCGGCATTGACGTAATGAAGCGTGAGCAACCGTCGGACGACCTCGAGATCCTCGAAAGTGTTGGTTCGACCTGTGTACTGGTTCGCGACTTTCGCCAGATCGGCGCTCGAGAAGACGGTGTTCCCCTGGAACCGGAACTCCCGCACAAAAACCGAGCCTGCGGACGAAAGCAGCTTCGACTCCCCCGGCGCGGCGTTCCCGTCGGGGTGCTCGGCTGCCCGGCCGACAGATGGACCGCAAGCCAGCGCCAAGTACGTACCAACGAGCATGAGCCAGAACCGAGATGTGTGGCGCGAGCGGGAACGACGAGCGATGAGCCGGTCGGCCATGCGGATCACTTCACGGTTCCTTTTGTGGACTCATTCGGAGCTGTCCCTGGTTCCTCCGCCATGAAGCTGGGCGCGAAGCCGTCGGGCTCGAGCGGAAGACCGCCGCGACCGACGACGAGGAAGCTGCTCACGCCGCCCGAAAGCCGGATGCCGCAATGGGGACGCAACTGCGATTCCGCGCTGAGAAGCCCGGAGGGCAGGCCGACCAAACTGCCGCTCAAGTCGAGGTCGGTGGCCTCGATATTGATTTGGCCATCAAACTGCGGCCCCGCCGCGGAAGTGGCGGTGATCAGTCGCCGAGCAGGTTTGGGGTCGGTGATGATGTTGTCGGCCACAATGGTGACGTTGCCGGCGTTGGCGGCGAGGGGCCCGAAGGCGTTGGCGCTGATGCTGCCCTGGTCCAACACGACAAACTTCGGATCAATGAGGATGTCGCCGCCGTTGCCAGCCGACTCCGTCCGAATCTGGGTTTGCTTGCCGGCCAGGTACACGAGGTCTCTCGCCATGATGTGAATGTTGCCAGCGTCGGTACCGGGCTCCTCGCTCGAAGTGGTGATGCTGGCGCCGTGCAGGAGCTTGAGGGTCTTGGCGATGATGGTTACATCGCCCCCGTTTCCCGAGGCCCCGGGTCCGCTTCTCGCGGCGATCTCGGTCAGAAACGGCGAGCCGCGGGGATTCAGGAGAATGGAGTCGGCCGTGATGGTTACGACCCCGCCGTTGCCGGACCCGAAGGTGTCCGCCGAGAGCTCGACCCCGCCGAACATCTTCAGCTTACCTGTGACAATCGTGATGTCGCCGCCTTGCCCTTCGGTCTCGGTGTTGGAGATGATTCCCGCGAGGTTGTTGCCCGGACCGTCGAGTCGGATGGATTTCGCGGCGCGGATCTCGATGCTGCCGGCGTCTCCGCTGCCTTCCGTGAACGCGGTGATGACGGCGCCATTGACGAGTTCGAGTGTCTCGGTTTGAATTGTGACGTTGCCTCCGTTGCCGCTCGCTCCCTCGCTGCAGTCGGACTGGATGCCGGAGAAGGGGAACCCCTGCGCGGCGGGGTTTTTGAGAAAAATGGAAGTCGCGGTAATGTCAATGTTGCCGGCGTCGCCCAATCCGCTCGTCGAAGAGCTGATGACTCCGCCCTGGAGAATCTCGAGCAATCCGGTGCGGATGAAAATGTTGCCGCCCTGTCTTTCGCCTTCGGTGACAGCGCGGACGGCGGACCCGAGTCCCTGGACACGGACCGTGTTCGCAAGAATCACGATCCTCCCCGCCGAACTCGGGGTCTGACTCGTGATCGAGATTTCCGCGCCGTTGACCAGTGCGAGCGAATCGCATTCGACGTCAATCACGGCCCCGTCAGTCACAAGTTGCGCCTGCTCGAACGCGGGAACGGCGCGAATGGTGGCGTTATCAAGCCGAAGGCTGTCGCATCGCGTAACCACGCGTCCGAATTCACCGGCTTCGATGACGGTTCCGTTCCTCAACTCGATTGCGCCCAGCGTGGCGAACGGTTTCGTGTTGGGCGTGGCGAAAAAGTCCGTCACGTCGAGCGCCAGTTCGCCGGGAGACTGTACACTGACCAGATCCACCGCAGCGGCGCTGGCGACCTGGGGAAAGCCGGCGGCGAGAATGGCGCCGGCGTCCATGGTGATGTCACCGCCCACGAGCGCGAGATTCTTCGATCCTGGAACAAACAGAACGGCATTCTGCAGGTTGATGTTGCCGGGGTTGCTGTTGAGGAAACCGAAAGCGCTGACGGACGCAGTGCCGAGAGCGGAGTCGTCGGCACCGAGCGAAGCCACGAACCGCGCGCCATCGGCCAGCTTGAGGTAGTCGGCGGTGCTGAACGCGACCGAACCGCTCACGTCCATGCTGGCGTTCGGGCCGAACAGGATGCCGCTCGGGTTGATGAGGAAGAAGTTCGCGCCCGCAAGTGTGGATGGATCGGTCCGTATGGTGCCGTCAATCGAGGAAACCTTTCCACCGGTGACCCGGGACAACACGTTCTTGGTTTGGACGCCCTGCTCGCCGAAGAAGGTGGCGGTTTCGCCGTGGACCAGGTCGAATTGCTGGAAGCTGTGGAAGAGGTTATCGCCTTTGCGCAGCCCGTCGCTGGCGAGGATGTCATAGTTCGGCGCGGTGAGAACGCGGTGGCCGAACTTGCCGTCAAACTTGACGTTCTGCGCGTGGGTGCAGGAACACCCGCACAGCGCGAGCAGGACGACCCTGAGTGCAAGCGGTGGTCCGAAGCATGACACTGATGTTTCCGCGCGTTGCCTCACGGAGCATAATGCTAGACAGCGTTGCTGCGAGGACAAGCAGAAAGCGTCCTCTCGCCAACGGCTCTATGGGTTGATGAACCGTCCGAAGCTCAACACCCCGTTGGTGGTGGCAGCCGTGACCGTGACCGTGCCGGTGCCCGAGCCGCCGCCGGCGGGCACGAGGGCAGTGATCGCTTCCCGGCTGAGCACGACCACGTTGGTCAGGACCAGATTCACCGGTGGACCGATCGTGACGGCAGGCGGATTGTTCGTGGGGAACCCGATTCCGCAGATGGTGACCGTGGCGGGGGTGGAGTCCACGCGAGAGGAGGGCAGCACTGTTGTAACTACATACGGACGAAGACCGACCAATACTTGGTTAATCACCAATGAATCGGCACCACTCACCACACCATTGGTGTTGATGTCGCCGTTCGCAAACCCTGTTGTCGCGAAGATCGGATGAGTGTTGCTGCGCAGACCGACCAAGACCTGATTGATCAGAAGGGTGTCGGCACCGGTGGCGCGAGAGTCGCCGTTTACATCGCCGGGCGGAAAGATGCCGGTGCCGAGCACGAGATTGCTGGAGATTCCTCCGTTGGTGGTGAACACGAGGCGGTTGCTGACCTTTCCGCCCGTGGTGGGCGTGAATGCGAGGACGACCATGCCGGTCTGGCCTTGCGCGAGACTGAACGGACTGCCACTCGTCACGGAGAACGGCCCCGCGGTGGCCATCGTGCTGGCGCCGGTCAGTGTCACGCCGCCAGCGTTGGCGATGGACCATGACTGCGCATTGGTTTGCCCGACAATCACGACGCCCATGTCGAGGCTGGCCGGTATCACCGCCAATTGGGGAGGCGGGCTCGTAACAACCACGATGACACTCGCGTTGGTCGTGGAGGTCAACATACCTCCCTGCGCATACTGGGAATCGCCACGGGCTGTGACGCTGAACGCTTGACTCGCGTCAAACTCGAGCCGATAGACCAGGGAGGTATCGCCTCCCGCAAGCAAGGATCCAACCGATTCGATGCCGAGCACGGGACTCTCGAGCAGGACGTCGTCAACTGGCACGTTGCCGAAGTTGAAAACCGATACCCGATAGCAGAACACGGCGTTGTTGGTGCCGTCCTTGTATCCGGTCGACTCTGCGGTCGCTCCCGCAAATACCGACTCAGAGCAATTGGTTGCCGGATGCACAGCGACAACCTGGTTGAACACGCTGATTCGAGCCACGGGCGAGCCGGTAAACGGTGCCTCGCAGGTGGCGTGGATGGGAAAACAGTTGCTGCTCACCTCGCCTTCACAGTCCACGAGGGCAAACAAGTTCAAGTCCTGGAAGGGCGTTGCGATGAAAGCCCCCACGAGGTTCGTGATCGACTGGCCGGGGGTCAAAACCTCGAAGCTCTCGATGAATCCTACGTCGTTCACCTGGATGAAACTTCGGCTGAGGTTTTGCTGGTTGGTCACCGATGCGGTGACGACCACGTACGCGTAGATGTTCGTGCAGCAAGTGAGGAAGCACGGGCCGCAGTAGGTGGGAAAACAGTTGGTGCACTCGCTGTCGAACTGGAAGAAGGTAATGAACTCGTCAAACGGCCCCGCATTCTCCACCGTCGAAAAGAGCAGTTGGCAGGAGACGGAAGTCGGGATCTCCGCTGCAGTGGGACAGGTAATGGTGCTGGGCTGGCCGGGGGTGATGTTGGTCTGGTAGTTGGCGGTGAACTGGGCGCGCAGGGCCAAGGGCGAACAGCAAAGCCCGACAGCGCCCAAGAACGAAAGAGCACGAAGCAGAATCCGTCTCATTCGATTCTGGATTTGAGTGCTCAGATTCATGGCTTCGCCGTCCAACGCAGGATTGGCCTGCCCCTCTCCGATCCCACATACTAAAAGTACAGCGGTCTGCAAGCAGCAAATATGAAGGTTCCGGGGTCAAACGCAACGGACCGCGTTATTCCCCACGAGGAAAGATCCGCCCCTTGCGTTGATACGGCGGAGCTTCGGTGGATGGGGGAGATTCGGTGGAGGTAAATGCCGATGGCCCGGTGACTCCCCTGCCAGCGTCTGTGACCAACTTGTCGTCCCGCACGAAGACGTCCTCGACCTGATAAACCTCGCCGGTGCGGCCGCGCCGATAGAAGGCGGCCATCTCGTCGAGATGGAACGGACGGGACCCGCGACGACCGAAGACCACCGTCTGGTTGCCGGTTTCATCCACGACGCGATCACGGTCGAGGCCGCGGGAGACGGCGACAGCCTCGCCGCCGTGCAGCGGGAAGGTGGCGATCAACCTGGGATTCGGACGCGGACTGAAGCCCATGTGGCCGGGGACGTTCTCGGGGGAGATCAATTGGACGACGCGCAGGCCGTTCCTGCCGTCGGCGACCAACGCGAACATCGAAGCGTTGACGGAGCCGATTTGGACGGCACGGGCATCGTTGATCTTGCCGCCGGCGTCGAACACCTGGTCGAGCTTCGGGAATTCCGGGCGCTCGATGTCCACAATCGCCAGGCCCGCCTCGCCGTTGGGTACGTAGAGCCAGGTGCGCGCGGCGTACAAGCGCCCGGCTTGCTTGAGCGGCACCGTGCCGGTGGGCACGGGCTTGGGCCGGATCGGGTCGGTGATGTCGCACACCTTGACTCCGTCGGCATCGGTCAGGAAGGCGTATCGAAACTGCACGGCGATGGCGCGGGGACCGTTGAGGAAACCATCGGTGAGTTCGCCGACGAGTTGCGGTTTCAACGGATCGTGGATGTCCACCACGAACAAGCCGCGCTTGGCGACGACGTACAAGTGGGTACCGGCCACGTAGGCGGCGCGCGCTCCGTCGAGTTTGCCGTCAGGGTTGAACGCGACGTCCTTTTTGAAGAAATTGTTTTCGGGGTTGCCGTCGAACAAGGTCGCGACGTTCACGATGACGAGGCCTTCTTGCAGGTCGGTCACAAACGCGTAGTTGTAGAGCGGATGGATGGGTTGCTCTTCGTTTTCGGGGGAGCGTTTGCGCATCGGATCGTTGAGGAGGGTGCTCGGCAACGCCACGCTGGTCGCATACCTGGTGTTCACGTATGTCCTCTGACCGAGCGGCGACACGGGCGAAGTGACGATCCGCTCGGAAAAGCCTTTCTGATCCACGTTGGCCACGTCGAAGACCTGGAATCCATCCGGCCCGTTTGCGGTGTAGAGATATTCGCCGCGCAACACCACGTCCTGAACGTCCTTGCCGTCGTGGTGATAGGCTTCGCGCAACACGCCGCCGTGTTCCTCGTGCTTCTGGTGGTTGGCCGGGTACGCGAGCCGGTGCAGATAGCTGCCGATCGCCGCCTGCGGTTCCTCCTGCTCCGTCCAGACAACGGCGTGGAAGCCTTCCTTGCCGGTGCCGACGTAGGCGTACCGGCCAAAGAAGTTCACCGTGCCGGTGCCGAATCCGAGCAACTGCGTCATGATGGCGTTGTTGTCATTCTGCTTTGAGATGTGACAATCGGTGCAGTTCTTGGTCGTGCCCCTGCCGCTTGTGGTGTGGGCGAGATGGGGATTGAACGCCTGTCCGCTGTAGCCCTCCCATGCCACGGTCTGTTGTTGGGAATACACCCACTCGCGATTCTGGTTCTGGGAACTGACAACCACCGCGCTCGAGGACCGAATCACCGCCAGCCGGTTGCTCTTCACCGTGCCGTCGAGCCCGAGCATGAATACGTCGTCGCGGATGACCTGCGGGTTGTAGGTCGTGTAGTTGCGGCTCATGGTGCCTTCATACTTGTTGGTCGGCACCCGTTTGTTGGCGCGCATGGGCAGGTGGCAACCGAAACAACTGGTCGCCCACGAGGTATGACACACGGCGCACCCGATCGAACCGTTGTCGTGCGCGAGAAGCCGCTTGCACTCCGCCTCGTCGCCCGGCACGTCGCCCCAGGTTTCGCCGTCACGCTGGAGCGTTTTCGCGTGTCGCGATTTCGGGTTGTAATGGGACGAGGACGGATCAATCGTGTCCACCGTCTGGGGCACCTCCCAGCGCACGTCTGGACTCATCATCGAACGCTGATAGAGTTTCGCGCCCTCCCAATAAAAGCGCGGCCCCCATGGCGTCGAGGTCTTGCCGAGGTCCACCGGTTTGACCCGGCCGGTTTTGGGATCGAGTTCGCCGGAGTTGCCGCTGGTCATCAGCGTGGGTCGTTTCGCGATCGTGCCGTGGCAATCCACGCACTCGATGGTCGTCGCGGCACGCGTTTCTCCGTAGAGCAAGCCGTTCCCGTGCACATCCACGGAGAAATGGCAGTCCACGCAGTGCATGCCGCGGGCGAGATGCGCGTCTTTGAGATGGATGGCCTTTCCGAACTTCTCCGGGTCGCCGTGCGGGATGATGTGATCATCGCGGTCGAGCAGGTTGCCTTTGCGATCTTTCTTGAACACCGCCCGAAATACCCAGCCGTGTCCGTGATAGTCGGCGAACTGCGTGTGCTGCAGCTTCGGATTGAGCTCGGCGACCTTCTCGAGAAAGTCGGGATCGCCCCACAACCCGCGCGCGGCAGCGGCTTCAGGCGTCAGTCGAACCAGTTCGCCGAGTTCCTGCTCGGTCGGGTTCTTCTGCTCCTTCGGGTACATGAACTCGCCGTCGCTCTCCTGGTCCCACCAGGTGTATCCCAGGTATGGGTTCACGAACATGTTGCCCTGGTGCATGTGACAGATCATGCACTGGCTGCTGGGAATCGAACGCGTGAACTGGTGCTGGATCGGATGGCCGCGCTCGCGTTTCGAGATGGCCTTGTCGCCGCTGAAGCTCAACCCCTGGTGCCCGTACTTGTGCCACCAGCCCGAGTTGTTCGGCGAACGATCGTTGGCGTACACGACATGACACGCCGTGCAACCGCTCGAACGGTAATCGCCGGGATGGTTGTTCGAACCCATGAGTCCGAGCAGCGGATCGTTGAGCCGCGTCTTCTGCGCGTTCAACAGCACGGGATCAATTCGCGACTGCGTTCCCAGACCGCGCTCGGACAACCTCCGCGCCGGCTTGCCGGGCGGCTCGACGGTCGTGGGCACGCCCAGCTCGAGTGGTTTCTCGCCGCCCTTCTCGAAGATGCGGAATACGTTGCCGGGATGACCGAGGTGAAACCGCGGCGCAGGATCAATCGAAGGCAGGATGCCGTGCGCGCGCTCCATCTCCGGCGTCACCGGGATCGGGCTGAGCAGCCGCGCACCGGCGCCATTGGTGGCGTACGCCTGTCCAAAGCGGTAGTTTTTGAGCGGGAGACCGCCGTTGTTGTAGAGCGCCGCGCCCCACAACAACGCGCCGTGGTTCATCATGCTGTTGTTGACGTGGTTGATGATCTCCTCGTGACAAATGCCACAGGCATTCCTGGCCACGCGCAGATCGCCCGGGTTCACGAACTGGATGAACTCCGGCGACTCGTGGTTCAACAACACACTGGAGTCGTTCGGGTTGGCGGAACTCTGCCAGAAGATCGGGTTCTTCGGCGCGACATGCGCCTGGCGCATCTTGAGCCCCGGCGTGGCGTCGCCACCATGGCAATCGGTGCAGCCGAGCACGACGTTGGGCGAGGCGTGCATGTCCTCGATCCCGGTGTGGCATTCAAGGCAGCCCCGGCTTTTCGCCATGGCCTCGGCGGGCGTCTGGTCAATGCGGTTGCGCGGTTTCGGCCAGCGCGGCTCGGTCGGTTCGCTCGGGACCGAGATGGACGGCCCGAGCCCGCCGCCGAGGGCGAACACGGAGAACAGACTTCCCGCCACAAGCACGATGCACAGAAATCGGAGCAGGACTGCGCCGTGGCTGTCGGTTCGTTTCACGGGTGGAAGTTGATTTCGATTGGTTGGTTGGATCGAACCTCCCGCCGGGGCAGGCGCAGCGAGCTGGGGAGCGGATCCAATCCGTAGTTGCCGGGCGCTCGCGCTTCGGCGGGCAGGATCATCACCCGGCGCAGGTCGCCGCGCGGCAGACGGAGTTTCTCCGAAACCGGCTCCGATCCGTACGGTGGAAACGCGTTGAAGTTGGAGTCCAATACCATTTCGAGCGATGGCGGTGGCGCCGCCCCGGGGTCGGGATTGAAACCGGCCGTGGCGCTTGCACTCCGGAACACGCGCACCTGCCAGTCCGAGCCGTGCTCGGTGAACTGAAGCGCGAAGAGATCAATCCGGTTGGGGTCGGGATCGAACGTGGCCGGCGACTGGGGCGGTTCGCCCTTGCTGACGACCTGGTGCGGCTTTGGCCGGTCCGGCTGTTCGTCCTCCGCCAGGCGCGAGTCGGCGGATGCGACGGCGCAGGTCACACTCAGGACAAGAAGCGCGGACGGCAGGAGAAACCGGCTGGGGGGGAACGATCCCTTGATCATCGGTCCGCAGCATTCCGCAGGCGCCCGTTGATTGCAAGAGAGAAGTCCGAATCGGGTGATCACGGCGATGTCTCGACGCGGGAAGCGTGGTACGTGTGGCATGCGATGCAGGCATCCACCACGCCGCCCTTGGGGCTGTGGCAGGCGACGCAGGTTTCCTTGTGCGGCAGAAGAATGTCGGCGGTGGCCTGACTGCGCGTGACTGCGTGGCATTGGGCGCAGGCGATATCGGAGTGCTTCGCGTGATGGAAGCGGCTTTCAACCAACCACCGCGCCGGCAGGACGGGCCTTGTCACGGACGGAGCTGCCTCCGGCACCTTCTTGACCTCGTGGCATTTCGCGCAGCCGGGAAATTTGACCCGTCCCTGTTCGCCGAGTCCGGCCACGTTCTGGGTCGGCGCTTCTCGATCGGCGCTGAAAAAGACCTGTTGCTCGAAATTGTCGCCCGCGAGCGCCTGTTCGCGCATCTGGGAGAGCTGCTTCAGGACGAAGTCCTTCAGCTTCTCCTCATCCGTGATGCCTCGGGTTTTGCGTCCAAGATCAGCGTACTGCGTCGGCAAACTCCGCAAGAACGCGCGCACCGACGCCGGCTCGCCGTGTGGCAGGAGCAAGTCGGGAGCACTGGCGTCGAATTGAAGAGCATGGCACTGCTTGCAGTTCGTCTCGTAGGAAACCGGCAAATGATGGATGCCCGTCGCGTCCGGCTTGTGGCAGAAGACGCAATCGAGTTTCTTGCCGGCGACCATCGGGATGTCATTTCGGAAATGTCGCTCATGGTTGAACTTGAGCGTGTTGGCATCCTTGCGCTTGCGGACATGGACCGCGAAATCGGGATGGTCGTCCGCAAAGGATCGGATCGCCTGCTGGGGGCCGCCCTCGGGCGTTGGTGCTTTGCGGAAGGACGCTTCCATTGTCTGCGCGTCGCCGTGGCACTCGACGCAGTTGGCGCTGTCGGTTGCCGGCATCGGTCCCGACCCCACGTGTTCCTGGTGGCAGGCGGAACAGGAGAACGCCTTCAGCACGTTCGGGTGATGAGAATTGTGGCGGGTGTGGCATCGCTGACAGGCCTGGTCAATGGTCGTCATGTTCGTTCGCTGGACGGATGCCAGCTTGCGCAACTCGAGCGGGCCGGGCGTTGCCATCGAGGCTTCGGAAAGCCAGCCGCGTGGACCGTGCCTGGCGGCGCCGTGACACCCCGCACAATTGTCGCCGGCGATGGCGGCCTGTCTCATGTCTCTCGCAAATTCATCGCCCGAATGTTGCCGGGAGACGGCCCCGGGGGAGATGAACGCGGATCGGGCGGGACCAAAAAAGCCCACCAGTAGTCCGGCGATCGTCAGGGCGAACACCGAAATGGACACCACCCCGCGCTTCGATCGCAGGCTGCGGACGGGAGCGCATCGGGGAATCGGCCGACAACAGGTCCCATCCGGCAGCGGCCCCTCCGAGCACGCACCGCCCTGCGATTTGGGCCGCGTGCACCGCCACCGGCCTTTGGGTTCGCCCGGCTTTGTATCGAGCGCGGGCTTGCATTCAAACGTGGCGCGGCAGCGTCCCCACCGGCTCGGGCCGATGTGACAGGGTGTGCCATCCTTTGCCCAGCCGCAGATCCAGCGCTGGTTCGGCCGGTCGTACTGGGTCGGGTCCGATTTGGGTGATGGCGCCTGATCTTTCATGGCGTGCCGGCCGCGAAGGCGTACACCAGAACCACGTGGACGAGCGAAAACAGCATCAAGCTGTACGTCAATGGGACGTGCACGAACAGCCACGCCCGCAACATCCATTGCAGCGAGTATTGATAATCCAGACAGTCCTTCTGCCGCACCAGGTCGGCGACCTTGGCCATCGTCACGCGCTCCTGATCGCCGAGGAAGCGATTCAGATCGTCCATTTTGTTCAGTAAAGTGGTCAGCGGACGGCGGACCTCCATCCAGTGCATCCACCGGCTCGGCGGGCGGTCGAAGAACTCCTTTAGTTCCCGGGCGTAGAAATCGGTGATCGTGGCCGAGCGCGTCTCCGCGATAGCACCGACGGCCACCGCCTCGACCTGTTCCTGCAAAGCGCGTCGGAGGGCGGGAATCCGGTCGAACAACACCTCGCCGCCGCGGGTGGCCATGCGCCGGGGAAACACGCGCGAGAACAACAGTCCTACGATGCCGCTGACGGTCACGAGCGCGAAGAGCCACGCCAGGATGAGTTCGAACCAGCCGGTCGGGTAGCGGAACCGGATGTGAAACAGGAACAGCACGACGCTGAAGAAGCCGGCATAGATGTGAAGTTGCAGCCAGCCTTCGGCGGTGCCGAGCGGCAGGAACGGCAGCTTCTTGCGGGCGTTGAACACCGTCAGCAGCACCATGACCGCGAACAACGCCCAGCCATACAGGAAGACCGCGCGGTGAACCGATGCGCCCCACCGTTGGTGAGCCACAACGAACGCGCCCGTGGCGAGAATCAGCAGGATCAAACAGAACGACCGTCTGCGGGAGAAGCTCTTCATCGGTCGAGCCATTGCGCGAGAGTGTTCATGTCGCTCATGTCGGTGCGAACCAGCGCTCCATGCGGACAGGCTCGCTCGCAAGCCGGCCCCCCGTATTGGTCCACGCACAAATCGCACTTGGTGGCCTTGAGAATCGGCTTCAGATCCTTGTCCACCATGAACACGCCTTCGTCGTCCCGGATTTCCACCATGCGGATGGCGTCATACGGGCAGTTGTTCGCACAGATGCTGCAGCCGATGCAGGTGGTCTGGTTGATGACGATCTCGCCGCCCGCGGTGGACCGGTGGATCGCGCCCGTGGGACAGCCGATCATGCACACCGGATCGGCGCAATGCATGCACGCGTGGGCGACCATGATGGGGCCGTGGATGGGGCCGTGTCGCACGAAGCGGGGGTTGTTGTTGTGCGTCGAAGCGCAGGCGCGCACGCAGTCGTCGCAATGGGTGCATTGGTCGAGATCAATCAACATCGCCGCGGTGCCGTTGAAGAACCGGTTCTCGGCGAAGAACTCCAAGAGCCCTGATCCGATTCGGGAGGCCGTATTGGCAGACGCAGCGGCCGCTTCCGCGATAGGTGGGAACAGTTTTGTCGGCATCGCCGGAAGAACCACTTCCTCCATCAGCGCCGTGGGCACGATCAGTACGTGGGTGTACCCGACGGCCCGGAGCGTATGCTGGAGCGGCACCGTCTCCTTCGGCAGACGCCAGTTGTGGGCGATCTCGGCCAACCCGTAACACGTGCCGCCGCCCAGGTAACTGAGAGTCCGGTGCCTCTGGCCGAACCGCTGACTCAGCCGCGCGAAGCCGCTGCGGATGATGACCACGCCGTTGGGGTAGTCGCCTTCCTGGGCGATGACCGGCTCCTGGTCGGGCCGGCCGGCGGTGCCGGCTTTGGCCTGGCGTTTGAAATCGCCCGACCAATCATATTCGCCATAGGTCTGAAACTCGGTCTGCTCCATGAGGAGTCTGATTTGCGCGTCGGACAGATGATCGAAGATGGGAACGGCGCGCAGCGCGGCCTCGAGCGCGCGCTCCCGGTAAATCTGGTCCACGTGACGCCGCAACGCCTCGTCGTTCTTCATCAGGTCGCGCAGCCCCTGCCACCGGATCTCGAGCAGTTCCGTCCCGTCGGTCTCGGCAAAGATGGAGAACGTGCGCGGCAACCGGCTGAGCGCAGCCACCTCGCCGAACAGTTCGCCCGGCTGACGGAGTTGCGTCTGAAAATTCTGAATCACCTGCGGAATGTCCTGGAGGAAGATGCGCACCTCGCCGCCTTCTTCCTCGCGCGCGCCGATGCGAGGGTCCGTTTGCAGGATGGAACGGCGGCGCGTCTCGGGTTCCTTCAGACCCGCCCACACCTGGGCGAGAATCCGCCCGAGGCCGCGGCGACGGGAGACCCGCCGACCAAGGACGCCGGGCGGCAGGTCGGGATCGAGCACGACGCGGACGGAGCCGGCCAGGATCATGAACGCCGTGGTGCTGTAGTCGCCTTTGCGGACCACGATCTCGCCCTGGCGGTATTTGCGGATGCGCGTGTCGTTGCGGAGGATGCCGGCCAGGGGAAGCAGTTTGGGAAACTTCGCCGGCTTCATGTCCCGAAATGGCGGGATGGCGAGAAGCCGTGCCACGTCGGCGTCGGTCATCTCGGGGTCGAACGAGCTGTCCCAGCGTTGCGGTTTTTGAACCACCACCGGTTCAATCGGCATGGTTGCGCCTCGCAGTTTCGCAGCCTCGGCTGGTCATGATTCGCTCAGGCATCGAGCACCAGATTGCCCTTGGGCCGGCAGATGCACGTCAGGCACGATCCTTCTTCCGGGACGGCTTCCGTCTTGGTCAGGTACTCGACGGCGCCGGACTTGATGGCGACCAGGCACGTCCCACAACTGCCGGTGCGGCAACCCGATGCGATCGTGATGCCGTTCTGCTCGGCGACCTCCAACACCGACCCGTCCTGCGGTCGCCAGCGGCAGAGCTTGGCGGAACGGCTGAAGTTGATCTCGATGGCAGGTTCGCTGGCAGCGGTGGCGGCCACCGGCGCGGCGACTTTCTTGACGGTCGCGGGGCCGAACGACTCGAAGAAAATGTTCTCCTTGGGAACGCCCCACGCCTTGAGGCCATCGGTCAGGTCATTCATCATGGGGCCGGGACCGCAGATGAAGAAGTCGTAGTTGCTCGAGGGGAGAACGGACTTGAGGAGGTCGGTTGTGACCCGGCCGGCGTGTTGATAGTCGCGTCCCATTTGGTCGTCTGGGCCGGGTCGGCTGAAGCAAACTTGGAGGTGGAAATTCTCGTGCTTGGCGGCCAGCTTTTCGAGATGCTCCTTCTGAATCTGCTCGGATCGGTTGCGGACACCGAAGAAGAACCAGACTTCCCGCTTCGAGCCGCTTTCGAGGATCGCGTTGGCCATGCTGAGCATCGGGGTCATGCCGACGCCGC
This sequence comes from uncultured Verrucomicrobiota bacterium, assembly GCA_964582645.1. GTDB lineage: Bacteria > Verrucomicrobiota > Verrucomicrobiia > Palsa-1439 > CAZOTB01 > CAZOTB01. The sequence continues at coordinate 10,647 of CAZOTB010000064.1, read as the reverse complement.
CGCCGATCAACACGACGGGACCGGATTTTGTCAGATCAATGCAGAACTTGCCCGAGGGCGCTTTCAGATCGAGGATGTCGCCCTCTTTCACTTGATCACAGAAAAAGCTGGAAGCGATACCGGCTGGCGCGTCGGGTTTGTCGGGCGGCGGCGTGGCCTTCTTGATGGTTACGCGATAGTAATCCGGGTGGTACGGACTGTCCGAGAGCGAGTAGCATCGGATGACCGGCTTGTCCCGGCCGGGGATGTTCAACTGGAAAGTCAGGTATTGTCCTGGCTGGAACTCCGGCAGTGGTTTGCGGTCGTGGGGCCGGAGATAGAAGGAACAGACATCTTCACACTCGCACACTTTGCGGGCGACCTCGAACTTGCGCCAGCCGCTCCACAGCAGCTTCGTCTGCTCGGCATCGCGCAGCGTTGCTTGGGCGGCTTTGATCTGTAACTCCAGCCGCGCGCGGGAGAATCGGCGCTGCTTCTCTTCGTGGAGCGCGCGGCGCAGACTGGAAAGCAGGGTCACCGTGACCTGGAGGGAGACAAGCCCGATCAGCGTCCACCCAACTACGAGCCCGGGGTTGCCTCCCAACACGGCCTGCATCGTGGCGATCAGGGGTTGCATTCTTGGGGTGAGTTGATTATCAGAACACGCGTGCCGAGTAAACTTCTAAGTGCTCCGTCATGCCTGCCTCGCTCGTGACGAACCCTTTGGCCGGCAGGAAGTCGGCGACCACGTTCGTGATGCTGGCGTGGATGGCGACGCAACCGGCCTTCGCCGGGCCGGCACCGCCCAGCCCGATCGAAGGCCGGAAGTATCTCGGTGCCGCCTCGTGCAGTTCCAGCGGCTGTCACGGCGGCGCCTCGGAGCGCAGCAATCAAAACCTGATCTGGTCCCAGTTGGATTTTCACTCCCGGTCGTACGCGACCCTGACCACGGCCCGCTCGTCTCGAATGGCGGAGGAACTCCAAATCGAAGATGCGACCCGAAGCGCCCGATGCGCCAGTTGCCATGCTCCGTTTCACGGGGTCGCCGAGGAACGTCGAGGCGCGGGACTGAAAACGAGCGAAGGAGTTTCGTGCGAAGCGTGTCACGGCGCCGGTGAACCCTGGTTGCGCGGACACACCCGGCTGACCCGTGGACACGCCGAGAGCGAGGCGTGGACCCATGCGGACTGCGTGACGGCGGGGATGCAGGAGTTGCGAACTCTCTACAGCCGGGCCAACAACTGTGTGGCCTGTCATCAGACGCTCGAAACCGATCTGGCCAAAGCCGGTCACCCGGAGTTGATCTTCGAGCTCGATGGTCAGGCGGTGACGATGCCGAAACACTGGCGGGAAGGCGAACGCTGGTCGGGCGCGCAAGCGTGGCTCGTCGGCCAGGCCGTGGCGCTGCGAGAGATGAGCTGGCAGATGGATCGCGAACCCGCCGCCGCGGACCATGTGGCCGCCCGCTGGAGCGGGCTGCTGTGGCTCTTGCAAGAGGTCTGCCAGACTGGCAGGAACTTCCCCGCGCTTCAGAGCATCCCGTCGGAGCCGACCCGAGCGCACGCGTCCCAAGCCCGCACGCTGTGCGACCAACTGGCGCTCACGGCATCGCAGATGGAATGGACGCCCGCGCTGACGAGACAACTTCTTTCCCGGTTGGTTGCGACAGGGGCTGCGTTCCAGCAAGACAAGACACCGCGAGCGGTTCAGGCGCGACGGGCGGAACGACTCGTGTTGGCTCTCGATCGGTTGGTGGCTTCGCTGGAGCCGGCCACTCCCAGAAAGAATTCCGCCGTGAACCCGGAACTGAACGCGCTGTTCCAACAGGCGCAATCATTGCCCGACTTCGACCCGTCCGGTTTTGCGGCGGCGTTGGATCAACTGGCGAAGAAGCTGGCGGACACATTTCTGGCCGGGCAGTCGGGGTGAACTCTGGCCCCGTTCAGGAACAAAATCTCGCGCAGAGGTCCGGCGCCGCCGCGACGGCAGCCATCCAGAGCACGTGGAGAATGTTGTCCATCAGGATGAACGACCACGGCGTGAACGGCGGTCCCATGAAACCATCGGCGCTTTTGCCGGTCCATCGCATCACCCACGCGACCAGCTGCGTCCGGTCCTGGATCCAATGTTGGATGGCAATCAGCAGAAGCTGCCACCACGCAAACGAGCAGAGCAAAAAGGGCAACATGTACACCGCGACGTGGACGGTGCAGATCCAGGAACTGGTGCGTTTGCCTTTCGCCATCCAATCCGTCTGAAGCAGGTAATCTCCGATCAAGTGTGCGTAAATCCAGTGCATCCGTGTGCGCGCTTTGGTTGCGAGTTCAGTTTGGTTTCAAGCGAATGGCAAGCCAGAAAACCACAGGGTCAGTAGGTCAGAGTGATGCTGAGCAGGCCACTGTAATAAAAAGAGTCGGTGGCACCGTCGTGGTCGCCCGACCCGTAGCCCGGCACGGGTGTCTCGGCCGCGCGGTAGATGTCGCGAAAGCCCTCGCCCGGGATCAACACGCCGAAGCCGGCTGTGATGATGACATTGTCGGTCAGAAATGGACGGTAAATGCAGCCGATGCTGACATCGTACCCCAGTTCCTCCCGGACGCGCTGGTCGAACAACGCGACCTCGATGGGACTCGTTTCGACGAACCGAATGTAATTGGCATTGAGGAACGTCCGCAGCTTCGGGGTCACGTCCACGTCGAGCCCGGCGCCGAAGATCAGGATTCCCGGGTTCACGAAGTTCGACTGGCCCTGCGTCTTGCTCGTGCGCAGGTTGGGAACCAGACTGTCCCGCTGCTTGAGGTTCACGGACGTGCCGGCGAGGTTGAATCCCTGCCTCACGTAATAGCTGAACGGTGCTCCGACAAAGTTGGGATTGTCGAGGATCGTGTCGAAGCCGTTGGCCTCCCCGTCCTCGGCGTCGGGATCGCCCGAGGCGTAGAAGAAGGAAAGCTTCGGCCGCAGCCAATCCTTGTCGTACGAGAGTTCCAAAGCGAACATCTGTGCGTTGATGTCCACCTCTTTGCCGGCGAGCCCGTTCAGTTCATCCTCGCCGAAGACCTGGTAGAATGCGTGCGTGAGGTTCAGCCGCCCGAGATGCCCGTCGCCTGCCCAACCCAGATACCAGGCCTGCACCTCGTGCTCTTGCACCGTGCCGATGGGAGCGGGACGCACCAGAAATCCGGCCCGGTCGTACTCGGTCGCACCACCGTCGAAGTTCGCATGGAAGCTGAGTTGAGCGGTGTAACCCTTCTTGAGAAAATCCTGCCAGTACGCGTTGGCGATCAACACCTCCTGGTCGCGCCCGTCAAACTCGTTGAGACCGGAGAACGTGTCCTTCTCGCGCATCTGGAAGCCGATCACATTGTACTGCAACCGGTTGTTGAATGCGTTTCCAAACAACCGTTCGCCCAGGTTGGTGTCGTAGAAAATGAACCCGCGGAAATCGCTCACGAACGACTGCAGGCCGAACTTGCTCGACAGAAAATCGTAGTTGGGCGAGAGGTCGGCAATATGGATCTCGGCGAACGCCTCCTGCAAGGCAAGGAAGGTGGCAAGTCGCTCGGTGTAGTCGCTTTTCTCCGAGAGATCGGAAGGCAACGGATCGAGTCCTTTCTTGTTCTTGCGCTGGAAGCCGTCGCCGCGCGGGTCCACATCGAGGATGTTCGTCTCCTCGACACAGGTGTAGTTCACATTGTACACGGTTTCGAGCCGGAGACGCCATTCCACGGGCTTGAAGGAGGTCTCGCCCTGGAACAGGTCCACCCGCAGGCCGGTGTTGTTGTTCACGAACCACTCCTCGCTGTTTCCGAAGAACTCGGCGCTCGACGGACGGGCGGCGCTGACCCCGGAGGGTTTGGGCAGGCTGCGCGCCTCAAACTCGGTAACGTTGAACACGGTCAGGTTCAGGAACACATCCTGCCCGTAGATCGGCACGTCGCCTTTCAACACGCTTTGTTCGTACGGATGCCACAGATACGTCCGGTGATCGTAAGGGGCTTCGATCCCTTTATCTTCGTAGCGTTCCCAGGTCAGCCCGAGTTTCCAGCGATTCGGCACCGGCTGCGGCGCGATGTTGGTGGATGCCGGAGGCGGTGCCGGGCTGCGTTCGGAATCCGACTCCGCACACACCGTCGAGTGGAGGGTCAGAGCGATGACAAGGAAGCTGGGAAGGAATGCGCGGCGCGATTTGCTCGCTCTGGTTGAGGTCACCCTCACTGGCGTGCATTCAATGAATTGTTCCGAGCGAATTGCAAGTCCGAATGTCGCATTCGGTGATTGATCGGGCCGCCTCTGGTTGCTAGAAGAGGGTCGAGTGAGGAACCTTTTTCTCGCAATGGTCGTGTCGGTCTGCGTCGGTGGCGGTTTCGCCCGAGGGCAACTCACCACCAACGACGTCCGACAAATCATCGCCCAGGCCGTGCACCAGGCTACCAATGTTTCCCCCGAGAGCATTATCGCGGTGACCGACCGGGAAGGATTCGTCCTCGCCGTCTGGGAGGTGACGCCATCCACGGCGAACGCCACCAATACCGGCCTCGCCGTCGCCAAAGCCGGCACCGCCGCCTTCCTCAGCAGCGGCCAACACGCCTTCAGCACCCGTACGGCGGGCTTCATCATCATGCAGCATTTCCCGCCGTTGTTGCCGCTGCACTTCGACCTCGAGCCGTATGCGCCGCTGTTCGATCCCCTCTATTGCCCGTTTCCCGACTGCATCCCTTTCCCCATCCCAAGAGGCTACAATAACCGACCCCCCGGCCCGCTCGTCGGCGTCCAGTACTCGAGCCTGCCGCACTCGGACATCAATTTCTTCAAAGCCGTGGATGGCACTCCCGTGCTCAATCCCGGCAGCTTCTTTGCGCTCGACGGCACCCCGGGCGGAGTTCCGCTCTACAAGAATGGCATTCTCGTCGGCGGCATTGGCGTCACGGGCGATGCAAACCCGAGCGGTCTCCCGGACTTTCTGGACTTCAATTTCAAGTCGAAAGACGTGGATGAAGAAGTTGCCCTGGCCGGTCAATTCGGCTACGCGCCTCCCAAAACCATCTTTGGCTCGCGCGTCGCCCTGGATGGAATTCGCCCACCCTACATCCGATCGCGTGTTCCGAAGCTGGACACCAACGTTGTGTTCTTCAGCACCAACACCGCCGGCAACGCGGTGGCGCCCTTCGCCATCACCGATCCCCCGGTCGTGATGTACGACACAGCCGTGCTCGGCGGCGTGACGGGGGAAGTGCGGAGTTGCTTCACATCCAATGCCATCCCCACCAACTGCTTCATTCGCGCCGATCCGTTCCCCGATACCATCAACGGCGCCGCCCGGCTCTCTGCGAGCGAGGTCACGAACATCCTCTCGCTCGCGGCGCAGCGGTCGCAGTTTACCCGCGCCCGCATTCGACTCCCGCGCAATCAGCCGGCGCAGGTGTTCATCAGCGTCGTGAACAATCCCGGCACCAACGGAGGCCCGGCCCTGCTGCTGGGAACGTTCCGAACCCCCGACGCCACCATCTTCAGTTGGGATGTCTCCGTCCAGAAAGCGAGAACTTCGGTCTTCTTCTCCGACACCAACAACACCTTCGCCTTCTTCGGCTCGAACAACTTCAACATCGCCTATTCCTCCCGGGCCGTTGGTTTTCTCTCGCAGAGTCTCTACCCACCGGGGTTGGGGAACACCAAGCCGGGCCCGATTCATCTCTTCCAAGAATCCGTCTCCTGTACCACATGCATCAATCCACCCAACGCCAACCTCCCCAACGGCATCACGATTTTTCCCGGTGGCTTTCCGCTGTATCGGGACGGCCAACTGATCGGCGCCATTGGAATCAGCGGCGACGGTGTGGACGAAGACGAAATCATCGGCGCCGCCGGCACCGTCAGCAATCTGCCGCCGCACGCGATTCGGTCCGACCAGTTCAGCTTCCGTGGAGCAAGACTCCCCTACGCAAAGTTCCCGCGCGATCCGGATCTGGATCGTTGAACCAAACCCGATCTGCAGCACAATCATGAGCAAATTAAGACTTCGCGAGGCGCTTGAAACGGCGGTGTTCCCGCGCGAGGCGCTGGACCGATTCCTCGATCCGATGTTCCCGAGTTGGGCGAAGCACGATCCCGAACTAGGCTACCGGCTGAACAACTGTGTCATCAAGGACGGGCTCGACGGAGCCCGCAGCATCTACACCTACGAACCCAACGGTGCCCGCAAGATCGTGAACTACCGGGAGCGGCCCTGCCGCATCAACACCTACGGCGACAGCTTTACGATGTGTCATCAGGTCAGCGACGGCGAAACGTGGCAGGAGGCGCTCGCCGCGCATTTCGGCGAACCGATCCGCAATTTCGGCGTCGGCGGCTACGGCGTCTATCAAGCCTGCCGCCGGATGAGACGAATCGAAGCGACTTCCGACGGCACGCCGTACGTGATCCTCAACATTTTCGACGACGATCATCGCCGCAATCTCATGGCCTGCCGGTGGATTCACACGCGGTGGTTTCACGCGGCGGCGCGGGACGGAATGATGTTTCACAACGCGCCGTGGGTTCACGTGCGGCTCGATCCCGCCACGGGAAAGTGGATCGAGCACGACAACCCGTTCCCGTCTGTCGAGGCGCTCTACCGGCATTGCGACCCCGCATTCGTGTACGAAACGTATCGCCGCGATCCCGTCGTGCAGCTTGAACTGATGCGCGAGGGTATTGAGATGGAGGATACAAGGGAACTCCTCCCGTTGGCCGAGTTCTTCGGCGTGAAGCTCGATCTTTCCACCGCGCAGTCCCGGCAGCAATGCGCGGCAGCCTTGTTCGCGGCGTATTCGCTGCGATCGACGATGTTCGTGATGGATCAGGTCCGGGAGTTTTGTGCGACGCGCGGCAAGAAGCTCATGGTGCTCCTCAGTTACGGCAGCGGCAACGTGATCCGGGCGCTCCGGGCTGAGCCGCGGTTTGACCAACCGGTATTGGATTATCTCAAGGGCACTGGCCTGCCGGTGGTGGACGCGCTGTCCAAACACGTGGAAGATTTCAAGGCATTCCGGGTGACTCCCGAAGACTACTGCAAACGATACTACATCGGTCACTACAACCCGACTGGCAATGTGTTCTTCGCGTTCGCCATCAAGAACGAGGTGCGGGAATGGCTCGATCCGAAGCCGGTGACGTATTCGAGCGCGGAAGTGTCGGTGGCAGAGTTTGCAGCGAAGCTGGCGTAGGGGCGCACCGCCGTGTGCCCAATTTGGATGTGCTTCGATTTCGATGGGCGCACCGCCGTGCGCCCCTACAGTTTCTCCAACATCTCCTTCGCGTGACGCAGCGTGACGCTGGTCAGTGTGCGTCCGCCGAGCATACGAGCAATTTCTTCAACGCGGTCCTTTCCGCCGATCGCAGCCACCGACGCCGAGGTGCGAGCGTGGGACACCGTCTTGGCTACGACGTAATGGCTCCCGCCGCGCGCGGCCACGTGGGGCAGATGCGTGATGCACAACACCTGGCGCGACGCTGCGACGGTCTTGAGTTTTTCTCCGATGGCGTTGCCCATCTCGCCGCCAACGTTGGCGTCAATTTCGTCAAAGACCAGCACGGGAATCCGGTCGTGCGCGGCGAGCACGACCTTGATGGCGAGCATGACGCGCGAAATCTCGCCGCTCGAGGCGATGGCGCGCAAGGGGCGGTTCGGTTCGCCCACGTTGGGTGCAAAACCGAACTCGATCGCATCCAGCCCCCTCGGCCCCGGTTCGGTCGGGGTCAGAGCGACATCGAACGAGCCATGCGGGAACCCAAGCGCACGCAACTCCTTGGTGACGGCGGCAGCCAGCTTCTTCGCAGCGGCGCGTCGCTGCGAACTCAATTCGCTTCCGCGTTTCTCGACCAGCGCCGAGGTCTCCTTGATCTCGACATCGAGTTTTTCCGCTCGCTCGCCCCGGGTCTCAAGTTCGTCGAGCCGCTGCTTCGACGTTGCGAGGAACACGAGGATTTCCTTCACGCCGCCGCCATACTTGCGCTTGAGCCGATGCAACGTCGCCATCCTCTCTTCGAGCAACTGTAATCGTTCGGGATCGGCGTCTATCTTTGCTGCAAAATCGCCGATTGCACGGCCGAGTTCCTGGAGTTGGCCAGCAACGCTCGCGGCCTCCTTCCGCCACGTTTCCGATTCGGGAACGACCTTGGCCAGTTCCGCGAGATGCTTCTGCGCCGCGGCGAGCGAGTGAAACGCGGAGGATTCGTCCTCGTTCAGCGCGTTGCGCACGGCATCGGCCAGTTCGAGGATGCGCTGTGCGTTGGCGGCACGGTTGTGATCCGCGACAAGTTCCTCCTCGTTAAGCCCGTCAAGATGCGCCGCCTCGATTTCCTTGATCTGGAAGCGCAGGAAGTCAATCTGCTGCATCACATTTCCGCCGTACGACTCGAGCGCGGCGCGCTGCTTCTGGAGTTCAAGCCAACAGCGATACGTCTCGACGTACGCGCCGCGCGGCCTGCCGAGTTGACCGAATGCATCGAGCAGGTCGAGCTGAAACTCCCGGCTCAACAACGACTGATGATCGTGCGGGCCATGCATGTCCACCAGCAGATCGCCGATCCGTTTGAGCGCCTGCACCGTCGCCGGGCTGTCGTTGACGTGGCACTTGCCGGTGCCCGCGGCGGTGAACTGCCGGCGAAGGATGAGTTGCCCGTCGTCGCACGGCGCAAGGCCGAGTTCGTCGAGCGCCGCGCCGAGTTCCTTGGTCGTGGACAATTGGAACGTCGCCTCGACCGCACACGAGTCCGCTCCCGCCCGGATGAGCGTCTTGTCCGCGCGGTCGCCGAGCACGAGGTTGAGCGCGCCGACCAGCAACGATTTGCCCGCGCCCGTTTCGCCGGTGATGACGTTCAGCCCGGGCTGAAATTCCACCTGCACGTCGTCCACGATGGCGAGATTCCGGATTCGCAGCGCTTGCAGCATGGGCGGGAGATTACCGAGGGCGGTGCTTCTCTGCAATCTTCCATTCCAGTTCTCGTTTGTGGTACGCTCGCGCCGTTGAGCACGCAGAACAACACCGTCAGCGGCAACGTGGTGGATGTGCCACACCGCCGCATCTATCCCGCCACGCTCGACATCCGCGACGGTAACATTCACCGGATCGTCCGCCGAAAGCAGTCGTTCGACCGATTCCTGTTGCCGGGCTTTATTGACGCGCACGTGCACATCGAAAGCTCGATGCTGACCCCGCCGGAATTCGCCCGCATCGCGGTGATCCACGGCACCGTCGCGACGGTGTCCGACCCGCACGAGATCGGCAACGTCCTTGGCGTGCGCGGCGTCGAGTACATGATCGCCGAGGGCAAGCGCGTGCCGTTCAAGTTCTATTTCGGCGTGCCGTCGTGCGTGCCGGCGACGCCGTTCGAGACGGCGGGAAGTGAAATCAACGCCGCGCAGGTCGCGAAACTCCTGAAGCGCGCCGACGTTCGTTATCTCGCCGAGGTGATGAACTTCCCCGGTGTGCTCGCGCGCGATCCGATGGTCATGGCCAAGATCGTCGCGGCGCAGCGACTCGGCAAGCCCGTGGATGGCCACGCGCCCGGGTTGCGTGGACGCAACGCCCGGCTGTACGCCAGCGCGGGCATCTCGACCGATCACGAGTGCGTCACCAAGGAGGAGGCGCTCGAGAAACTCCGCTGCGGCATGAAGATCCTGATCCGGGAAGGTTCGGCGGCGAAGAACTTCGACGCGCTCTGTTCGTTGATCGACTCCCACACGGACTCGTGCATGTTTTGCAGCGACGACAAGCATCCGGACGAACTCGTGCGCGGCCACATCAACGTGCTCGTCCGCCGCGCGCTCGCGCTGGGATTTGACAGGTTCGACGTGCTCCGCGTCGCCTGTGTGAATCCCGTGCTTCATTACGGACTCGACGTGGGATTGCTTCGCAGAGGCGACCCGGCGGATTTCATCGTGGTGGACGACTTCGAGCGACTCACCGTTCTGCAGACGTACATCCGGGGCCGCGTTGTTGCCGACGCCGGTTGGAGTCGGATGCCGCAGGTGAAAAGCCGGACCATCAATCAGTTTCGCCCCCGGCCGCGTCGCGCCACGGAGTTTGCCGTGCCGGCGACCGGCCGTGAGGTGCGCGTCATCGAGGCGCTCAACGGCCAGCTCATCACGAACGAATTGCGGGAGCGCCCGCCGTGCGTCCGCGGCAAGCTGCTCGCCAACCCCCGGCGCGACCTGCTCAAGATTGCCGTCGTCAACCGCTACACCGAGGCGCCCCCGGCGGTTGGGTTCGTCCGCAACTTTGGCCTGCGTCACGGCGCGCTTGCCTCCTCCGTGGCGCACGACTCGCACAACATCGTCGCCGTCGGTGCCAGCGACCAGGCACTGGCCGATGCGATCAACCTGGTCGCGCAGCACCGCGGTGGAGTGTGCGTGGTCGGCCCGAACATCCGCAGCATCCTCCCGTTGCCCGTGGCCGGGTTGATGTCGAATCAGGGTGGCTGGAAGGTCGCTGCGCGGTACTCGATGGTGGACGCGCTCGCCAAGGAACTGGGCACAAAGCTGGACGCGCCGTTCATGACACTCTCGTTCATGGCGCTCTTGGTGATCCCGCATCTCAAGCTCAGCGATCGCGGATTATTTTCATCCGATCATGGCGAGCTGGTCGCGGTGACAGTACACGAATGACCCACCCTCCCCGCCACAGCGCG
>CAZOTB010000063.1:0-34233 GCA_964582645.1 uncultured Verrucomicrobiota bacterium | reverse complement strand
GGCGGGACGTTCGTCGTCGCGGCGACGCTGACGCTCATCACTCCCATCGAGAACTTCGAGGCCGCCATCCGTGCCTACCGGCTGGTGCCCGATGCGCTGGCGATGCCGATCGCCTTTACTCTGCCGTGGGTGGAACTCTTCGCGGGCGCTTTTTGTTTGCTCGGTCTGTACACGAGGCTCAGTTCCTGGGTGATGCTCGCGTTGCTGGTTGGGTTTATCGCCGCGCTCGCGTGGGTGAAACTGCAAGGGCTCGATGTGCAGACGTGCGGTTGTTTCGGACGATGGGATTTTGTGAAAACGCCGACCGGGTTGCTCGTCCGGGACAGCGTGTTGCTGGTGTTGACGCTGCCGCTGCTGCGGAACCAACGGTTTCGTTTCTCGCTCGAAGAGTATGTACGGCGTAGTTCGTAGTTGTACGCTTCACCTGGATATTTCACAAACTACCAAGCAGCGGAAGACGATTTTCATTAACACCCCACTTCAATGGGGTGCAGCGGCTGTGAGGACGCACCGAACCGTTTCAACGGTTTTGACCCCGTGTGCCAAACCGTTGAAACGGTTCGATCTCTCCTCGCGTGGAAGCACCCCACTGAAGTGGGGTGTGAATGAGACGGGCGTCAGAGTCGGTCAGACAGTCGTGAAATATCCAGGTTCCCCACGACCCTGTCCGTCAATCCTTCGGCTCGAGCTGCGCAATCGCGGCCATGATGTCGTCGCTGATCCGACGATACGCAATCTCGCGTTCCTCACGCTTGACGTTCGACGTGTCGAAGCGCAACGGTTTCCCAAACGTCACGTGCAACTTCACCGGACGCGGCCAGCTTTTCCCGCGTCCCATTGCTTCAAAGCTGCCCCAGATGCGCGCGGGGACGACGGGCACGTTGGCCTTGGCAACGAGAAACCCGATGCCGGGCTTGGCGGCCTGGAGCTTGCCGTCGTTCGTGCGTGTGCCCTCGGGAAATAACATCACGGCCTCACCCTTCTTGAGTGCGTTGAGGATGGCGCGTATGGCACCGATGTCGCCCTCGTCTCGGTCGAGGGGGATGGATTTCCAGCTCCGCAGCAGCGCGCCGATGACGGGATTGCGGAACAGAGTCTTGCGCGCCAGGTAGCAGATTTGCCGTGGTATCGCCTGGCCCACCATCGGCGGGTCGAGAAAGCTGGCGTGGTTTGCCGCGATCAGAAACGAGCCGTCCCGGGGAATATTCTCGGCATGATGGACCGAGCCACGGAAGTACAGGCGGAAGAGAAGCTGGAAACCAGCTTTGCCGATCGCGTAGCTCAGGCCCATACGGAGAGAATCCGAAATCCGAAATCCGAAATCCGCATCACGGTGTCACTCCCATCTCGCGCAACGAGGCGAGGATCGCCCCCGCGGTTTGTTCGACAGTGTTGTTGCTGGTGTCAATCAACCGCGCACCTTCCGCCATCTTGAGCGGCGAATGAGCCCGGCTCGAGTCTTTGCGGTCGCGCTCGATCAAATTCTGGGCGACCTGATCCACGCTCTGGCTATGTTGCAGTGCGGCGAGATCGCGCTGCCGCCGTTGCGCACGAGCTTCGGCGCTTGCAGTGAGGTAGAACTTGTACGGCGTCTGCGGGAACACCACCGTGCCGATGTCGCGTCCTTCCATCACGACGTTGCCGAGTCGCACTGTCTCGCGCTGGCGCTCCACGCACCATGTCCGCACCTCGGGAATCGCCGACACGGCAGACACCGCCGCCTCGGTCTTCGGCGATCGGATTTCCTGCTCGGGACAGTAGCCGTCCACAACCCATTGCACGGAGCGCTCCTTGACACGCATCTCCACTTTCATCCGTCCGAGCAACGCGAGAATCGCCGCCTTGTTGTCGGGTGCGATGCCGTGGTTCAACACCGCCCAGGTCACCGTGCGGTACATGGCGCCGGTGTCCACGTGCAGAAATCCGAGCGCCTTCGCCGTGTTGCGCGAGGCGGTGCTCTTGCCGGAACCGGACGGACCGTCAACGGCGATGACGATGGGGGAGGGGAGGCTCACAGTTTCCTGCCGGTTGCTCCGTCCACGAGGCCCGCGCCAAGTTGTTTGAGCTTGTCGAAAAAGTTCGGGAACGTCTTGCTCACACACCGCGGGTTCTTAATGCGGATGCCGGGAAGTTTCAATCCCAACACCGCGAAGCTCATTGCCATGCGATGATCGTTGTATGTTTCGATCTCGGCCCCGCGCAACGCCCCTGGTTTCGCGGGATACACTGTCAATCCATCCGCGTTCTCTTCCGCGTGGGCGCCGACCCGGCGCAGTTCGGTCACCATCGCCTGCAACCGATTGCATTCCTGCTCGCGCATCCGTTCGGCGTGGGTGATCTGCACGGGATGATCGCCGAAGAGCGCGCACACCGCCAGCGTCATCACGCTGTCACCGAGTTCGCGCAGCCGGGACACCACGCGTGGCGGCGGAAGGAACTCGGGAAACCGGCTGTCCACTTGGAGCGAAGACTCCGGCCAACCTGCGATTTCAACGCTCCCACCGGTGAGCCAGCCGGCCGCGTTGAAGTAGGACGCGCTCGAGAGGTCGGGTTCGATGGTGTACTCGGGGGTGAATCGCTCCCCCATGCGCCGCGTCATCTCGATGTACCCGTGGGGTTCATCGGCCTCCGCCAGCTCGACGAGGATTCCCGCTTTGGGCTGGATCAACAACAGCGCGCTCGCGAACTGACTGCTCACTTTCGCACTCACAATGACCTTGCCGCTCTTGAGGCCGCGCGCATGAATCGTCGCGGGCAGACGATCGTTCACCGCGGTAATGTTCACGTCGAGTTGCCGTAGTCCATCAAACAAGTCCGCCATGGGCCGGTCGTGCATGCGGGAGTCGCCCGAGATCGTGTATTCGCCGCGGCCGAGCGCGACCAGCGCGGTGAGGAACCGCGCCGCCGTACCCGCGTTGCCGACGAACAATTCGGCCTTCTTCGCGGGAATCCGCCCGCTGCACCCTTCGACTTCGATGGTGCGGTTGCATTCCTCGACTGGGTCGGGCGAGACCGTCACGGCGAATCCAAGCCGCTGAAGCGAATCCACCATCACCTGAGTGTCATCGGCCCACAGTGCGCCGCGCAGCGTGCATCGGCCCTTGGCGAGCGCCGCGAGGATCAAGGCGCGGTTGGTGATGCTTTTCGAGCCCGGCAATGTGACAATCGCATTGGGCGGCTGTTTCGGCGGGATGATTTCGAGGATGTCAGGAAGCTTCACCATGGCAGCGCACCCCGGCTACTCACGGAACTTCAATTCCTCTCGCAACTGTTTCGCCCGTCGTAGAAACGCCAGCAGGCTTACGTCGTCCTTGTTCTCGAGCATCTGCCGCGCGAGCGACAGTTCCTCGATCATGCCGTCAATCGCACGACGCAGTTCCTCGCGGTTGACCATGCAGATCTCCTTCCACATCTCCGCCGGGCCTGCGGCGATGCGGGTCGCGTCCCGAAATCCATTGCCGCAAAATTGCATCGGCGCATTACCGTGCTCGCACACAAAGTTCATCAACGCCGCGGCGGCCAGGTGAGGGAGATGACTCACCCGCGCCACCATTTCATCGTGCGCGGCGGGTGACAAGGTGCGGACTTTCATTCCGACTGCCTCCCAAAATCGCGCGACCTGCATCAATGCTTCCTTGTCCGTGTTTTCCGTCGGTGTGACGATGCAGACAGCGTCCTGAAACAGATCAGCGGCGGCGGCTTCGATTCCAGCCTGCTCGCTACCGGCCATCGGATGGCTGCCAACAAACCGCGCTTTGCCTCCGAGTGCGTGTTCGAGGGCAACGACGACGGGGTATTTCACGCTGCCGACGTCGGTGACGATGGCACTGGAGGAAAGCTGGGGTAAAATCTCGCGGGCCAGCGTTTCCATCGCGCCGATGGTGGTCGCGAGTACGACGAGGTCGGCGTCCTTCGCTGCGGCTGCGGCATCCAGGGTGCCGTCATCGGCGGCGTTGCGTTTGACGGCTTCCGAAATCGCTTCTGGACGACGCGCCCAAACCGTGACGTGCCGGGCGAGTTTGCGTTGTCGCGCCGCCATACCGAGCGATCCGCCAAGCAGACCGGGTCCAAAGATTGCGAGTGTGCCGAACATTGCCGTGCCGCTTGTAGCATCGCGCCAAAGCTTTGGCAACTGCGCGGCTGAATCGAGTGGATGTGAAGTGAGGTTGCAGGCTGATTATTCGCGGTCGGCGTTCGGGGAACGCCTCCTACCATTGTCAGCACGCTGAAACAATCTGTAGCAGCCGTTCCCCGAACGCCGACCGTGAACAATCTGCTCAAATTGTCTCGTAGTAGGACTGCGTAGCGAGTCCCGTTCTCGCGCGGACTGCTGCGGCGATGGCATCCACTTCTTCCCGGCTCAACGCGGTCACCGTCGCCTCGGCAGGACGACGCGCCAACGTGTACACCTGGACGAGTTTGATCTTGCCGCCGTTGCGGAGGATGTCACTGAGGCGACCGCAATACGCCTCAATCTCCTGGTCGGTTGGACCGGTTCCGTTGTGCTTGATGAACATGCTCTGGATCACGATGGAGCGCTCCTTCGCCACGCGCTGGATATTATCGAGCACGCGCTGGAGCGGGACGTGGGTGTTGTCCACTTCCTTGTAGTACGTTTCGGTTCCAGCATCGAGCTTGGCCCAGATCTCGCCGTTGTGCTGGTCGAGCCAGAGAAGGGCTTCCTTGACGGTCGGTCGGCCGAGACCAGAAGCGTTGGTGATGATCACGATCTTCAAGCCCGGGACTCCAAGCTCGCGTTTGACGCGCACCACCGTCTTGATGATCTCGAGGAAGTAGCGCGAGGTGGTCGGCTCCGCGTCGCCGCTCAGCGCGATGTCACGCAGGACGAACAACTCGTCGCGCACCTGGTTGAACGGCGGGATGGTTTTCAGTTCCCTTGTCAGCGTCATCTTGAGCAGCGTTCTCAACTCCTGTTCGAGGGTGGGCATGTCCACCTTGGTCACTGCGGGGGGCGTCTTGCGGTCCACCTGGCAGTAGATGCAATCGAAGTTGCATATTTTGTCGGGGTTCGGGTTGATGCCGATCGAGATGCCCTTTGAGCGGCGCGACAGAACGGGATAGACATATCGGAATTCCTGCACCCGCCGCTGCGTGTTGACCGAAAACGTGCGTGGGTGGAAACGTGCCGGGTCGATGCGGGTGCTGGGGATTGTCATGTCGCAAAGCACTGTAGCAGGTCTGGGTTACGCGGCAAGCATCGCCGGTACGAGTCCTGCCCTACCAGGAAGGAATCTAGCAGCGAAAAGACAAACCCATGAAACGAACCTTGATCCTATTCGCCCTGGCAATCGGCCTGGCCACCACGGTCGGCAGTTACTACCTGATGCATCACCGCAACAGCCAGGTTCAGGAGAAGCCACGAGCGGTTGAGTCGGGTGTGCCGACCTGGAATGAGGCGGAAGCAAGGGCGGCGGTGACAAACGCCGAGGCTGCATGGAAGGCAGCGGCGGACTCTTGGAGCGCCGGCAACCTGACTGCATCGTTCCGCGACTATCATCGCGCAATCAGTGTCGCTTCGACTTGGACGAAGCATCACTCTGACAAGGAACTCACACCTGGGGTCAGCCTTCGTCGTTGGGCGGATGAACACGACCAACGGTATCGTGCGGCTGTGCTCGCAGAGTTGGATGTCCTCTTTGCCCGCATTGCCAGTGGCGACATGCCGTACCCGGAGGCAAAGACCCTGTTCCAGAACTTCGAGCAGGTCGGATTCAAAGACCCGCAGCAGCGCTTCCAGCAGGAAGAATCGAAGATAGCGGACGCGCGTGCGCGCGCCGCGAAACGCTGGTTTCGTGTGGTCGTGTTGGCGGATTATGCCGACTACGAGCAACGGATCGTGGAAGCGCTGCGGGCGAACTGGAACGAACGGTATGGGTGCCGCATGGTGTTCGGGCCGGCGATGACGCCCGCCGAGGAGAAGGCAACTTGGAAGACCGTCACGGTCGAAGCGCACCAGCAGTACGCGCGGTACGAGATCAAGAGCAAGGACCTGCAAAAGCCGGTACCCGCGCCGGCCATCCCGGAGTCAGTACAGATCACATTCACGCTGGTCGGTGACGCCACCGTGCCGACGACATGGGACAAGCTCGACCCGATCGCTGCGAAAGTCGAGTTGCCCGAGCAGATCATGGTGAAAATCAAGTCGGGTGAAGACGCAAACGCAGCCGAAACGTTGCGCCAACAGAAGCAGCAGGAATTGATCGGCCTGGTGAAAAGCGAACTGGATGGGCTCAAACACTTTCAGTTGTTTCCTGGCGTTGACCCGGAGTCGCTTGCGCTGAGGAAAGGCAACCAGGTGGACAAGCAGGCCGCATTTGCCCTCTCGTGGCTCGATCCGCAGCGATTTGAACGAGAGTTTGGGGAATTGACCAGGGACAATCACCTCATGTTGCGGTCGGACTTGCTGGGATTGGCGATCCAAATGGAATTGGAGCCATTCGCGCCGTGGGTTGCGAAGAATCTTCCCACGGTCAGTCCCGAGAAACAGTTGGAAATGGTGGCAGAACTCAAAAAGCGGCCCTGGTACGGTAACTATGAGCCGCTGCTCGCAGTCATCGAGTACACTTCCATGGCGTATCCCGCGGAAGCCGTCGAAGCATTGCAGGGACAGTTCGGCGAGAAGAAGGTCCGCGACCTGATTCTGCGGAAGATCAATGTGACGCGCTCGGCCCCGCGGCGTGGGTACGCGACGGTGTTCACACGGGAATCGCCGATGGAGGAAGTGGACAAGCGGGTAGCAGTGTGGCTCAAGGAGAAGGATCCCGAATTCTCCACCCAGATTTATCACACTCTGCTCCAACGGGATGCCGCGCGCGCGACCAAGCTGATGTAT
The DNA here is from genome assembly GCA_964582645.1 of uncultured Verrucomicrobiota bacterium. Classification (GTDB taxonomy): domain Bacteria; phylum Verrucomicrobiota; class Verrucomicrobiia; order Palsa-1439; family CAZOTB01; genus CAZOTB01. The sequence goes on along the minus strand of CAZOTB010000063.1, from coordinate 27,380 downwards.
CAATGCTACGATCAGGCACCCCACCGCACGCAGACGGCCATGCTGCAGTCGTTTCGATTCACACCGACTGGCAATGACGACCCGGCAATCCCATTTCTGCTCAAGGTGGCGCGACAGACAGCGAACTACGACGCGCGAAATGAGGCGCGCAAGAAAATCCGGGAGACCGCCTACCTTCCCGCATGTTGGGATGCGCTGCTTTCGTTCTCGAAGGAGGAGATCAATTTGAAGACAAGAGAGGAGATGGAACGGACGCTCGCGTTGAACGCGCGCCGGGCGCATCCTGAGACCGCGGACGAGTATTTCATCACCTTGCTGCGGGGCAAGGATGCTGAGCAGCGCGGACTGGCCTTGCACGAACTGCTCGGGTCAGAAGGACCGAAACACACCGTATTTCGCGAACTGACAGGTTTGGTCACCGCCAACCCGAAGGATGGCGAATTGTTGAAGCAAATCATCTTCTGCGTGCACCAATATCACTCCATCCGTCCCCAATGGCAGTTCGGACCTGACCAAGTGGACTTGAAGGGCCTTCTTGAACTCGGTGCGCGGCATCCCGAGTCGCAGGTGCGCCGCAACAGTTACAACGTGATGGCATTCGCGCTGAAGAAGGGCGAGGCCCACTGGCAGGCCACGCTCAAGGCGGCTCTCGCGGCGGAGAAGAGCGAGTCGTTGCGCCAGGAGTTCTCGAAGGTAGTCTCGGAGTCCAAGCAGGTGGCCAGCTCCGTTCCCGCGCGGTAGGCCACACCTCCGCGGCCAACTGATTCCTGCGTCTCGTTCCCGCGACTACTTCGTGCCGAAATAGTTGCGCCAGGCGACCTCCAGCAGCCCAGGCGTGAGCGCAAGCGGGCGGTTCTCATAGTGGCAGATATCTAGACAGCGCTCAACCAGATCGCGCGGCTCACAGCATTTCATGACGCGCTTGTCTCGTTTGTACAACACGAGCAAGGCCTCCAGCAGTTTGGGATCGTGATTCAAGCCCCGTGACTCCACGTAGCGCTTGAAAATCTCAGCGTAGGTCTCCTGGGTCGGGGTGTCCGCGCGCAACCGATAACCCATGCGCCGCAGGAACGCATCATCCACCAGATCAACCGGGTCGAGATTGGTGGCGAAGATGAGCAGTTGTTCAAAAGGGACCTGGATCTTCTTGCCGGTGTGCAGTGTCAGGTAGTCCACGTGTCCTTCGAGGGGGATGATCCAACGATTGAGCAGATCGCGCGGGTCCACTCGTTGCCGCCCGAAGTCGTCAATGACGAGCGTGCCGCCGTTGGACTTCATCTGGAACGGCGCCTCGTAGAAACGGACTGTCTGGCTGTAGATCAGATCCATCGTCTCGATGGTCAGTTCGCCACCTACGATCACGAGGGGACGTTTGATTTTCACCCAGCGTTGATCATGGCGAATCGAGGGTGGGGGATTGATCGGTTCGTGGTTGTGGGAGTCAAACACCTTGATGATCTGTGCATCCACCTCGATGGCGTAGGGAATCCAAATTTCGCCGCCCAGAGCGGTATGAAGGGCCTTGGCGATGGTGGTTTTTCCATTGCCGGGAGGTCCAGTCATGAACAGACTGCGTCGCGAGTTTGCGACCAAACCCAGCGTCTGCAAGATGCTGTCGGGAAGCACCAGGTCCTTGAACGCCTTCGTGACATCTCCCGGTTGGATCGGCTCCTTGGTTTTCTCCTGCCATTGCACCATCGCGGTGTACGCGCTCAGGGAAACCGGCGCGGGACCGATGTAACCGCTCATGTCGAGGAGGCGACGCACGCGTTCCCAGCCGCGATCCAACATGGCATAGCGATGGTTCTGGAAGCCGGCAATTCCCCGGATTTCGATGAATTTCTCGCGATACAAGTGTTGCAGCAGCGGCTCCGCAACGGTCATGGGCAGCTTGAGTTTGTCAGCCGCGCGTTCGGTGGTGCAGTTGGTGTCGGCATAGACGGTCTTGAGCGTCAGGTCGGCCAGAAAGCCAAAATCCAACCCTGTAGCCTCGACTTTCTCAGGCACGGCAGGGGCCAGCTTATCGCTTTGAAGCGCATGCTCTGATGTTGTTCTCGACATCCCGTTACCGCTCATGGAGGGCAAGACTTATACCGGCCCTGTGCGCCGGCTGCAAAGGAATTGCGGTGGTTGGTAGCGCCTACGTTCCGGCCTCGAAGTGCTGGAAGTCCGATTTTGTCGGCATCGGAAGCTAAAGTGGTTTGGGTTTCTGACGATGATTCCACCTGTCAGCATGGTTCTCTGGGTCAATTTGCCGCGGAGTGCTGGCATATGGAGTGCTAATTTTGGAGACTTATGCGATTTCAACTGCCCTCACTCACAACATTTGGCGGCCCGCGTAGCCAGGCTGCACCTGCAGTGCTGGTTGCCGTGGACATGGGATCAAGCCGGTTGAAATGTTTACGCCTGCAGCGTCGCTCGGGACGATACGTTCTGACCCATTTCTCTTCTCGTCCGATCACCCTCGCGGAAGGCGAAGCACATTTGACGGCCGCGCGGGCGACCGAAATTCTCCGGCAGAGTCTCGATGAGATGGGTGTGAAACGCGGCCACGGCGTCGCGTCCATCAGCGCGCGCTCGACGTTGATCCGCCAGGTTGAGTTCCCCCAAATGCCATTGGAGGACATGAAAAAGGCGCTCAAGATCAACAGTGCGCCATACCTTCATCAGCAATACACCAACTTCAACTTCGATTGCTACGTCATCCCGCCGCGCGCGCCGAAGCAGGGCGAGACCGCCCCAAACAAGTCGGCGTCCAAGCTCCAGGTGCTCGTCGGAGGCGCCAGCACACAGGATGTTCTGCTTTGTCGCGACTCGATGTTGTCCGCGGGGTTGGTTCCCATGGCAATCAACCTCGCGCCCGTCGCGGTCATCAACGCCTTCGAGTCTGCCGAACCCCAGAGGTTTCAAGAGGACACCGTCGCACTGGTGGACATCGGTTATGAAAATTCCGTTATCAGCATCGTGAACAAGGGGCAGGCCATGCTGACCCGAGCGATTCCGTTCGGCGGGCTGCAAATCACGGGCTACATCGCCAAGACGTTGAGCGTGGATGAGAAAGCGGCCGAAGAAGAGAAACTCAAGATGAGCGAAGCGACCCAGGTGCTCATCGCATCGTGCCTGTCGGTGTTCGCCCATCAACTGCGCTCTTCAATTGATTTCTTTGAGCGACAACATGAGGTGCCGGTCAAGAAGGTGTTCTGCTCGGGCGGCACGGCGCTTTCCGCGGTGATCCTGCAGTTCCTGACCGATGAAGTTGGGTTGCCATGCAGTTCGTGGGATACGACTGCAAGCATCGAGAAAGAGCTCAAGAATCAGAAGGACGACGCACTCAAGGAGCAGGCCGCGAATTTCGCCGTCGCCGTTGGCACTGCGACGGCCGTGATCTAGCAAGGGAGACCGACGATGCCAATTCGAATCAATCTTCTCGAAGAAGAGCAAAAGGCCAAGCTGGCGCGTAAGCGCGACCCGGTCATGTTCAGCGTACGGTGTGGCCTGTTGGGCCTGGGGTTGCTGTTGGCCTTCTCGGCGGTTCTCTACTCCAAGGAACAGTCTCTCCGTGCGCGTGTGACCGGCTTGAAGGAAGAATGGGATCGTCGCCAACCGCGATTCACCGCCACCGAAATGAACATCAAGACCTACCAGAAGCTGGTGGCCAAATCGGAGTTGGTTCGCTCCCAGGCGGAAACGCGATTTCTTTGGGCGCCGGAACTCGAACTGTACAAAGACATCATTCCTTCGAGCGTGCAGATTACACGATTCGTGGGGCACCGCGATGTGCATACCCCCGCGCCGGTCGCCGGCTCGAAAGCCCCCCCGCCGTCGCCGAACGAGAGCGTGAAAGTCACCCTCGAGGGTCTGGTGGAAGGCAACCGGCCGGAATTGGTGGTGCATGACTTTCTGACGCAATTGAAAAAAAGCCAGCGCCTCACCGAGCATGTGGCTGAGATCAAGCTGGTGTCGTTGAACCGACCGCAATCGCTCTTGCGACGAGCGGACAGCGACGCACCGGTCGAGGCGACCACCGCGCGATTTGTGATCGAGATCCAGTACAAGGAGAAGCCCCTCAAACAGGCCTAGTCGTTATGACCACCGAAAAAGACAAACTGCAGAGAATCGTCGGCGTGTGCTGCGGAGCGCTGTGCCTGGCGATCTTCTACTACCAGTTCGTGATCAGCGGGATGCAATTGGCCGCGATTTCCAAACTGACCAAGGAGAGTACGGCCCTTCAGTCCAAGCTGGACAAGGCTCGGGAAAACGACACGAAACTCATCCTCTTGACCAACGCCGCGGACAAGGACAAGCCATTCCTCAGCCATGTGGAGTCACGCATCGTGACCGGTGATCCAGTGGCGTGGCTGTGGCGTGAGATGGGTGATTTTGCCGACAAGCGCAAGATGCCTCGCCTGACGGTTGTGCCCGAAGGCGGCGGCGGGGCTGTGCTGCCGGAGAACGAATCGTATGAGTCCACCTCCGCTTCACTCAGTTTCTTCTGCGGCTATCACAAGCTCGGTGAGTTCGTTCGGGATCTGGAGAACAGCTTTTCGACGCTCCAGATCCAACATCTGGAGATCGTGGGTGGAACCGCCGGCGCTCCCGACTCACACACCATTCGGGTGCAGTTCCATGTGCTGGCTGTGAAGGAAGACAAGTCGAAGGACTCGGCGCAAGGCCCAAAGATTGCCCAGGGACCGAGTGCGAAGGAGTAACATGACAGCAACGACTATCAAACGCCCGCTCTGTCTCGCAGCTCTCGTTGCGTCGGTCGCGATCAGTATGCCCGCTGCAGTACTCGCGGCCGCGCCATCAGAAGCTCCGGGCAATGGCGGGGCGGCGGCGAGTTCGATCCCCCAGTCATCCTACAGCAATGCGAACAACAAGCCCGACCCTTTCCTGCCGGTGGCACTCAAGGGCAAACCAAGCGACACCAACGCTCCGGTCAGCACTTTCGAGCTCCAGTTACAGGGAATCATCTGGCACCCAACCAAGCCCGCCGCGGTTGTGAATCGCCAGCGCATCGAATTGAACGAGACCGTGACGTTCAAGTTGAACTCAGGCAGCCTGACCGTGAAGGTCATTGCGATTGATCGCAACCGCGTTGTGCTCAAGTCGGGAGAACAACAGATCGAGCTTCGGTTGGCCCGGGAATAACATTGCCCCCCAGGCGACCTGGCTGCCGAGCACACTTTCGTAACGTTCCGCCTTGTCGAAGACGTTCCAAGTTCATTCAACGCGGGGTGTGTCTTGGCGCTTCGCAACAGGCTGGCTTGCTACCTGCTTTTCAGTTCAGAGGTCGAACGAGGCCACAAAACACCATGCAACAGGTTCGGAGGACAATGAAAACATCGGCAACAGTGATGACTCTTATTTTGGCGGGAAACATCGTGCTCGCGCAGACGCCCGCTCTCACAGAAACAAAGCCAGCAGAGGCGGCAGCGCCTGCCGCCACAGAGGCACCAATGGCGGCTGAACCCCCGAGCGCGCCGCCTGCCGCTGACAAAAGTGAACAGGTCGCAGCCGCAGCGCCGCAAAAGGTGGCCGAGTCGGGTGGCGATGTTTCGTCCTCGTCTGAAAGCAGCATCGAGTACGTCGGGGCAGATATTCAGGATGTGCTGCGCACGCTTGCCCGCCAGGCCGGGCTGAACATCGTTCTCGCCGAAGACGTGCAGGGCAAGATCACCATCAGTCTCACCGATGTCTCCTACGAGAAGGCCATCAAACTCATTGCCGACTCGAAGGGATATGTCGTCACCAAGGAAGAAAACGTCCTGAAGGTCCAGACCAAAGCCTCTGTCGCGGCTGAACCCCTTCAAGAGGACATCGTCACGCTCGAATACACCACCGCGGCGGAAGTCGAGAAGGTCATTCGACCGTTCCTGACGGCTGGCCGTGGCAACGTTACAGTGGATCCGCGTAGCAATACTCTTGTCATTTCCGATGTGCCCGCGCGGCTCACGCAGATTCGTGAGATCGTCAAGCGGGTGGATACGCAAACCCCACAGGTGATGATCGAGGCGCGCATCATCGAAACGGTCAAGAATCCCAAGCAGGACTACGGCATCAAGTGGGAGTCCTTGCTGAACTATGAAATCGCCGCCAAGAACATTGGTTGGAAATTAAATCCCTCCGACCTCGAACTCAACACGTACAAGGGCGGCTCGCCCTCCCTTCCCATCAAGCAAGCAGACGTCGCTGTGCTGACCGCCAGCGACTTCAAGGTTCTCATCAGTTTCCTCAACAGCAATGGCGAAGCTGATTTGCTGGCGAGCCCACGGGTCGTGACGGCGGACAACAAGGAAGCGCGCATCAACATCGCGCAGCAGTACCCGATTCCGCAGTTCACGTTCAACCAACAGACCGCTTCGCTGGAAGTATCGGGTTTCGAGTTCAAAGACATCGGCATCCTGCTCGGGGTCATCCCGCACATCAACAAGTCGGGCTTCATCACAATGGAGGTCAAACCCGAAATCAGCACCTTCGATCCGAACCGGACCGTGTCATTCGGCGGCGCCGTGCAGGCGGCGATTCCGATCATCAACACGCGCAACATGCACGCGAGCATCATGATCAAGGACGGACATACTCTCGCCCTCGGCGGCCTGATCCAGGAGACCGATCTCAGCAGCATAACCAAGGTGCCTTTGATGGGGGACATCCCCGGGCTCGGTGCCGCGTTCCGCAGCAAGAGCTTCGAAAAGACCAAGCGCAATCTGCTCATCTTCGTGACCCCGACGATCGTTGGCCCGTCCGGCAGTACCGGGTTTGAGGATCAGTACAGCGGAGTGAAAAACGCCCCGGAAGATGACTTTGCGAATCCCAACGGTTGGCGGGATAATGCCTTCTCCAAAGCGGAGCAGAAGAAACGGGCAGAGGCGATTTCGGCGAACAAGTAAGTTTCTCCACGCAGCAGGTTGGTTCCGACACCGCGGCTGGCTCAGTCGAGCCAGCCGCTTTGTTTTTGCGCCATTCCCTAGTCCCGCGAAAATGGCGCATCTGCGGGTTGTTGTAGGGTGCGAATGCCCCCAGCGCCTGCCGTTTGGTGATGGGGGTTTCGCGCCGTGCCCGTCCGACCCGCCACCACGGCGGGAAACCCCCGTCCCTGAACGACGCGGGACGGAGACATTCGCGCCCTACAACCGTCAACCCGCAGATGCGCCCCCGCGAAATTTGCGTGCGGAAATTGCGTTGACAGCCTTTTTGATGTTGTTAGTCTCCGACTGCATTTTGACACCTCTAGAAAGGACCGAGCAGTCATGAGCAACCGTAGGTTTGCAGTTTCGTTTTTGGCGGCAGTGTTGGTGTTGGGTCTTTCCGCGATGAATTCCTTCGCGGACGATGCAGGACGGAAATTGGGCCGCGGCCTGGCGAACACCCTGTTCGGAGTCGCCGAGATTCCGATTCAAATCCAGAAGACGCTCGAGCAGGAGGGCAGCGGCGCCGCGATCACCTACGGAGTTTGCAAGGGCATAGGCCATTTTCTGATGCGCGAGGGCGTTGGTATTTACGAACTCATCACGTTTCCCATTCCGTATCCCAAATACTATGAGCCGATCCTCGAGCCCGAGTTTCTGCTCAACGAAATGGCCGATTGAGACTGCGCTTTTCCTGAAGGCGTCCGCGCTATACCGCTCGGACGCCTTTTTTTGTTGCTTGCGAAACCATCGAACACGCCGCAGCATCGTGATGTCAAACGCCTAGAAATCATTCAAGTTACACTTATGCAATATCGAGCCATCAGATTCATCAGCGTGCTCCTCACTGCCGCGGTCATCGCGGGTCTGGTGTGGGGCATCACTTCCATCGTCGCGCCCACGACGAACTCCTACGCGGCGTCGAAAGGACCGCTGCTCGCCGCGGACCAAGCCAAGTTGCTTCAGCAATTGAATCAGGAGCAGGTTGCCCTCGCCAAGGCCGTGACGCCCGCTGTGGTCATGATTACGGGCACCAAGCAGTTCAAGCACCCGCGGGGCGAGTCCCCGTTTCTTGACAATCCGTGGTTGCGCGAGTTTTTCGGGCGTGAATTCCAGATGCCCCGGCAGTGGCAGGAGCGATTCCTCGGTTCCGGTGCGGTCGTCAGCGAGGACGGCTACATTGTCACCAATCACCATGTCGTGGACAAAGCAAAGGGAAAGAAGGTCACCGTTATCCTCAACGACCGTCGTGAACTCGAAGGCAAAGTAGTCGGTTCCGATCCGAAAACCGACGTCGCCGTGGTCAAAGTGGACGCCAAAGGGCTCGCAGCGCTCCCGTGGGGCGACTCCAACAACATCCAGGTGGGCGAAGTCGTGTTCGCTGTCGGCAGCCCGTTCGGGTACAGCCAGACGCTTACCAAAGGCATGGTCAGCTTCCTCGGACGCACCGGCATCATTGACGGTGGGCAGGGCTACGAGAATTTCATCCAGACCGACGCCGCCATCAACCCCGGCAACTCCGGCGGCCCGCTCGTCAACATCCGTGGCGAGATTGTCGGCGTGAACACGGCCATCGCCTCCGCCACCGGCGGCTTTAACGGTGTGGGCTTCGCAGTTCCAAGCAATCTCGCGCGCAGCGTCCTCGACAGCCTGATCAAGCACGGCAAAGTCATGCGTCCGTGGCTCGGCGTCAGCATTGGCAACCTCGACGAAGGCCTCTCCAAGTCGTTCGGCATGGAAGGACTCAAAGGCGCGCTCGTGAACGAAGTCAGCAAGGACAGCCCGGCCCAGAAAGTCGGCATCGAACGCGGTGATGTCATCATTCGATTTGGCGGCGAAGAAGTCCAGGACAGCGGCCACCTCAAGTTCCTCGTCGGTCAATCCGTCGTGGACGCGAAAGTGAAAGTCATCATCATTCGCGACGGCAAGAAGAAGGAATTCGACGTGCAACTCGAACCCCAGCCAAGAGACTTCGAAGCTCGCTTCCGTGGACACAAGCGAGGCGAAGGCGAGGAGGAAGAGAGCGAGCCCGAGGAATCGGAATACGATAATGTCCTGAATGGCATTAGCGTTCAGGAACTGACGAGCACGCTCGCCGAGAAGCTCGATCTGCCCAAGGACATCGAGGGCGTACTCGTTGCGGACGTGGATCCAGACAGCGTCGCGGCCGGCAAAGGTCTGCGCAAAGGCGACGTCATCGAGGAGATCAAACGCGCACCCGTCAAGAGCGTGGACGACTTCCACAAACTCGCTGCCAAGGTCAAGAAGGATGAGACCGTACTGCTCGCGATCAACCGCCAGGGCATGAGCCTGTTTCTCGCGCTCACTCCCTCGAAGGACGACGACGAGAAGAAGAGCAAGACCGACTGACCATCCGGGGTCACAGGCATCGGCACACTGCGCCGCCGAGCATCCATGCAGACTCGATGTGCTGGCAGCCTCTGCATTCTCCGCAGTCTTACCGTAGATAAATGCAAAACATTCCAGGACGACCGGCTTCCGCGATCCTGGTCGGCTTGATAGGGTGTTTGCATTGAGTTCATCGCGTGTTCCAACAGAATGAGTTGCGCCAATCGCCATGCCGCATGGTTGACCGTGACGGCTGGAGTTTTCCTGCTTACGTCTGTCGCGGGCTGGGCAGCGACGACTGCCCGGGAGGAGAAGCAGGGCGATGACACGATGCTCGTGCTTGAGAACGAAAGCACCCGCCTCGTTGTTTCCCCCGCGGCGGACGCAGCGATCACCGAGTACCGCGACAAGAAGAGCGGCGTCAATTTTGTCGCAGGCGAGGCAGTAAAAGGCAGGGCCGCCTACGCATGGAAGGACGTCACGCGGCTGCATCCCAACGATCCCCCCGGGGAGTGGTTTGGCTCGAAACCCTACCGCGCGGGATTCAAGGACGGCGATGGCTACAAGGCAATCGTCGCCACCTGCGAAGCCGGTGGCCTTCGCGTTGAGCGGGAGATGCGCTTGGCGAACGGTAGCGTGGAGTTGAAGGTGCTGATGCGTCATACGAACACCTCGACCGAGTCGAGGGGCGTGTGGTTGCGCTGACATCCGTACATGACACTCGATGATCCGCTGGCCGAACGTTCGTTCATTGCCGTCCCCGGACCCGGACCTCATCAGGTGCGCAAGCTCAAGGTCGGTGCCGGCTACGATAGCAACTGCATGGACGTGCCCGGCTACTGGCTCGCCATGAACGAGAAGAGCGGCTGCGGGATGTGGATGACGTTCCGCAAAGAGCAGGTGTAGCAGAGCGGGGCCTTCGGCGTGCCAGCCATCGCATGCTGGCCGACGAACAGCATCGCGCGGAACGTTGAGTCCAGTCCTGCTCGTCGGTCGAGAATGCGCCGAGCAGCAACGGGGCTTGCGGGTGCAGCAGGTTGGCGTTGATGCCGGCGCAGCCGTGCCCATCGAGCACGTGGACGGTGGCGCGCGGGAATACATCCAGGATTCCGTTTACCGCGGCATTCACCTCGCGGGTCAAGAGGTCCATCGCGGCGAGTTTGTTGACGTTGGACGGCTCGCGCGTCTGCGACCAGGTCGAGATGCCTGCCGGCCCTTCGAGGTCGGTGAGAATGTAGAACTTGGGAGCGGCGGTTCTGGCAGTCAGCTTCGGCTCCGTATGGTGACCCCTTCGAAGAGTTTGCATCCAAGCGCCAGTTTGCGCACAGGACGGTCAGGGTCAAGCAGTCGTTCCGCCAGAAACTCGGCCGCCTGTATGCCCATTTGCTCGACGGGCACTTCGATGGTCGTCAGATCGCCGTTGGGCAACCCGCGTCCAATTTGCTGCCGATCGAAGCCGATGATGTCGTAGTCGCGTCCGGGTTGAAGCCCGTGCGTGGTGGTCCCGGCAATGAAGCCGACGGCGAGTTCATCCGAGGTGGCGAACACGCCATCGGGACGCGAGTGGATCCCCAAGTATCGCTCCGCCGCGTGTACACCGCCGAAGATGGTGTATGCGTGGGTCAGGAGCAATCGGTCGCGTGGCACCTCGGTGCCCCAGCCGCGCTCGAAGCCTCGCAAGCGGATCTCCGAGGTGACGTTGAACCGGGTGTGATCCTGGGGATCGCGGCAGCCGAGCACGCACACCGAGTTGCATCCCGCTTCGCGCAGGCGACGGCCTGCCAGGTAGGCGCTTTGCTCCTGTTCGACGGTCACCACGTCGAAACGTCCGGCGCGCTCCAGCGGCGTCACGGCCGCGGTGTTGACGGCGATGACGACGAGCTGCGGGTCGCATTGGATGGCGGGAAAGGAGTTCGGATTGAAGATGGCAAGACCGTGGACGCCGTTCGCTCCTCGCAGATCGGGATTGGCATCGCCGAACGATTGCCGCAACAAGGTGCATCCCCGTTCCGCCAGGTGCGACTCGAACGCCGCGACCATTCTCATCACGAACGCATCCGTGGACGGACCGACGAAATGGGAGCGCACGATCTTTCCCACGAGCAGCCCAGTCGGCTGCGAACCAAGTCCCGGGGCCGACACGCCGCGCAGGGAAGGTTGAGGCGCGCGTCCCCGGCTCGGGTCGGCCACGAACGTGCCCAGCTTCGGTCGTGAGACCAACACTCCTTCCGCCACCAGTTGTTGGACGGCGCGGTGGGTGTTGTTCATGCCGATGCCGATTTCCTTGGCCAACTGTTGGATGGGTGGCAACCGGCTGCCCGCGGGCCAGTCCCTTTGAACCCTCTCCATGAGGCTGTTTCGGGCACGCTGGTGCGTCATTGGTGCCTCGAACTCTGTAGTGGACGGTGGCATTTCTGATGATGCTGTCGGCTGATATGTAGCCAACTCAGACGATAAAAGCAATGTAAAAGATTGCAGTCACTCTCTCCAAAAATTCTGAAATATGAGCTTGACTAACTAAAATATACCTATAAGAATACGCGCAAGAGTAACGGAATGAGGCTTATCATGAATCAACTTCGTCGTTTTCAATTGGTCGTCGTTGTCGCAACCCTTGCATTGATCTTCGGTGCAGTCACCCGATCCACGGCAGCCACCTACATTTGGACAAACACCGCCAGCGGTAACTTCACTGATGGGGGAAGTTGGGATCCCAACGGAACGCCCGGCTCAAGCGACACGGCGAACCTTCCCCTCGCCTTCACTGGCACGGTCACCGTGGACGGCAGCGACCGCACTGTGGGCGCGCTGCAAACTTACGGGCCGGGCACGTACCTCGTGAACATGAACAGCGGCGCCACGCTCGCGACCATTCTCGACTCGATCACTCGTCAGGGAAATCTGATCGTGTCGAACGGCACCGTCAGTGGTATTGCCGGCGGGGTCAACAACATCGGCGGCCAATTCGGTTTGCCCGGCTTTGTGTACTTGAACGGCGGCAACCTGATTGTCACCAACGCGGGCAACAGCTTTACGATCAAACAAGGAGCCGCCAGCCTCGGGGACAGCATCGTACAGGTGAATGCCGGCAGCACGTTCCGCTTCAGCGATCCCACGGTCGGATTTGGTCTGGTCGTCGGCGCCGACGGAGCTGCCGGTGACGGCAGGGCGATTCTTCATGTGAACGGAGGAACGGCGCATATCGCCGGCGTGGCGGACTACAGCAGCATCGGACGCTGGGGTGCCAACAAGGCCAGCACCGCGGTGGTCAGCGTGGCCTCCGGCACGCTCAACAGCTACGTTGGTTCGACGGGCCAACGCATCGTCGTCGGCGCGCGCGCGGGCGGACTCTCGGGGAATCCCAACTCCCAATTTGTCAATAATCTCGCCCAGTTGAACGTGAGCGGCACCGGCACCTTGAACGCGGATGGCTATGGGTTGTTTGTCGGACGAAACACGGAGCAAAGTCCGGGCGAGTTCAACGTCACCGGCGGCACAGCCAACCTCGGCGGCGCGTACGTCGGTAACTTCGGCAAACTCTCCCAGAGCGCCGGCGTGGTCACGTACACTTCGCGAAGGGATTTCCTCAACGAGTCGGACGACAGCGCGCAGCATCTGTTCATGACGGGCGGTCTGACGCGCTTCCAGGGTATCACCGACGGCACCATGACGATTGACATGGGCGACGCGACCGCCGGCAACGTACTGGGCAATGGCTTCTACAACGTCGAGTTCGGCGGCAACGACATGAGCCCGTTCACGATCACGCTGCCGAACATCTTCTATGGCAGAGGTACCGCCAGCGGCGGCAACGGGATCATCGGCGACGCCATCATGGACCTGACCGTGTGGACGAACACGACGGTGATTTACAATGCGGTCACCTACAGCGGCACCAACGGCCCGAACTCGCTTTACACCTTCGCTTCGCTCGCCCAGACGTGGGGCTGGGATGTGTTTGTTGCGATTCCAGAGCCGACGACGACCATGCTCTCTGGCCTCGGCGCGCTGGTTGTGATTTACGCGCGCCGCCATCGTCGGGCATAATCCATTGCCTTGAACAATCGGCGTCATTGCAGTGTTCGCGCGACGGCGTTTACCTTGATTGAACTGTTGGTCGTCGTCGCCATCATCGCCATTCTCGCCGCGTTGCTTCTGCCGGCGCTGCAGGGCGCCAAGGAGAAAGCCAAACAGGCGTCCTGCATGAGCAACCTCAAACAGATCTATCTCGCCATGCGCCTCTACGGTGAGGACAACGAGGACGCGATTCTCCCTTACTATCACGTCACCGGCCCACCCGACGCGAATCGCTACTGGTTTGCTCGGCTGGTCTATCTCCGCTACTTCTCCGAGGTGCCGGTGGGGAGAGAAACCAATCCCATCGGTTGGTGTCCGACCGACGTGGCGCTCATGAAGGAGTTTCTGGCGGCGGGCACGTCCTGCTGCGGCACGTATCAGGGGATCAACTACCAGGTCCGCGGCACGCTCTACGGTCTCAACTCCTATCTCCAGCCTTCGGGCGAGTTCCGTAAATTCTCCGACTGGCGCGGGAAGGAGAACGGCATGATCTTTTTCGCCGACGCGCGCAACAACAGCATCGCCTGGTATCTGGCGAACCCTCCGCCTGACTACCCGACCACGGTTCGGTTTCGCCACAACACCCGCGCCAACGTGATCTACCTCGACGGCCACGTCGAGTCCCACGGCAGCACGACGCTCACTACCGACCCGAATAAGGGATGGCAAGACTACCAGTGACCAGCTCGCTGCGGGACGATACATGGTGGAAGTGTTGGTGCAGCGTCCTGCTCGCGCTGGCTCCCCTCGCGTGTGCGGTGGAACTGACCCCGGCCAGCTTCGAACGCACGAAGCGCGCGGGCGCGAATGAAATCATCGCCCCACGCGTGGCCGCTGCGCCCGTGATTGACGGCGACCTCTCGGACGACGGCTGGGACGATGCCGCCGTCGTGAAATCCTTCTGGCGGGGCGGCAGCAGCGAACTTTCCGAAGCCCAGACCATCGCCTGGGTCGCGTTCGACAAGGAGAATCTCTACGTCGCGTTCGCGTGTCAGGATAAGAAGGTGGTGGGCGTTCACTACGAGCACGACACGAAGCAAATCTGGCAAAACGATGCGGTCGAGGTCTATCTCGCGCCCGAAGGCGATCCAAGCAAAGAACGCCAGTTCATCCTTGGCATCGGCGACAGCAGGTATGACCGTCATGCGGGCCTGGGTAAATACGACGAACAGGTGGCGTGGAATCCCAAGCCTGATTGGGAAGGCAAAATCAAATCGCAGCCGTGGGGCTACACCGCCGAACTCCGCATCCCAATCGCGGCGTTGGTGGACGCGGCAAAGCTGCCGGTCAATCCCGGCACGGTCTGGAAGCTCAAATTGGCCCGGCTCGATTACGGCGAACACAAGGGCTGCCTCCTGAGTTCGTGGCTGCCGATCGGCGATTCGTCCCACGATCCCTTTGCGGCGGGCGATCTCGTCTTTGAAGCGCGCCCGCAGTCCGTGCTCGCCCCGCAACCCGGGAAAGAGGACACCTCGTTCTGCCTGACCGGCAACGCCACGGGCGCGCTGGCGTCGAGGAACAAGCCGGTCACCGGCGTGTACACCTACACCGAGCCGATGACCATCGCCGCCGACTTCCCGAACTGGTGGCGCGACCAACAACCGCCCGAACCGCTGCCATACGCGGGCGGCATTCCGTTCGCGAAAGGACGACTGACCGACGGCTCGACGGCGACCACGGTGCAATGGGGCGGTTTCTGGACCGGCCCGCTCGGGCATGACATCACGTTCGATCTGGGCGGAGAGTACGCGATCACGAGCGTGGTGTTGCTCGGCACCAGCAGCGTCGGGTTTGAGGCGCTCTATCTCAAGTCGCCGGGCGAACCGCGTTTCACACTGGTCGCCGACCATCACGATCTTTTCAGCTTCGACAACAACCTCGCCACCAACCGGGTTTGGGCCAACGAATCGCGTTTCGACAACGTCAACCAAGCCGCGCGCTGGGTGCGCGTCCAGCATCGGGCGAAAGGACGCGGCATCAGCGAGATTCAGATTTGGGGCAAGCCGACCGGTTCCGGCGCGACCCCCGGCGGAACGCCGCCCTCCGAGGCGGCACTCCCCGGAGCGTCACCGCCTCGGAGGGCGGCGCTCCAGGCCGGTGGCGCGACGCCCGTGCAGAAGCCAAAGGGCGAGCCGGTCACCTACCAGAACATCCCGCCGGTGTTCCCGCAGCCGCAGGAGATGAAACTCAAAGGCTCGGCGCTGACGCTCACCAGCGGCATGGTGATCGCCTACGCGCCCGCCGATTCCAAGCGCGCCAGGACCACCGCCGAGGTATTGCGCGATGAGATGCTCGAATGTTACGGTGTGAAACTGGAGATCAACCCGAAGGACAAAGCTGCGACGATTCACATCGGTCAGGACGCCAAGGGCCTGCCGGCTCAAGGTTACACGCTGTTCGCCGACGGCAGCCGTATCGTCATTGCCGGTAGTGATGCCCCGGGCGCGTTCTACGGCGCGCAGACGCTGCTCTCGCTCACGCGCCGCGGCAAGACCGGCGGCTGGGAAATTCCCGGCGCGACGATCCGCGACTGGCCCGACATGCCGATTCGCTACATCCAGGGCCGACCCGCTCCTGACAAGAATCTCATCCGCGCGCTCGCCCGGTTCCGCATCACACACTATGAACCGCAGTATCGTTTCCTCGCCGAAGCCGCCAAGTGGGACAAGGAAGCGGCTCGATACTTTGTGAACCTCGTCCCGATGCTTGATTTCAACACCCTCGTCCTCCAGCGCGACCCGAACCTCGTCGAGCGCGCGTCGGACGAACAACTCGAATCCCTCGGAGTTGGTCGCCGCAACGCGAACCCGAACCATCCGAAGTCGTGGGAGATTTACTTTGCCGAGTGCGACAAGTGGCTGCCGCAATTTCACGGCGATCTCGTTCACATCAACTGGGACGAAACCTACCAGGTACAGGGCGGCGCGCGTTGGAACGTCTCCGCCGAAAGCCGCGCGCTCAACATGACTGCGGGGCAGCTTCTCGCGCACACGCTCCGCCGCATTGACAAGAAATTCAAGGAACACGGCAAACGAATCGCGATGCACGACACGGCGTTCATGGGTCATCAGCGGTTGAGTTACCCCGGCGACCCCGACCCGGACTGGAACAAGGCGCTCGATCTCATCCCCAAGGATACGATCTTCCTCGTCTGGCATCCCAAGGAGGTCAACGAGTTGCTACGATCGAAAGGGTTTGCCCAACTCGATCTGGTGTTGGACGAAACGGATTGGCGCAAGCGCGATCTCCCCGGGCCGTATCTCGGTGTGGTGGCATACATGGCGGAGTCCGCGTTCACTCCCACCAAGCTGCTCGAACTGGCGGGCGTGGCGTGGAACACCAAAGCCGTCCGCCCGCAAGACCCGCCGGCCGTGCGCACCGTCAGCCGCACCATCTCGCTTTGGAAGGCGCTGCATGAGGAGCGGCGCTTGCCAAGTCTCTACGCGTCAAAGAACGATTTCGTCCCGCTCGATCTCTCAAAGGCCGCCAACCGCAGCCGCCTTGATCCGGTGGCCTACGACGGCAAAGATTGGGTGGACATGGGCGCGAACATGGACTTGCGCGCGCTGAAGCCGGGCGTGCAGCAGATGGCGGGCGTGCCGTTCCGCGTCCTCGACGAGAAAAGGAATGACGGCAAGAGCATCGTCATGATCGAGAATCGCGGCTACGTGGATCGCACGATGCCGACCGAGACGGAGATTGATCTCGGCAACATCAAAGCGGCGAGCCTGGTCTTTCTGCATTGCCTTGACAACCGTCCCGGCCACAATTATCTCCGGCGCAAGGAACTCGCCGGCTTCTATTTCATGGTCTATGACGACGGCACGTACGCGAAGAAGGAAATCAAATACGCCGTCAACACTGCCAACTGGTCCGGACGCCCCGTGAACTCCGGGTACAATCCCAGAGGCCACAACATGACCGACGGCCAACTCGCATGGCAGGGCGAGACGCTGTCGGGGTTGAAAGCGTATCTCTACTCGACCGAGTGGGTCAACCCGCATCCCGCCAAGCCGATTCGGAAGATTTTATTCCGCACTGCGCACTCGATGGGGAACATGAACCCGATGTTGTTCGCGGTGACGGCTGTCAAAGGAATGCCGCCCTCCGAGGCGGCAATCCGGGAATCATCCAGCGACCGCCTCGAAGGGCGGCCTTCCGAACTACTCCTTCCCGCCAAACCCACCGGCACATTCCTGGACCTTCGCGGCGGCAAGGACGAATCGGAAACGCGCTACGTCGCGCCCGACGGCACGGTGATTGCCGCCGAGACGATCAACAACACCCCTGCCGATCACATCCGCTGGGACGTGATCGAATATCGTTCGTTCGTCGGCATGGTGAACCACGACAGCAACAAAGCTGCTCGCACGATGTCGCTGACGTACACATTTCCAAAACCCTTGGGCCTGAGCGGCGCATTGATAACCGCCGCCTATCGAATGGAACGCAAAACCGAAGACTTCGCTCCCGCCGTGTACGACGTTTTCCTCGAACTCTCCGACGACGGCGGCAAGACCTGGCGCGTCGAGAGCAGCGTCAAGGACACTTCTCCCGAGGAACACGGCCCGGTATGGCTTGCTGTTCAGTCGCCGTCCGCCCAACACGCGCGCATCCGCGTCGAGCCAAAATCCGACACTTGCACGGGTATCGCGCACGTGGAGTGGTACAGGCGCTGAGTGTTCTGTGCACAGTCCCAAACGCATCGTCTTCATGGGCACCGGTGCCCGCATGCTGCACGACAAGAGCTTCACGCCCCCTGCCGGCGTCGAAGCAGGCTACCTGAGCGCCATGCTCTGTTTTGCGGCGGAGCGATCGGTCGAGGAGAAGCGTCACGTGGACGTGTCTCGGCTGTTCTGGAACGACCAAATCGTGGCGGCTTGAGCGAGAGGCTGCCGGTTCGCGAAACCGCGCTCTGGCTTAGTCACGCGCCGTGCCTCCGCGAGTGGACGGTTGTAGCGCGCGAATGCCGCCGTCCCGCGTCGTTCAGGGACGGGGGTTTCGCGCCGTGGTTTTGTTGCGAATGGGCACGGCGCGAAACCCCATCGCCCCACGGCCGGCGATGGGGCATTCACGCCCTGCATCAACTTCCAGATGCGCCCTGTCACGCGTGGACGTTTGACAACAGGCACGGGGTGTTGTTAAGAGCAGGTCGCAACACACGCAATTTTATGACGCACACTCATGGGGATTCACACGGGGGCGATCCCACCGGTTCCGTGCCCTCGATTTTCAAGTATGTCCTGGTCGTCTCGGCGCTGTTCATCGCCTGTTGTTCGGCGTTCTTTTCGGTCCTTGGGCTGGGACTGCTCTTTGTCGGTTCGGCCACCGCCGTGATGATCATGGCGGCGAGCCTCGAGGTCGGCAAACTCGTCGCGGCCTCGTTTCTCTATCGCTACTGGCGCGCGATCAATCGTCCGCTGAAGATTTACCTCACGCTCGCCGTGCTGGTGTTGATCGCGATCACGTCTCTCGGCAACTACGGTTATCTGGCCCGGGCGTACGAACGCACCCACACCCAGATCACGCTGATGGAGAACCAGATCGCGAGTCTCGAAAAAGAGATCACCGACACCCAGCGCCACATTGAGGCGTCGCGTGGACAGCTCACGCGCGTCTCCGACGCCGGGCGCGAGGATCTCGCCAAGCTCCAACAGCGCATCGGACAGGAGAACGATTCGTTCAACCAGGCGCTTGCCCGGATTCAGGAACGCCGTAAGACTGCCGAGGAACGCCGCGATCGCGATTTGCAGGTGCCGGGTCAGCGGGTAACGGAACAGGGCGAGGTATTGAAGAAGGCCATCGCCGCCGAGGAGTCGGCCATCGCGGGATTGAACGACCGCCTCGCCGTGCTCGATCGCGCGGTGGACGCCTATACCAAGCAGGGCGGCCCGGGGTTCTTCAAGGTGGACAGCATCAAGAAGGGGCAGGAGCTTCGCGAGCAGCAACGCAAGGAGCGCGACACCATCGCCGCCGATCTGAACGATCACCGGGCGCGGATCGAGCAGTTGCGCGCCGACCACGCGAAGCAGCTCGAAGGATCGGACAAAGACGTGGCTTCTGTTCGCGATGCCTTTGCGCAGGAGAGCGCCCGGCTCGACGCGGAGGAGCAGGAACTCCGCAAAGCCCACGCAGCCGCCGTGGCGCAGTTGGAGCAGCAGGTGGCCGCGCTGCAGTCGCAGGGGCAGGTCACGAGCGTCGCGGGCGGCACACAGGTCGAAGCGATGTATCAAC
Source organism: uncultured Verrucomicrobiota bacterium (assembly GCA_964582645.1). Lineage (GTDB taxonomy): Bacteria > Verrucomicrobiota > Verrucomicrobiia > Palsa-1439 > CAZOTB01 > CAZOTB01. The sequence goes on along the minus strand of CAZOTB010000063.1, from coordinate 7,809 downwards.
GCATCCGCGCGCGCAACGAGGAGATCCACGCACTCCGCAACTCGATTGCCAGCGCCGACATCGGTTCGTACCGGTTCGTGGCGCGCGCATTCGAGGCGCCACCGGACGACGTCGTGAAATGGCTGATCCTCGCACTGGTGATCGTGTTCGACCCTCTGGCCGTGTCGCTCGTGGTCGGATTCAACATCGCATTGCTCGGCGAACGACCTCGGCGCCGTTCGACAACAACCGAGTCAAATGAGGTCGCCGCCGCAGCGCCAGCCGCGTCTGTGCCGCGCAGCCGTTGGGCGGTAGTCGGAGCCAGTGTGTTCGTGATCGCGTTGATCGCGGGCGCGGTACTGATGGCGGGCTTCTGGGGATTCCGTGCCTGGCAGGACAAGACGCGCACGTCGCATGCGACGTTGATTCCCGCCGACAGTTTCGCCGTGATGACGTTTCGTCCCGAACAACTTCGTCGCTCTGCCCCCGGCCAATCCTTCGCGGGCTGGCTCGGCAACCCCGCGGACAAGATCGTGTCCGATTCGCTCGCCGACCTGATGCAGAATGGATTCGATCCCAACGCTTCCGTGTACGCGTTCGCCAAGTTCCCGTCGAAACGCGCGACCGAGAGTGGCGATCGGCCGGTGATGCTGTGCGGGTTCGTCGCGCGCGTGACCGATTCCCGCGCGGCGGAGGCCTCATTGTCTCGCCTCGCCGATCAGTTCAGCAGCCTGCTGCGCGCCTCCTCCAACGCTGTCCCGTCGCTCGCCAGGAGCCGCGCCATGATCCATTCCGGCACCGGGCGGTACATGGACCCCGAAGGCGGATTCTTCACCTTCGGGATCACGAAACAGGCGGCGGTCCTGTTGATCGAATTCGAGGGCGATCCGCGTTCGCCGTGTGTGGAGAATGAAATCCAGCTTTGTCTGGCCGCGCCGAAGACCGCGCTCGGCATCGCCGGGTCGGAAAGCGAATCACTGCCGCCCCGCGCGCTCAGCCGTGATGGCGCGGTCGCGTTGTGGTTCGATGCCGGGCGGTTCTTCAACCTTCTCCCCAAGAACACGGCCGCCGAGGCGCGCTATCAGCAACTCGAGCGGCATCTGGGCTTCGAGATGGTCATCAAGGTGCAACCGAGCGCAGGCAATCAACTGAACCTGATCGCCGAGTACGCCTATCGCTCGGATCGGTTCAAGAATCGCGAGCAGGCCAACGTCCTCCAACTCCTCGCCAATCTCGGTTCGCCGGAGGCTGCCGGTTTCGGCGGACGGCTCATGGACCGCTGCGTGGACACGCTCGACTACGATTCACTGATCGAACGGTTGCGAGCAACTCTCGGCGGCACGAATGGCGGGGGCGCGCAGCAGGTGTTGGTCGAGAAGTCGTATGGATCCACCACGAACGCACAGTTCGTGTTAAACGCCCGTTACGATCCGCAGGCCGGTCCTCCGCTCGCAGCCGCCGTGCAAACACTGTTTCAGTAGCCGGGGCACGGCAATGCGCTGGCGTGCACTTTGTTTTTTTCTGGCTTGTTGCATTGGATTGGCCGCCTGCCGCTCCGCGCCAAAGAAGTCTGCGGGAGGCGGTTCTCATCCGGAACGAGAATGGAAAAGCGGCTCGGTGGCGGTAACGGGGAGCGATACGACATCGAACTCTGCGAGTTCGCCTCAATCAATGTGCACAAGCGGAAGCGGTGCGTCGAACCAGTCCGTCCAACCGGCTGCGGCTCCTCCGAAACCGGCACTGGCGAGCGCCGCAAGCCTGGCAACGCACGACATGGCCGTTGTCGCCAATCAGACGCAGAAGACGCAACCGGATTCCAAGCAACCATCCGGGCAAGCGTCTGCTTCCATCTCACCATCCACGGCGGCCGCTGCCGCCCACGCATCGCACCCACCATCATCTGCCGGGAAGTCAACGATTCCGCTCTCGGAGCCCAGCAAGACCGCACCTGCGAGTCCTGTGGAACCTTTGCCCTTGAGTGTTGTTGTGCCGTTCAGCGACCAAACAGCGCACGGCGTTTTGGCGGTGTCGCCAGGCCTGCCGGTCCCGGGATCAAGCTCACGACATTTGTCCCCGTCATCCGCCAGCATCCCAATCGCCTCGCCTCCGGTCGCGCACGCAGCAGGGCGAGCGGGCGCAAAACCACTGAGTCTGAGTTCCGCGTTCGGTGGTCGCGATTCGAACACGGTTGGTCGCAGCGGCACCGATTCCGTTCCCTTGGATGTGGCAGCCGGCACCAACAGGCCGCTGGCTGAGATTCAACCCTCGAAACCGATTCCCCTCGATCCGCTGGTCGGCGACGGCGGGCGCAATGCGAGTTGGCGGGAGCAGCAATTGGCAAAGCAAGCCGCCGAACAACGGGCGCGCGAGCAGGAGCGTGAACGGCTCAAGGGCGGATTGTACCGCCTCCTTCTCAATCAGGATGCCCCGCGCAACCGATAACGCGGAGAACGCGCTCTGCGCCTCACGGTCCTCCTAATTGCGCGCGCAGTTGTTCGACATTGGCGCGCAGGTCGTGGTTGGTCGGATTGGATTGCAGGGAGCGTTCCCAGGCTTCGATGGCACCGCGGAAATCATCGCGCATGTAACGCAGGTTTCCGAGCACTTCGAGCCCCATGGGGTCGTTCGGTTCGAGCCGCAACGCCTCATCTAACACCTGCGCCGCTTCGTCATACACGCCGATCTGGCCCAACGTGCCTGCAGCCGTCACCAAGCTCGCCGCCGGTTTGAACCCGCATGCCGCGGCACGTTGATATGCGGCGGCCGCTTCCCGCGGCTGGCCGCGTTCGAGCAGAATGGCGCCGAGCAGCGCAAACGATTCGCCATCGTCGGGAGCCAGACGCAACGCTTCGCGCACTGCGGCCTCGGCGGCCACCGGGTCGTGCTTCAGCCTGTGCAATGCGCGCGCGAGGTTGTAGTGCGGCGCGGATCGGTTTGGGGTCATCGCGACTGCTTTCCGGAACTGCGCGATGGCTTCGTCAGCCCGTCCTTCGGAGGAGAGCGCGACGCCCATGATCTCATGATGCGTGGCGAGATTATCGGGAATGATCCCGACCCGACTGGGCACAATGTTCGTGAGCACAAGAGCAACCCCGCCCGCGAGCGCGACGATGAGACCTGTCGTGTGGCGGTCCCGCCACGCTTCCGCCAAGGCAGCGCAACCCAATGCAATCATTGCCGGCGCGAGCGACACCCGGTAGCGATCCACAACCTTGAACAACACCAGGGCAAGCATCAGCACGAGAATGTACCCTGCCACGAGCATCCACCCCTCCTCGCGTTTACGGAACGCCACGACCAGTCCTGCCATTCCGAGCGGCGCGGCAAGCCACCAACCGGGTAGGGGCGCACGCAGCAGTGGCACCCAGTCGCGCACGAATGTGATGCTGATGTTGTCGGAGAATTCGAAGCGGTTCCAAAAGATGAGGAATTTGTTCCACAGCACCTCAATCCAACGCAGCGGGGCGGCACGAATGCCTTTGCCGCTCTCGCGCCACCAGAAGGCGGAGATGGCCCGGTAGCTCAACTCGCGTCCCGCGCGGCGAACCGCTTCCGCATTGCTGTCGAGTTCCTCGTACAGCGGCGCGGGCCGCACGAATGACGGCGCAAGGCTGACCCCGTCGGCCTCCGGGCCGTTGCCGATGTAGAAGTTGTAGCCACTCTCATACACGAGCGGAATCAATTCGCCGCTGACCGCATGATTCCGCCACGTCGTCACGGCGAGCATGCACGCGCAGCCAGCCAACATCGCCAGCGGCGACAGCCATGGTCGCGGGCTGCCGCGTCGGCGTAGAGTCCACCAAACCCACGCGCCGCAGATCGGCGGCAGTACGAGGAAGTTGCCTTTGACGAATCCGGCCAGCCCCATGAGGAGCCCGACGCCGCCCCAAAGCAGCGGCTTGGACTTGCCGGTCGCGTGCAGCACCAGCGCGAGCAGCATCGTGCCGAGAAACACCTCGGTCGTTGTCTTGAGCATGAACCCCTCGAAGTAGATGCCGGGCAGGTAGAGCGCGGCGAGGATGCCGGCAGCGATTCCTGCACGATCTCCCGCAAGCCGCCGGGCGATCAGTGCCGTGCACACGGCGGCACCGGTCCCGAGCAGGATGTGGATAACACGGACGGTCCCCCAACCACCGCCCAAGGACTTCACTGCAGCGAGCAGATAAGCGTAACCTGGCTCGAAGAAGAACGGACGGTCGCCGCCGAGGATATCGCCCGCAGCGATGCGCGAGGCCCAGCCGTCGTAGTACTCGGCATCGAGAACGAGGCACCGCGCAAACGGGGTGGGGGAGAACTGGGCCAGGTACAGAAACCGCACCGCCAGCGCCAGGGCGGCGATCAGGACCAACCAGAGCGCGAAGCGGTACCGCGCGTGAGTCGGCTCGGTCGTGCTCGCGCCGTCGCCTGTGCCGGGTTGTGCGGAGGTTCGGCTGCCCATGTGGTGCAATCAGGAACTAACGCCAGTCCGTCGGTGGTTGCAAGGTCAGATATCGGGGGTGGCACTCCAGAACAGCCTACGCAGCGACACACTCCGCGGCCTCCACTTGCAAAAGCAGTTGACCAGTGGTTGATGCCAGCCGGGTCTTGCAGTGGCAGCGGTAGCCTGCTTGAAATACTGCGATGCCACGATCCACCCCTGTGATTGCCGCGATGTTGGTGTGCTTCGCCAACATGCTGCATGGTGCCGAGAATCCACTGCGGGTATCGCTCACGCCGAACAAGCCCACGAATCTCACCACGCGCACCTGGCCGATCAGCGTCGGTATCCCGTTCAAGAAAGGCGAGTATCGCGACGAGAAGGTCATGACGATCGTGGACGACGCCGGCAAGCCGGTACCGTGTCAAATCGTGAAGACCGGCGACTGGGATGATGGCTCGCTGCGCTGGGTGCTCGCGGATTTCACCGCGCAGTTGGATCGGAGGTATTTTCTAACGCGCGGACCGCGAGTGGAGGCAAAGGATGACATCCAGCTCGATGAAACCGAGCGCTCCATCGTCGTGGAAACCGGAGGAACATCTTACGCGTTTCCGAAGACGGCAGCCACCTTCGACACGATCAAGTTGGATGCGGACAGGAACGGTCAGTTTGAGGATGCCGAGACCCTGGCGGCGGGTCCCGCGACGGAGTTCTACATCGTGGACTCACGCGGCAACCGCAGTGTGTTGCGCGGCGGAAAGACGAGCGTGGAACTGGCCGGCAAGCGGCACGCTGTCCTGCGTGGCGAAGGCGACTATCTCGACGGTTCAGGCAAGCGGGTAGCGGCGGGCGTGGTCTATTTTCATTTTTACGCAGGTCACCCACGGGTCCGGATCAGTCACAAGTTGATTGTCACCGAAGACACGAACGAGCTGTGGTTTCGCGACATCGGGCTTACGATTCCACTCGCGCTCGACGGGGCCGTGACAGCCGCGTTCGGCTCCGATCACGCTTCCCCGCAAACCGCCTTCACGAATCGCTTGCAGCCGGGCCGGACTCTCACGCTGACGCAGGATGAATTTCCTCACTTCGGCTCGACGAACAGTCATTTTGCGATCACCGAGTCGTCCACCGTTCTTCACTCCGGGGCCGCTTGCAGCGGTTGGGCCGATGGTTCGGACGAGCGCCGAGGGCTCGCCGCGCAAGTGACCGGCTTTGCCGAGCAATTCCCGAAAGCGTTCGATCTCTCGACGAAAGGTCTGACGATTCACTTATGGGCGGGGAGCGATTCGAGGGAACTCGACTTCCGCACCCCGCAGATCATCAAAAGCTACTTCGGCAACGATTGGATTCCCGGAACCAACACCGTGGCCAACATCGCCAACACAGCGGCGGGCACGGCGAAGATTCACGACATCTGGCTCCACCCACACGTCGGGCCGTTGACGCCCGAGTTGATCTCGCAGTTTGGCGCGACCAAGGAGGAAATCTACGCGCCGGTAGACCCGGCCTGGATCGCGCGGTCGGGCGTGTTTGGTTTGATGCATCCCAAGGATGACAAGAACTTCCCGGAAGCCGAGGAAGTCATTTCAGATTACTTCGACCGTTCGGTGTTGGCGGGCGACCGGATTTTTCCTGCGACGGGTTATCTCTACTGGGGCATGTATCCCTACAGCGCGCAACCGTGGAAGCTGAAGGATGGGCGCTGGTATCCGAGCATTCACCGTCTTTCGCGCACGCTTGAATACAACCTCAAACGCGGCGTCTGGAATCTCTACGCCCGCTCGGGCGAACGGAAGTACTACGACTACGCGCGACGCTACACCCGCCTGCTGGGCAACCTCGTCTTCTCGAATTGCGACGCGCCGATGAAGCCCAAAGGCTGGATGATGCAGGGGAGTTTTCATTCGCCGATCATCTGGGGCGCATTCGGCGAGAAGGCAATCGCCGCGGGCAAATCGGGGCGCAAGCCGGCATGGAACAGCGAGGCGTCGTGTCTGAGCTACGCATCGAGTGAGGACGTGATTCAGTTCGTCTATGACTACTTCCTCGCGGGCGACTTTCACTCGCGCGACATGGCGCGCATCTACGCCGAGGCGTTGATCCAGGAGTCCGACCTCGATCCCGAGAAGGCGCTGCTCGCGGGCGGCGGTCGGCCCGAGGCGTTTCTCCGGATGCTTGGTTCGGCGTACGACCTCGAACATGATCCGCGTCTGCGCGAGTTCGGCAACCAGCTTGTGCGACGAATGGTGATGAAGGACGGCCAGATCAATCCTGAGGTTCCGACGCAATACGGCAAATGGGGCGACGTGTTCGGCGCGTACTATTACTACTGGGTCTCGACCGGCGATCCGCTGGCGCGCAAGGCCTTGGTGCGGCTTTCCGAGTTTGTGTACCGGCGCGGCGAACTCGACGGATTCTTCGGCCGGTCGAGTCCGCAGTTTCAGATGTTCGCGCTTGCCTACCAGGACACGGGCGATCCGACGTACGCAGCCTATCTGGCGCAGGCCGTCCAAAATTTCGCGCGCGACTGGCCCACGCTCAAGAAAATGGGCGTCAAGTTCGACGACCTGAACCAACTCACCTCGACCCCGTGGGGACAGGAGACGATGACGGGTCAGGGGCCGGTCAATATCGGCGTGCCCGCGGCCGAGGCGGTGCTGGCGAGCTACAAGGGGCCGCGTCCCTACCTGCCATTCGCGCTCAAGCCGAGTCCGACGGAGCGAACGCACTTGCTCTTTCGCAAGGAGACGACAGCAGCGACGACGCTCGACATCTACGTCAACAACTGGGGCGATCGGAAGGTCGAGCCGCGCTTGTTCGATCTAAAAGGTCAGCCACAGAAACTCGAGGTGGTCGAGCAAGAGTTCCATCGCTCAACCAGGCCGGATTTCCTGCGCGATAGCAGCTACAGCGCATGGTTTCTCCGATATGAAGACCATTGTTTCTTCAAACTGCGCATCCCGGCAACCGTCCCACCGGGCGTGTACCGGCTCGATGTGGGCGACGAGGTCGCGTTCAAGGTGCTGAACTCCGACATGGAGAAGTTTCTGCAGGTTGCTCCCGATGGCTTGGTGCTCGAAGTCGGCGAGCGTTACTACTTCGCCATGCCGGCTGGGGTCGTGAACGTCGAGTTCTTCGCAATGCAGCCGGTGAAAGTCTATGACGCAGCCAACAAAGAGGTGCCCGTCGAGGAGTTGAAAGAAGGCAACTACCGATTCGCCACCGACGGACGCCCAGGCAGTTGGGTGCTGGTACGCCCGGGGCCGATTCCGTCCTTCGTGCGGATGAAAAGCATCCCGTTCGTCGTCGCACTCGGTGACCCGAAGCGGCTCTTCGAAGTGGATGCGAGTGCGTTTCGTCCCACCGCCGCCGACCCCGCCACGGTGCCGACGACACCGTTTGCCGCGGGC
>CAZOTB010000062.1:0-34471 GCA_964582645.1 uncultured Verrucomicrobiota bacterium | reverse complement strand
CCTCCTGCCCGCGCTCGGCGGACATGGCTTTCATCTTGAGAATGTACTCGTCAATGTGATGATGCTTCCGCAGCCAGTTGCGCTGGCTGGCGTGACATTTGAGCATCTTCTCCTTGGTCGGCATTGCGCGGGTGATGTCCACGTAGAACTGCGGAATGATCCATTCGCCGAACTGGTTTTTATGCTCAACGGCGTCAGCGTAATAGAGATACGGCACGCCACTGGTCGGCGGCGCGGGATCGGCGGCTTCGGTCTTGAAGTTCGGGATGCTGATGCCGAAACAGGCCGCGCGCGCCAGCCGGGAAGTCTCCTCATGGTCAACCATGTAGCACTGCGGCGAGTGTGTGATGACCAAGAATGGATTGTACTTGCGCACCGATTCGGTCACGCGTTGGAGCGTGGAGCGATCATACACGATGAACAAGTCCCGGCAACCCATGCAATCGTACGTCGCACCGATCACTGCCGCGGCCCGGGCGTTTTCTTGGACACGGATCCGGGCGATTTCCTCGGGCGAATGTTCCGCGGAGCCGCAGTCGCCCGGCGTCATCGAGATGAGATGCACCCGGTAACCTTTGCGCGCCAACAGCACGAGCGTGCCCGCGCAGAGAAACTCGATGTCGTCGGGGTGCGCCATGATCGCCAGCACGTGTTTGTTGTTCTTCATCGGTGATTTCCTTGCGCGGTTTTGTAATGGAAGCCGCCCTACTTGCCAAGCAGGACGATCGGTCCCTTGGGCGCGGCGAACCACTCGCTGTCCGTTGCCTCGACGGTGACCGCGAACTTGTCTACGCAGGTGAGATCGGCCGGGATCGTGATCGGAACGAGACCCTGGCCTTTGACGTCCGTCCAGAACAACGCGGTGGCCGCGGGTGGTTTGTTGCCGCAGAACGTCCACAGCATGAGAGATTGTCCCTTTCCCTTAAGCACGGGATCAAGGTGGAAGACCGCGACCAGCCCTTTCTTCGTGCCGCCATGCCAGAACACCCGTCCGCTGGCTCGGGTCTCGCCCTTGGGCTCGGCAAGAGGGACGATGGCCGTGGCGGGATCGAGCAACAGTTCGAGCCTGGCGCTCTGTTCCGTGACGGCGTGATCGAGTGCGAGCAGCTTGATCTTCTGACTGTCCATTTCCTCGCGCCACATGTCGGCCTCGCGAATGAAACGGGTGTTTTCCTTGTTCAGACGCTCGTTGGCGGCTTCGAGTCTGGCCACGTAATCCGCTTGCTCGCCCTTGAGTTCCGTGAGCTGCGTCTCGGTTTTCTTTTGCACCAACTGATTGCGTTCGTCGAGGAGACGGTTTTTCTCGCTGACGAGATGCAGCCGCAACCAGGTGATGCCGAGGGCCACGCACAGCACGGCGACAAGGGTCCAGGGAATCCAGCGAAACCACACGCTGGAGGTGCTAGGAGAATTGGGTTCGATTCCGGTGGTCACGGTGTGCGCAAACTAACAATGGAGATTTTCACTGGCGAGGCAAAAGTGACGCGCGTCAGCGAATCTTCGAAAACAGGTTGAGCAACAGCGCCTGCGAGACCGGACTCGAGCGGACCGTCTCACCCTCCCGGACTGCCTTTCGATATGCGCGCGGCGACAGGCCGTACACCTCGCTAAAGCGTCGCGAGAAATGATACGGGCTGGCCCAGCCGGTGGACTCGGTGATCTGCTTGATCGCGAGGTTGCTTCGCGCGAGAAGCGTCGCCGCCCGCTCCAGCCGCGCGAGGCGGACGCACTCCAGCGGACCGAGGTCCAGCGACTGACGGAACAGCCGGCAGAGATGCTCGGGCGTTACGTGCGCCACCTGGGCGAGTTGGCCGAGGTTGACGGCGGGCGACGGTTCTTGTGCGACGACATCGCGTATCAGCGACATCGCGCGTTCGACCGCGGGCGGCAATTCGGCGTATGGCTCGGCGGCAATCGCGAACTTGCCGGAGATGAAACTCTTGAGCATCACCTCCACCGCCGGGAGCATCTGCTCGGAGCGCGACGGCTCGGCAAGAGGATGCAGCCGCAACACGTACCGAAACAACGGGCGCAGGATATCATCGTGGGCGATGTGCCGGGAGAGAGGCCAGTCGTTTGAGGAAGGGAAACCCTTGGGAACACCTCGCATGTCGAAGTGAAAGAACGCGTGGATCGAGCGGCGCTTCTTCGACCATTCGTAGCGGTCGGTCATTCCTGGCCGGCAGAGCAGCATTGTACCCGCGGGCGCGCTGATTTGATGCTCGTCGTAATGAGCCACCGCTGCGCCTTCGATGATCCAGACGAATTCGTAGTCCCCCATCTTGCGCGGCCCGAACTTCGCGCCGGGCGGATAGACAGCGACGCCGGCGTTGGTGACGTGAAGGTGTGCGAAGTGTTGCCGTGGCATCCGTTGTCGGCAAGTCTCTCGATGCGGCCGACATTGTCAAGCAGCCGGGTTTGTGCGCGCGCCGCTCCCAGAGGCTGGATCTGCATTATACGTCTGGCAAGTGTTTGGTTCCACTTTGACGTTGCATTCCGTTTGGCCCATCGCAAAGCTCGGCCCAATGAATTCTTCCACAGCAGGCGCGAAGGGATTGCTTCACGGATTGACGCCAGACGAATTAAAGTTGCTACTCGCGGTCGCCCAACGGCGGACAATCGAGGAGGGAGAAATTATTCTCCGTCAGGGACAACGACACAACTCGCTCTTCCTGATCGAAAAGGGCGCGCTCCATGTGCAGCGCGCGTCGGTGTTGCTCGGACAAATTTCCGACGGCGGATTCTTTGGCGAAGTGGGCTTCTTTGTTCCCACGCCGGCCACGGCCACGGTGCGCGCCGTCAAAAGGGGCGTCCTGTACCAGATCCGAAGAGAGGACTTCGACCGGTTTCTCGCGCAGCAACCCGTGTTGGGTTGCAAGCTGCTGACTGCGATCCTGCAACAACTCGGCGAGCGTCTGGGGCGCGCCGACGAACGGCTGGTGGACAGCATCTGCTGGGGCAGCGCAATCCCGGCAACGGATCGGGATTGAAGCAACGGGCGTTCGCCGAACGCCGACCGCAGTTACACCTCGAGCAGTTCGACCCGTTTGATCGCGAGATGCATCGGCACCACCGCGGCAGCGATGCTCAAGAGCAAGATCAGACACCACGCGAGGGCGAAGAGGGCGAGGAAGTAATCAAGCGGCAGCGACTTGGCCACGTAGTAGAGATGGATCGGAAACGCCTCGGCGACGATCACGATGCCGATGTAGCCGATGCTCAACAGCAGGCAGAAGGTTCCGCCGAATCCCGAGACGACTTTCGAAGGATTGTCGTCCTTGAAGTTTGGGTAGAGCGCGCCCAGCCCGACTGCCAGGCCGGACAGGCCCATGCTCATCAACACCACCGTGATGGTGAAGAGCACCGTCAACCCATACGACATCTTGAGCATCCAGCACGTAAGCCACATCAGCGACAACGTGACGATGATCGAGCCGGCAGTGCTGACCCAGAATTTCTCGAGCAACACCTGCCGCAGCCCGACCGGGGCCATGCCGACGATCCAGAGACGGCGTCCCTCGAGACTGAACTGCGGGAACACGAACCGCGTCGTCAACGTTGCCATCGTCATGCTGCACGCGGTGAGGTTGAGGAACGCGATCAGCCCGCCCGTGAACGGATTCTGCCAGTCGTAGGAGAAACTGCGCAGGTTCAGGATGTAGAGGCCGAGCAAGCCGAAAAAGATCACGAACTGGCTCCATTGTGCCGTGTCGCGGATGAACACCTTCCAATCCTTGACGATCAACCCACGCACCGGCGCGGACATCCAGGTCAGCAGGTTGAAGAACCTCTCGACGAACCCGAGCCGCACCCGGAATTCGCCGCCTCCGAGCGAGCGGATCGAGCCGCCGCCCTGGCCCTGGAGTCGGGCGTAGCCGGGATAGAAAAAACCGCAGGTGACCGTGAACGAGAACAGCAGCGCCATGAGTGCGTTGGCGAGCATCACGAGAAAGAAGAAGCCCGCTTTCCACGCCATGCCGTCGCCGAGCGCGAGGACGCTGGTCGAGAGCCAGTAACTCGGCAGCAATGGCGAGAGCATGAGACGCGTATTCGAGAGAAGCTGATTGAGGACGGGGACGATCTGGTTGGTTTGCAGTTTGGCCGCGTCGGACGGTTTGAGTTGAAACAACGTGTAGGCAATCGCGACTGCCGCGATGGCGACAATGGCGCGTTTGAAGATGCGTCGTTGAAACACCCGGCTGACCATCATCAGCCCGAGTGCGCCGAACGCGGCGGGGATGACCAGGAATGGAATGAACAGCGCGAGGATCTTGAGGTAGAACGTCCAATGCACGTGGTGATGAACGCCGTACGCGACCATCAACGGACACGACAGGAACAGAAACGCCCACGATGCCACGCAGATGGATTCGACAAACTTCCATCGAAACACGTCGGCGTAGGAAATCGGCAGCGTGAGCAGCCAGCGCGTCTCGGCGTTCCGGTAGAGGTTCGAGTAGCCGATGATCATGTTCGAGACGAACAACATCACCAGCAGGAACGCGAAGAAGAGGTGAAACATCCGGTCCACCAGCACGTTGCCGAGGCCCGGGAACTTGTAGAGAAACCCGATCGCCTGATGGAAGCAGAAGTAGCCGGCCCCGAGATAGCCGCCGACGAAGCAGGCAATGACGAACATCATCAGCGACGATTCATCGCGCACGCCGTTGATGCCATGACGCAGGATCGCGAGCTTGATCCGGCTGAAAATCTGGAATGACTTCCAGGGGTTCATTTCGCCTCCGCGGTCTCCAGCGCGGCGGCGCGTTCAGCGGCTTCTTCCTCCGTCAGTTCGAGAAAGAGTTCCTCGAGTTGGCCGATCTTGCCATGGTGCTTGCGAATTTCATCCAGGCTGCCCAGTGCGATGAGTTTGCCGTGGCTGATGATCCCGATGCGGTCGGCGAGTTCCTCGGCCACGCTCAGCAGATGCGTCGAGAGGAACACGGTGCAGCCCTTGAGCGAGCGCTGCTTGAGCGTGTCCTTGACCAACCGCGCGCTGCGCGGATCGAGTCCGACGAGCGGTTCGTCAATGATGAAAATCTTCGGGTCGTGCAACAACGCCGCGGCGATGGCGACGCGCTGCCGGGTGCCGTGGGAAAGACCGCCGATGAGTTGGTTGTGGACTTCCTGCAAGCCGAACTTCTCGATCCATTCCGCCACGCCTCGGCGGATGGCCCCTGCCTCCATGTCATAGATCTGACCCACGAAGGTCATGAACTCGACCGGGCTGAGTTTGTCGTAGAGGAAGGGCGAGTCGGGCACGAAGCTGGTCAGCTTCTTCGCTTCGACGGGGTTTGTTTGGATGTCGTATCCGCCCAGCAACGCCCGGCCGCTCGTGGGACGCACCAGGCCGGTGAACATCTTGATCGTGGTGGTTTTGCCGGCGCCGTTCGGGCCGAGGAAACAAAAGAATTCGCCCGCCTTGATCTCCAGGTTCAGACGATCTACGGCTTTCAACTTCCCAAAATTCTTCGTCAGGTCCAGCGCTTGAATCATGGTCATCCCAAGAATAGCAGGAGCAAGGCCGATTTCGATCGGGAACAGCCGCCGCCTGCGAGGGTTGCGGAAGACGCGAATTGGTCAGTTTTTGGTCGGGGGCGCAAATTGGGAATTGAGCATGGTGACGCCGAACGAGGTCTCGACTTTGAGAACCTCACCGAGTCGGTTGACATACATCTTGGTCCAGAGCGATTCATCGTACTTCGTATAGACCATCAACGCCTGTTCGCGTCCATGGCCAAGCATTAGACTCTTCTCCTGCACGGTCGTCACGGGGCCGCGGTTCTTCGTGTCGAGCGCGCTCAACGCGGACTTCGCAAACTCCGCGTTGCCTCCCTGCGGCAACTGCATCCCGCTCATGCCGAACAAACCCATCGCGCCGCTCGGGCCCATGTTCTCAAGCATCGAGAACGGCAGCTTGTGTTTCTCCACGACGTCGCCAAGCTTGAACGCGAGTTGTACTTCCTTGCTGGTAAAATCACCGGAGGCTTCCAGTTGCGAATCACCCGTGGTCGTCCGGGAGGTGAACTTCGTCATCTGATACTTGTTGTCGAACTCGCTGTCTGTCCGGCTCTGCATTCGCACCGACCGGCCGAACACTTCGAAATCCAGCAGGAGTTCGGTCATGACCGAGTAGCGCGGTGTGGGCGACTTCCGGTCCTTGGTGACCTGAAGCGAGCAATGCCCGACCCGCGCGCCGTTGTAGTCAATGACCAAGTCGGACGGCTCCTCGCCCTCGAACATCTTCTGCATCACCGTCTCGACCGGGACCGAATAGGCAAGCGAGCTGGTTTCGAGAAGCTCGCTTCGGATGAGCATTGTCATCATCACGAGCCAGAACCCGATGATCGCCGCGGCGAAGATTCGTCCCAACATAAAACCAGATTCCCAAAATGCCGGTGGATTTTTCTGACGGTACAGTCCCCCATGCCAACGCTTGCGTCAAGCACCGCCCTGTAAAAGAAATGCAAATTCCGTGCTAGCCCTTCGGGATGGTGAGCTTTTGGCCGACTTTGAGACGGTAAGTCGGGGGCGGTCCGATCACGCCTCGATTTGCGCTGTAAATGAGCTGCACCCGGTCGGGCCGCCCGTACATCTTGCGTGAGATTGCGGTCAGATTGTCTCCTTTTTGCACCACATACGTGCGAACGCCGGTGGGGGCGGGACGCACGGGCGCTGGGCTTGGCGGTGCATTGGTCACCGTGACGCTCACAGGGGGCGGTACCTGGTTGGTGACTCTGGCAAGCACGAACACATTCGTCTGAACCACCGTCGGGACCACCGACTCAGGTGGCGTGTTTTGCAGTTTTGCCATCAGCAACTCCAGCGTCTGGTTCGTTGCGGTCAGAACCTCGACCTGGCGGAGCAAGTTTGAGTTTTCCTGCCGCAACCGGGCGATCTCTTCGCCCGTGACCAGCGGGGAGTTCGGTACCGAAGCCGCGAGCGCGAGCTGCGCCCGATCCACGAACTGCTTTACCAGGTCCGCCTTCTCCGCGCCGGGACGCAACTCCAGGTAACGCCGGTAATGATAGATGGCGTAGGAATAATCCTGCAGTTTGTCCTCGTATAACAGACCGAGTTCGAGATGGGCAGCGCCATTATGCGGGTCCATCTCCAACGCCCGCTGATAGTACTTTACCGCTTCCTTGTAATCGCGCTCCTGGTAACGCCGCTTCGCCTTCTGGAAGTAGGGATTTTTTTCGTCCTGCTGGTCGGATTGGCTCACGCTGGGGTTGCACGCGGTCAATACCCAGACGAGGGCGAGACAGGATGAGGCGAACCACAGCGGGCCGTTGCGTGTCATGGTCGGCATACTAACATCGAGAGTCGGAAAGACAAGACCCGCCGGTGATCACGCGAAGCACGTTTTCAACTCGTCGCTGTAATGCTTGATCGCCGAGAGGGCGAATTCCGCCATGCCGGTGCCGAGACCGCAGAGGCTGGTGGCCAGAAGCGCGGCGTTGATGTCGTCCCATTCCTTGCGATCGGTTTTCGTTGTCTGGCCGCTTTTCAAGACCTGCGCGAAAATCTGCTCAATCCGACGTCCCCCTTCCCGACAGGGGGTGCATTTGCCGCAGGACTCGAACGCGCCGAAGTCGAAGACGTGATGAATCAGTTCCTTGATCGAGGTGCGTTCGTCGAACGCCACGATCCCGCCGTGGCCGATCATCGCGCCGACGGCTCGCAGTTCCTCGAAGCCGAACTTGGTGTCGAGCAGACTCGGAGGAACAATACCGGCCAGCGGACCCCCGATGATGACGCCTTTCAGTTTCCCGTCGCTGAGTCCGCCGCCGACTTTTTCGACGATATCCCGCACCGTGATACCGAAATCCACCTCGTAGAGGCCGGGCCGACGGAAGAGCGAGTTGAGCGACACGAGTTTCGTGCCCTGACTCTTGCTGAAGCCGAGCGCGCGGAAGGCATCGGCGCCGTTCAATACGATCCAAGGAACGTTGTAGAGCGTTTCGACGTTGTTGACGACGGTCGGTTTGCCCCAGAGTCCCTGTTCGGTCGGATACGGTGGGCGCGCGCGCACTTCCGGACGCTTCCCTTCCAGCGAATTGAGCAGCGCCGTCTCCTCGCCGCAGATGTACGCGCCGTGGCCCTCGTAGATTTCCAGGTCGAAGGAGAAATTGCTGCCCGCGACCTTCGCACCGACGTATCCCCCTTGTCGGGCCTCGCCGAGCGCGTGCTGGAGAATCGCGTGGGCGAGCGGGTATTCCTTCCGCAAATAGATGTAGCCTTTCGAAGCGCCGACGGCATAGCCGGCGACGACCATGGCTTCGATGAAACAATGCGGGTCGTCTTCCATGAGCATTCGATCAATGTACGCGCCGGCATCGCCTTCGTCGGCGTTGGCGACGATGTATTTCTGCCCGGGCGGTTGCTGGAACACGGCGCGCCATTTACGGCCGGTTGGAAAACCTGCCCCGCCGCGTCCGCGCAGGCCGGAGGCTTCGACCGTCTGAATCACCTTCTCACCCGGCTCCTGCAGGGCGCGTTCGAGCGCGGCGTAGCGGCCGTACTGCTTCAAGGTTCGCGCGCCGCCGGCAACGATCCGCTTGAGCAGCACGGGCTGCCGGGCGTGGTTCTCGATGTGCGGACGCGATTCGCCCTCGCTCGATGCGGGCGCTTCGTAAC
This sequence comes from uncultured Verrucomicrobiota bacterium, assembly GCA_964582645.1. Lineage (GTDB taxonomy): Bacteria > Verrucomicrobiota > Verrucomicrobiia > Palsa-1439 > CAZOTB01 > CAZOTB01. Next base: position 25,831 of record CAZOTB010000062.1, on the reverse strand, counting down.
AACGTCCCAGGCAAATGACGCGCGCTCTCTGGGTCGTCGCGGCCCGGTAACGCTCGGGGTTGCGGTGCCGGGCGACGAGGCACGCCGTGCCCTGGCAAGCCTTGCGCTCGATGGATTCGTGGGTGAGATGGTAAAATGACTCGACGTGTGGCCGCGCTTCCTGAGTTGCCGCGCTACCTTGCTTTCGTGCAGGAGACATACCTTCCCCGTACTCGAAACCTGCGCCATCTGCAAGGCGGAACACCGTCGGTGTTCCGTGCATCTGCGAGCTGACGGTTGCAGGGCGCGAATGCCGCCGTCCCGCGTCGTTCAGGGTCGGAGGTTTCGCGCCGTTGTTTCGTTGCGAATGGGCACGGCGCGAAACCCCATCGCCCAACGGCAGGCGATGGGGCATTCACGCCCTACAACAACTTCCAGATGCGCCCGTCGGTGTTCTCAGGCGGACGCCGGGTGTGTCTTCGCCCACGGCCACTCGCGCCGGGTGGGCACGCGAGGTTTGCGCGGATCGTACCCCGCCAGAGGGCGACAGGCGGCTTGGATGTTTCGCGTCGGCACTTCGATGCCGGTGACGTTGCTGTAGAACAACAGCGGGACGGCATCATACTCCTTCATCAACTTCACGATGATCCGGTTGCGCTCGCGGGCGAGCAGGCCGTCTTCCCACTAGATCCTTCCCACTTCCTCCGGGTACAGCGCGGTCGCGGCCAGAAATGCCTGGTAGCCGTACTGGAAGTAGAGCGAAAAGCTGGCCGGTGCTTCCCAGAGCGTTGTAATCAACTCAAGTCCATCGAGTTGCGGCAGCAGCAACTCGAAGAACTCACGGTATCGCCGCTCCGTCTCGGGCGGACAGAACGGTGTCAGCGCCTTGTGCTCGGTGTCCGGGATGGCGTCGGCGCGTTCCTTGAGCACCTCGGGTTCGACGTTCTCGAACTTGCTCTCCTGGAGCGAACCGCTGCGGATGGAGCTGAGTTCCGTCGGCACGATTGGAGTCACTACCGCGTCCACGCCAGGTTTGTGGTTGGCGAGAACCAGCCCGCCCATCGGGTTCTTCAGGTATTCCTCGATGCGGATCCCCGCGAGCGCGGCGAGATTCCTCACGCCGAGATTCCACCCGCCGATCATCGGCACGCGATCAATCTTCCTCGCCGCGGATTTGATTGAGCAGTCGCTTTTTTCGTGTCATTGCCATTGTTGTGACCACCAGCGTGAGGAACTGGGTTCAGAGGATGCGCACTCAGTTCGCTCTCAATACACTTTCGCGGAACTATGCCCACGATTCCAGTTACAGGCCTGGGACGCGCCGGAATTCGGCGACGTTGTTCGTGACGAGGGTCAGGCCGCGGGCGAGCGCATGGCCCGCGATGAGAAGATCATAAGGGCCGATCGGCTGACCCAGACGCTCCAAGTCCCTTCGCAGCCGGGCAGTGGCTTCCGCCGCTGCGTGGTCGAACGGAAGTTCGACAATGGCGGAAACGAAGCGCTCGACTTTCTCTCGCTCTCGTGCTGGGTCTTGTGCTTTCGCGACACCACAGAACAGTTCATAGACAGTCACCATCGAGACGGCGATTTCGGCGGGCGCGAAGGCGCGTAGTCGCTCGACCATGCCCGGCTTCTGGCGCAACACACCGATGCAGGTGTCGGTGTCGAGCAAGGGGTCATGAGGTGGCTAACAGCTCTTCACCGGCGGCAGTTGCCCTTGCGGGGGACGCACCACGGCGGGGTCGTCTATCCGGATCGAGTCGAAAAACTCCTCCGACCAGGCTGCCGGTCGCAACGGCTCCAGCACGACGGCCTCACCTTCGCGCCGGACCGACACCGTGGGAGTCGGCAGATGCACGCTTTTGGGCAGACGGACAGTCTGACGGTCGCCTTCGACAATGACGGTGGCGGTTTCCATACACCACACCATACCACAGCCCGCGCCAATGTGTAAACGCCATCGCGGGAGGGCTACTCCACAGGCGAGAATCTTGTGAGTCGTCTCGTTCTTGGTCACTGGGGAAACCAGATGGTTGACTTGCTGTAGTCGGGCATGAAAAAAGTGCAAGCACGCGTGATCCGGTCGACGACATCTATCTGACGGGCTTTCGTCATCGTGAAATCGGCTATCATCGTCTGCGGTTCGCCGCTCACGATCCGGACACGGACAGACCGGGGTCGGTCGGTCAGACTGGCCGCCGCCGAGCGCATTGCCTTTACGTGCTTCTGCCCAGCAGGCACGCTCAGATCCACTCGCACACTCACGTCCATTGTTGGTGCGGATGAGCTGTTGCCTCTCATTCAATCTCGCTCGTGACTTCCATTCACGAATGACACGCGTGGGTTAACCGGTTGCCTATTTGATGTAGTAGCCCGAGACCCGCCACTGGCCGTCTTTGTGCAGCATGGGCGTCACTGTTTCCACGGCGGCTTTCTTGTTCTCGAAGGCCGTCTCGAACTGGATGACGACGTATTCTCCATCGGGAGCGCCCGGCAACGTCGTCTGGTACGTCGCGCTCTTGAGCTGGCGGGAGACGAGCTTGCCCAGCGGTTTCCTCGCCGCCTGCATGGACTGCTCCCACTGCTCCTGTTTGACGGCGTTTCGGAAATACTCCGCCGCCTCCTTCCAGCTCTCGGCATACTGGCCCTCGTCCACCAAGCCCAGCCATTTCTCGGCGGCAGAGACCGCTGCCTTTTCCTTTGCGGCGTCCGCTGCGACGGCGGCAAGCGTCGTGAGCAGCAAACCCGCAACCATCAAAGTGCCCATTTTACGTCTCATGTTTTCTTCCTCCGTTCTCTGTCCTTCGCTGCTGTTGCCATGTCAGTGGGCGGCTTGGCGTCTTTGCGCGAACTCCAGAGGTTATGTTGGCGGCACCGGCTCGTGCGACTTGCGACCGTGCACTTTCTCGTAGGACTTGCAGAACGAACAGAGCCAGCCTTCGACGTGCTTGACCAACCAGAACGCCAGGCCGCGCTGCTTCTTGCGGGCAAGCCGGCAAACGAGGCAGTTTTCGGAAAACCGCGCGCGCGCTTTTTCTGTGGCCGAAATCGTATGGGGTGTGTCCATCTCCAGCATCTCGTTTCAAAGCCGAATCGGATAACGCCCATAATTCCGACAGGCTTCGTAAAATGCGAGCACGTTCTCGAGGGGCGTGGCGGGAACGATCTCGCTGGACGAGCCGATGAACAATCCACCATGCGGTGCGGCAAGGTGCATGGCTTTCTTCACCGCCGCTCGAATCTCACCCACCGTGCCGAGCGGCAGGAGTTGCGAACAATCCATTCCGCCCACGAGGATGAGGCGCCGCCCGTATCGCTTCTTCAACACGCCGAGGTCCATCCCCGCGATGGTCTCGATCGGGTTCAAGCCCGCGATGCCCGCCTCGACGAGGTCGTCCACGATGTCCATCAGGTTTCCGTCGCTGTGGTAAATGACTTTGATGCCGACATTGTTGAGCGGTTCGCAACAGGCACGCAGGCACGGCAGAAAGGTCTCACGCAGAAACTTCGGCGAGAACAGCAGCCCGTTCTTGTACGCGATGTCGTCGCCGATGAAGAACAGCGGGGCCAGTCGCTCCCTGGCAGCCGCGTGACAAATGCGGGCTGCGTTCGCGTTGAGCACTGAAAGGATCCGATCAATCTCCTCGCGGGCGTCGTAGATGGCGTAACTGAAAAGCTGCTGTCCCATCAGGCCGTACGTCGCGTGAAACCCGCAGCCATGGCCGGGCACGTACATCGTGTCGGGCGCGAACTGTGCCTGCCGGTGTCGGGTGTCCTTCACCCACAGGGCGATCTGCTCGTCGCTGATCGGCTTTACTTCGTAGCCGCGCAAGTCATCAAGCGACCGAATGGTGTAGCGCGAAACCCAGCGGGTGAGGCCCGAGACGACCGACTGGACCTCAGGTTCCTCCTTCACGGTACCTTCGTCCTCTTCGCGGAACGCCAGACCGTAGCCGCGGCACAGGTCAATGCCCAGACCGTGATAAACCCGGACCATCGCGGCATCAAGGTCGTCGCCCTCGTGGCGGAAATGATCCACGACCGCCGCGTTGTCTATGTAATCCCAGATCGGCACGCGATCGCCCTCGGCCATGTTCATGGACGCCTCGATACGGGACCAGACCTTGGGCGACAGCATCGCTCCGTAGCCGGGGCTTGGGCGGGTCATCGTTTACCCCAAGTAGGCCGCGACAGACACAGGCCGGCTGCCTTCGCGGGCGGATTGTTCGGCGGCCCAGATGATGGCCTCGGTGCGACGGACCAGCGGCGACTCGAGGCCGAGCAACGGATCTTTCTCCTTCTTGAGCGCGTGCTGGACGAACTCCTGAACGGTCCGGCCACACTGATGTTTCCACACGTCGCCGCTGTCGAGGTGATGGTGGGCGAACTTCGGATCGGGCGCGTAGGCGCGGTTCAACACTTTCGACGACCACATTACCCGACTTTCGAGCGGGTTGTAGGGGTTGTAATCGAACTGGCCCTCCGTGCCGATGACCGTGTGGCGCGCGTCGTATTTCTCGGCAAAATCAATGTTCCCCTGCACGAGGCCGACGACGCCGTTCTCGAACACGATCAACATGTCGAGCTGCGAGTCGTAATCGAACGCCCGCACCTTGGGCGGCGAACTCTTGCAGATCACGGTCTGCGGCGCGGCGTTCACTTGATAGACCGTCAACGAGATCGCGTGGCAAATGCCCATCGGCACAGCGCCCCCGCTCTTGACGCGCGAAAGCTTCCAGATCTGGTCAGCGGATTGCGCCACCTGGATCGGGTGCCGGTAGGTGAAGTGCGTCGAGGCGAGCTTTCCGAACGCGCCCTGTTCGATCAACCGCCGGAGGTTCTGCTGTTCGTCGTAGAGCACGAGGATGTAGTCGAGCTTGGTCGTCACGGGCGACTGGTTGGTGGCCTGGATCAATCGGCGCGAGTCTTCCGCAGTCGTGGCGAACGGCTTTTCCAGAAACAGATGCTTCCCCGCCTCCAGCGCCTTGAGCGCGAACGCAACGTGGAGGTTGTTCGGCACGGCCACCACGACGGCGTCCACCGCGTCGGATTTGAGCATCTCGTCGTAGGAAGTGAAACAGCGCGCACTGTCGAGGCCGAGTTCCTGTTTCCGCTCGTGCATGACGCTCTCCTTGAGGTCGCAGAGAGCAGTGACGGCGGACAACCGGCTCTTGCTGCCTTTCCGTGTCTTTACATCGAAGCCCTTTTCGTCGTACTCAACGCCCACGGACAATGCCCCCGCCATCCAGCCGGAGGCCCCGGCGATTCCCACTCGAAGTTTATTGGTCATGGTTGTTCCTTCAGATGGACAGCGGATAGTTCCCAAACTCCCGGCACGCCTGGCACATCGCCCGATAGTTCTCGGGCTTCACCGAGGAATGGATGCTGTTCGAACTGGCGAGGATGAAACCTCCGTTGTAGCCGGCAGCTTGGATCGTCCACTTCACCTTTTCGCGCACCTGCTGCGGCGTGCCGAAACAAAGCAGGTCGCCGCAATCAATGTTGCCGATCAACGCCAGCCGGTCGCCGTACTTCTTTTTGATCTCGGCGATGTCCATGTTCTTCACCGGCTCAATCGGGTTCAGGCCGTGCACGCCCGCCTCGACGATCATGTCGAGCAATGGCATGATGTTGCCGTCAGTGTGCTTGATCACGTACGCGCCTTCGTCCTTTGCGGCTTTCACGACTTTCTTGAGCGCGGGAAAAATGAACTCGCGGAAATGTTTCGGTGACATGACGGGGCCGTTTTTGTCGGCGTAGTCATCGCCGAACACGACAACCTCCGCCCCCGCCCGGATGCAGCGGCGCATGTAGGGGATGTCGTAGCTGAGACAAACCTCGATCAGTTCGTGGACGAGCTTCGGGTTCTCGATCATGTCCATCAGGAACTGCGCCTCGCCGCGCAGGAACGACGGATTGAAGAACCCGTCGCGTCCGATGATCGTGATCGCCTTCTTGCCCTTGAACCGCTCGATCACTTCCGGTAAATGACCGAGCACCCCGGGCGCGTTCGGATCGGGTGGCCGGTAGGTCTTGAGGTCTTCGGGTTGCTCGATTGGTCCTTTGATCGGGTACGGTGTGCTCTCGGGGCCGAACGCGCGGATCACGCCCCACGCGTCCTTGAACCAGCCTTTCTCCTTGTCCACGTACTCGACGTTGTCGCGACGCCACGAACTGCGGTTGAGTCCGGCGTTATCGAGGCCGATCCATTCGATGAACCGGTAATAGTCGCATCCCGGCAACAGCGCCTGCATCACGCCTTCATCCACGACCGCTTCGTACAACGGCACGCGATCGGGCACGCCGCGTTCGAGCGCACAGAAGATGCGCTCGCGGGAAGTCATTTCTTTGGGCATGGGGCGACTCCGCTCATTTCGACACGAGGTGCGCGAGCACAATCATACACCTCGTCCCCTGAGCACCATTGTTGCCACGCGGGAGGCAAGCTTGGGAAAGTTGGATTTGGGCGCGATTCGGTTGAAACCATCTCACTGGGCCCGCGTCCGATCAAGACAGACTGTCAGCATCGCGTGTGTCCGCGACAAGGTGTCAGTCAGATCCACCCAACCGCCACATCCGGCTCAGGGCCTTGGCAAAATGGTTTTCTAACGCATCGCGGCAGGGTATGTTCATTTTGGAATGAGCATCACACAGGTTCGCCGACTCCCCCGCAACCAGAAGCTTCAGATCATGGAGGCAATCTGGGAGGAATTGCGATCCCGCGCGGACGGCGTGCCTGTCCCCGACTGCCACAAGCAGCTCCTCGATGAGCGTCGCAAGGCTGTGGACGAAGGCCGCGAGAAGGTGATGGATTGGGATAAGGTGAAGAATACACTTCGCAAGCGACAAGCATGAAGCTGCGGATGGTTGCCTCCGCTCAACAGATCCGAGGCAACTGTTCCCCGCTCAGCATGTCCACAACGCGACTGGTGCCAAGCTGGCTCGCAACGGTGACCAATCCGGCGCCGAGTTCCCTCACCTTGCCAATCACCCGAGCGTCGGCGCCCAGCGGGTTCAATTTCATGATCGTCAGCGCGCGTGCCGCCTCAATTTCGGGAACGAACGCGATGAACCTGCCTTCGTTGGCCACGTACAAAGGATCGAGACCGAGGAGCTCGCACGCGCCGCGCACTTCTTCGCGGACGGAGATCGCATTTTCCTCGATGTGAATGTTCGCGGACGCGGTCTCAGCAATCTCCACCAGCGCGGTGGCCAGGCCACCACGAGTCAGGTCGCGCAGGCAATGCACCTCCACTCCCGCCCTGATCAATTCCATCACCAACCCCGCCAACGGGGCGGAATCGCTTTCGATGGTGGACTCGAACGCCAGCCCTTCGCGCACAGCCATGATGGCAATGCCATGCCGGCCCACGTCGCCATTGAGCAGGATCACATCGCCCGCGCGCACACTCGAAGGCGCGATCGTGAGTTCGTGTTCGATGACGCCGATGCCGGCAGTGTTGAGGTAGAGGCCGTCGCCCCTGCCTTTGTCCACGACCTTGGTGTCGCCCGTGACCAGTTGCACCCCGGCAGCTTCGGCCGCCTGCTTCAAGGATTGCGTCACGCGCCAAAGCGTTTTCAGCGGCAATCCTTCTTCGATGATGAACCCCGCGCTCAGATACAACGGACGCGCGCCGCACATGGCGAGATCGTTCACCGTGCCGTGGACGGCCAGCGAGCCGATGTCGCCGCCGGGGAACACCAGCGGGCGAACCACGTACGAGTCGGTCGTGAACGCCAGCCGTTTGCCGCCGATCTCGAACACCGCGCCGTCGTGCCGGGCCTCCAGCAACGGGTTGCGGAACGACGACACGAAGAGCTTCTCGATGAGCTGATGCATCAACTTGCCGCCGCCACCGTGGGCGAGTTGGATGTCCGGGTAATCCGTGATCGGCAGCGGGCAACGGGGCGTGAAGTCTTCCGGCGCGCTCATGCGTGAACTTCCTGCTGCACCGGTTGTTTGCGGTACCGGTAATAAGCGGCGCACGCGCCTTCCGAGGAAACCATCGTTGCGCCGAGTGGATGCTCGGGCGTGCAATGCGTGCCGAAGGCCGGGCACTCGTGCGGCTTGTTCAAGCCCTGCAAGACCAGACCGCTGATGCACTCCCGGCTTTCCTCCGCGGTCAGGTGGGCGACGCCAAAGCGTTGCTCCGCGTCGAACCCTGCATACTCACCGCGCAAGGCCAGGCCGCTATGCGCGATTTCCCCAACGCCCCGCCATTTGCGCGGCACGACGCGGAAGACTTCCCGGATCAGTTGTTGGGCGGGCCGGTTGCCTTCGCGTTGAACGGAGCGCGTGTATTGATTCTCGACCTCGGCGCGTCCTCCTTCCAACTGCTGAATGCACATGAGCAGGCCGTGCAGGATGTCGAGCGGTTCGAAGCCGGTCACCACGATCGGTACGCGATACTTGCGAGCGATCGGTTCGTACTCGGTGTAACCCATCACCGTGCAGACATGGCCCGCCGCGAGGAAACCTTGTACGCGATTGCGCGGCGACGAAAGGATCGCCTCCATGGCGGGCGGCACGAGCACGTGCGAGACAAGCATCGAGAAGTTGCGGAGGCCGTCGCGCCGCGCCTGATATGCCGCCATGGCATTGGCGGGCGCGGTGGTTTCGAAGCCGACGGCGAAGAATACAACCTCGCGCCCGGGGTTCTCACGCGCCAGCTTGAGCGCATCGAGCGGCGAATACACCACGCGCACGTCGCCGCCCCGGGCTTTCACCGTAAACAAGTCTCGCTGCGTTCCCGGCACGCGCAGCATGTCGCCGAACGAACAGAAGATCACCTCCGGCCGCGCGGCGATCTCAATGGCTTTGTCAATCAACTCGACCGGCGTGACGCAGACCGGGCAGCCCGGACCGTGCACCAGCGTCACTTCTTTCGGCAAGAGTTCATCAATCCCGAAGCGCACAATCGAGTGCGTTTGTCCGCCGCACACCTCCATGATCGTCCAGGGTTGGGTCGTGATCGCGGCGATGGCTCGGGCGAATCGTTGTGCGGCCCGGGCGTCGCGGTATTCGTCAATGAACCTCATGGCGGCGCCGTCTCCAGATCGCGCAACTCGTCCATCTGTGCAAGGTACTCGAACACGCGGGCCGCTTCCGATTCATCCAGCTTGCTGAGCGCGAAACCGACGTGCACGATCACATGGTCGCCAACCGTCGCCTCGGGCACGCAGGCCAGGTTCACCTCCTTGACGATTCCGCCGAAGCTGACCTTGCCCGTTCTCGACAACGAGTCGCCTTCACTCACGCTGAGAATTTTTCCTGGAATAGCCAGACACATACGGTCACTCTCCCGCTGTGGCGAACGACGCCGCGACCGCCTGACCGAGCGCGATGCCGCCGTCGTTGGGCGGGACGCGCTGATGCCAGTACGGACGGAATCCCGCCTCGCGCAGCCGCAGCACGGCCCGCTCGGTGAGGCAGCGGTTCTGGAAACAGCCGCCGCTCAGAGCCACGCGCGGCTCACCCACGCGACGCGCCACCGTCACGATGATCTCCGCGAGGGTGTTGTGAAATCGGGCCGCGATCTCGCCCGGGACAAGACCCGCTTTCACGTCGGCGACAATCGCCCTGATCATCGGCGCCCAGTCCACGATCTCGCCGGTGATCTCGAATTCGTACCGGGCGTCCGTCTCGAATCGCTCGACCGCGAATTCCAGCTCCATCGCCGCCTGTCCTTCGAAACGGGTTCGTTGCCGCAACCCGACGAGGGAAGCCACCGCATCAAAGAGTCGGCCGACGCTGGAGGTAAGCGGGGAGTTGAGTTTTCGGTTGAGCATCGAGCGCAGGACACCCAGTTCATTTCCCGAGAACGCACGCAGCGTCGGAAGCGCGCCCATTTCCAGGGCGGCATCTCCATACAGTGCGTGCAACAATCCCAGCGCCGCACGTCTCGGTTCGCGCACCGCAGTCTCGCCGCCCGGCAGCGGGAACGTGCGGAAATGGGCGAGGCGCTGCCACGACGTCCGCTCGACTCGCAGAAACTCGCCGCCCCAGACGGTGCCGTCCGGGCCGTAACCGGTACCGTCCCACGACACGCCGAACACGGGACCGTCGAGTTCGTTCTCGGCCATGCAGGCCAGCACGTGCGCAACGTGGTGTTGCACGGAAATCAGTGCCGGAGTGCCTGATCTGACAATGCCACATTCGACCGTCTTCCTCAGATTCTCATTAACGCCCCGCTTCAGCGGGGTGAACTCCGAGGGGGCAGAGGCGAGAACCGTTTCAACGGTTTTCCCGCCGCCACGGAAACCGTTGAAACGGTTTTCTCCGCTTCCTGCACGCTGATCACCCCGCTGAAGCGGGGTGTTAATGAGATCAGCAGCGAACATCGGCGTTTCCCTCCAAGCTGACATTGTCAAACCAAGTGCCTTGGTGCCGGAGAGCTGGGGCACTTGGGCACTCAGATTCTTCGCGAACCGGGTCGAGTGATAGTCGGGATGCAAATCACAGGCGACAGCGGAGGGTTGCACGCCGTACAAGTTCCCGAAGTCCGCGATCACGCGTTGAAAAGCAGCGAGCGCTTGGGTCGTTTCCAAATCTCCGATGTGTTGGCTGAGAAAGATGTTTCCGCCTGCCGACACGGCCACCGTGTTTTTCAGATGACCGCCGACCGCCAGCAACGGCGGCAACGGCCGATGGAACGGGACCGGCCACGGCGCATAGCCTCGAGCGCGACGCAGCACCAACTCGCGTCCGAGCACCACCCGCACGACGGAATCGTCCACGGGCCGCGCGATGGGGCGATCATGCACGAGGAACAGGTCGGCGATGCCGGCCAGTCGTTCGAGTGCCTCGCGTTCGTCGGTGCAGATCGGTTCGTCGGAGAGATTGCCGCTCGTCGCCACAACCGGGAATCCCAGCTCCGCCATGAGGAGGTGATGCAAGGGTGTGTAGGGCAACATCACGCCGAGATACGGGTTGCCGGGCGCGACGGCGTTCGACACGACGGCCTCCGTTCGGCGTCGGACCAACACGATCGGCGCTTCCGGCGAGCGCAACAGTCGCCGCTCCAGATCGGACACAACGCAGCATTCCTCGACCGCTTCCAGCGACGGGCACAGGATCGCGAGCGGTTTTTCCTCGCGGCGTTTGAGCTGGCGGAGCCGGCCAACCGCGTCGTTGCTGCGCGCGTCGGTGAGGAGATGGAATCCACCCAGCCCTTTGATTGCGACGATCGCTCCGGCGCGGATGGCGTCGGTGGCGGCAAGCAGCGCTTCGTCGTGCGAGGCGAGCGTCTTGCCGTGTTGATTCCACAATTCGAGATGCGGGCCGCAGCGGGGACAGGCGTTCGGCTGGGCGTGGAAACGGCGGTTGCGCGGGTCTTCGTATTCGGCGCGACAGGCCGGGCACATCTCGAAGCGTCGCATCGTGGTGTTGGCACGGTCGTACGGCAACGACTCGATGATGCTGAACCGCGGGCCGCAGTTGGTGCAGTTCGCGAACGGATAGCGATGCCGGCGGTCGCGCGGATCGAGAATCTCTCGCACGCAGTCGGCACAGGTGGCGATGTCGGGCAACACCAGCGCGGTCGGTTCGCCCGAGTCGCTGCTGGCGCGAATCTCGAACGTCCGGTAGCCAACGACATCGAGGAAAGTCGGCTCGATGCTCTGGAGTGAAGCCAGCGGCGGTCGCTCCGACTCGATCCGCAGCAGGAATTCCTCGACCTGCTCGCGCCCGCCTTCGACTTCGATGAGGACGCCTTGGGAAGAATTGTTGACCCAGCCGGCCAGGCCGAGTTGCGTCGCGAGCCGATACACGAACGGTCGAAAGCCCACTCCCTGCACCGCGCCGCGGATCGCCAGCCGCAGTCGCACCCGCTCGGGCGAACGGCATCTTGGTTGAAGAAGTTCCGCCTCCCTCATCATCCGCGTACGACCTCCCCCCGGGATTCTCTGTGTGGATGTTGGTGGGGCTGCACGATGTCCGCCAGCGCGTCGCGGCTGTGCGTGTGCGGCGCGACGTGGAGTTCTCCTTCCATCACGTGCTCCAGCCAGTGCGTCCACTCGCCGATGCCCTGGCCCGGCCTGCACGAGACGCGGAAGATGGGCGCGGAGCCGTTGAGCTTGCGGAAGTCGGCGAGGAATTGCTCGTAGTTGAAATCCGTGTGGGGGAGCAGGTCCATCTTGTTCAACACCAGCGCGCTGACTTCGTGAAAGAGCAGTGGGTACTTGGCGGGCTTGTCGTGCCCTTCGGTCACGCTGAGGATGCCGACCTTGGCGGTTTCGCCGAGATCGAACTCGGCCGGGCAGGCGATGTTGCCGACGTTTTCGATGAAGAGGAGATCAAGCGCGTCGAGGTCGAGTTCGCCGAGTCCCTTCTGCACCAACGGCGCATCGAGATGACACGCGCCGCCGGTAAGAAGTTGCACGACGGGCACGCCGAGCTTCTGGATCCGTTCCGAGTCGCGCGTGGTCGCGATGTCGCCTTCGAGCACGGCGATGCGGAAGCGAGGTGTGAGCGCGGGAATGGTCTGTTCCAGCAGGGAGGTCTTGCCGGCGCCGGGCGAGCTGATGAGATTGATCGCGGTGATATGTTTGGCGGCGAGTTGGTCGCGAATTCGCGTCGCAACTTCATCGTTCGCTTCCAGGATGTTGCGGAGCACTTTGATGTTCATAACGCGCTGTCAATCAGGCCAGCACCGCCAATGCCGCGCCTGGAAGGCGGGAAATCAGCAGAATTCGGCAGGGTCGCCTCTGACAATTTGGCGGATACAACCCACCCGCCCTGACTTCCTGTCAGGACGAGTCTCCAGCCAGGCCGGGGATCACGTTGATAGACAAACCGTCAGTCCCGGCGGAGTGTCTGCAACACCTTGCCTTGAGCGTCATGCACTGCGACAATCAATGGCGTCTGCCCCATCGCATGCGTGGCGCAGGCGTGGCACGGGTCGTAGGCGCGGAAGGCCATCTCGATCTTGTTGAGCAGGCCTTCGCTCACCTTGCCGCCGTGGATCAGTCCCTTCGCCGCTTTCTCCACGCTCATCGCCATGCGGGCGCTGTTGTTTTGCGTGGCGACGATCAGGTTGACCTTCGTCAGGATGCCGTTCGCGTCGGTCTCGTAATGATGGAACAACGTGCCGCGCGGGGCTTCGACCACGCCGATGCCGACCGTCGGTTTCGCGGTCGGAATGACGCGCAGGTCCTTACTCGTGATCTCGGGGTCGGCGAGCAACTCGTTCATCCGCTCGGCCGCGTAGAGCATCTCGACGACGCGCGCCCAATGGTTCGCGAGCGTGTGATGCACCGGCTCACTGGCCAGCACTGTGTACATTTCCTCGTACGCCTTCTCCGCCAGCGGCGTGGCCATGCCGTCGGCCGCATTGAGGCGGGCCAACGGCGCGACCGAGTAGATGCCGCTCTCCGCGCCGTCGGCGAATCCTTTCCAGCCGACCGGCTTGAGATAGCAGAACTTCACGTAGCTCCACGGCTCGACGTGTTCGGCCACGAAATCGCGATACTGTTGCGGCGCGAACTTCGCGTACTCTTTGCCGTCGGGCGTGACCACCCGGATCTGGCCGTCGTAGAAATTGACCTTGTTCCGCTCGCCCACCAGGCCCATGTAGTACGTGCGGTGCGTGTAAGTGTCGGACTTGATGAGGTTCACGTAGTCGGCGTTGCGCAGCACGATGTCCTTGAAGACCTGCAACGTGAACGTCGCAAACTCCAGCCCGTCCCGGGCGAGTTGCTGTAGCTCCGGCAACTTGTCGGCGCTGATGCCCTTGGCCACGCCTCCCGGCAGGCCGAAGACGGGATGAATGACCTTGCCGCCGACGTACGCGATCAACTCGCGCAGCCGGCGACGCATCGAGATGACCTTCTTGCCAACCTCGACGCCAACTTTCTGGATGACGCCGACGACGTTGCGCAACTCCGGCGGCGCGTCCGGCCCGACGATGAAGTCCGGGCCGCCGAGGATATAGACGTGGAGCGCGTGGTCTTCGAGCATGAAGGTGCAATAAACCAGCTCGCGGACTTTCTTCGCCGCGGAAGTCGGTTCGACCTTGTAAAGATCGTCGAGCGCCTTGGTGGAGGCCATGTGGTGCGCCGTCGGACAGACGCCGCAGATGCGCGACGTGATCTGGGGCATGTCTTCCGCGGGACGCCCGAGGCAGAACACCTCGAACCCGCGCAGCTCCGGCACCTGAAAATACGCCTTGTCCACATCGCCCTTCGGGTCGAGGAAGATGTCAATTTTGCCGTGCCCTTCGAGGCGCGTGATCGGGTCAACGACGACCCGGCGACGCGTGAGGTAGGATTGCCCGGCATTGTGGTGAGCTTCGTTGAAGACCTTTTGGACTGATTCGTTCATGACTGCACCCTCCCTCTGAGCCGGCATTTCGCGAGACCGTAGCGATAGAACGTGCCCACGGGATCGGGGATGCCGCTGAGACTCTGTTCGATCGCCTCATTGTCCTTGGCAGCGACATTGCCTGAAAGAAAGCTCAGGATTTTCGCGCCGTGATCCTGGACGCGGCTGGTCGGCCCGAAGCAGCCGGTGCAGGGCATGTTGCCTGTGATGCAGGCAGCCTCGCAACCGCCGCGCGTCGCCGGACCCATGCACGCGACGCCCTGGGCGAGCAGACATTTGTCCGGCTCGATCAATCCTTCGTGCGGGCGCTTGTACTCCGTGAGACTCAGGTCGGCCGGCTTGCTGTCAATGCGCGGGCATTCCTGACACACGGCGATGTCGGGCGCGAGCACGCTGCCCTTCGGCGGCAGCTTCCCGGACAGCAGCGCGAGCACCGCCTCTTTCAACAGCTTCGGCGTCGGCGGGCAGCCGGGAAGGTAGTAGTCAACCTCGACGACCTGATCGAGTGCGCGGACGAGGTTGCGAAACTCCGGCAGCGTCACCGTGTCGCCGTTGTCGCGATGACTGGTTACCGGCCGCGTCTTCGATTCGTTCACCACGGTCGGCGATTCCTCGTACACGTATTTGAGAATCCGCTCGCGCGGGAACTGGTTGGCAAGGCTCGGGATTCCGCCGTTGTGCGCGCACGCGCCGTAGGCGATGAGCACCTGGCTTTTGCGACGAAGCAGGCGGACCATTTCCTCCTGCTCGGAGGTGCGAATCGAGCCGTTGATCAACGTCGCGGTGATCAAGTTGTCGGGCATCGCCTCGACGTGGTGCTTCTTGAAGTCGAGCGCGACCGGCCAGAAAACAATCTCGACGGCGTCGAGCACCATGAGGATGTCCTCGGCGAGGTCCACCACGGATTCCTCGCAGCCGCCGCACCCGGCGCACCAGTAGAATCCGATCTTAGGTTTGGCTGGCATGAGCGACTCCTTCCTCTTTCGCTGCGATTTGTTCGGCGAGATGTTCCGTCTCCTTGTCCCAGTCCCGATGATGGGCGGGCACTTGCAACGGGCCGAGCGGACGAAGTTTCGCGACCATGTCGTTGACGGCCCAGCGCAGTTTCTCGCCCTCGGACGCGGAGATCCACTCGAGGCGCACACGCTCCTCCTCGATGCCCAGGTCGTGCAGCATCCGCTTGAGCAGATGGAATCGGCGCAGCGTCTTGTAGTTCCCCTCGATGTAATGGCAGTCGCCCGGATGGCAACCGCCGACGAGCACACCGTCCGCGCCGCGCGCAAAGGCGTCTATCACGAATTGCGGGTCAACCCTCCCGGAGCACATCACCCGGATGACGCGCACGTTCGGCGCATAACGCATCCGGGAGGTGCAGGCAAGGTCGGCGGCGATGTACGTGCACCAGTTGCAAAAGAACGCGACGATCTTCGGCTCGAACCCGTGATGCGAGCCGGTCGCGTGATCGTGTTCGTGGTTGTGTAGTGGTTCAGGCATAGGTCAACACCCCCTGGATCTCCTCGAAGATCTCCTCGTCTTCGAACAGGTTTTGCCGGATTGAACCCGACGGACACGCCGCGGCGCAGACGCCGCAGCCTTTGCACGCCACGTCGCTGATGACGGCCTTCTTCGTGACGGGATCGAGCGAGATGGCGTTGTAGGAACACAGCGGGATGCAGGTCTTGCAGCCCGAGCAATCCTCCTCGACGACGTGCGCCGTGTACGGCTCAAGCTCGACGTAGCCGGCATCAATGAACGTGAGCGCCTCCGCCGCCGCCGCGCCCGCTTGCGCCACCGTGTCCGGGATGTCCTTCGGCCCCTGGCAACAGCCGGCGAGGAACACGCCATCGGTGAACGTGTTCACGGGCGCGAGCTTTGGGTGACGCTCCAAGTACCAGCCCTCGGTCGAGCAACTGATGTTGAACAGTCGGCGCACGTCCTGCGCGTCGGCCTGTGGTTCGAGGCCGACCGACAACACCACCATGTCCACCGGGATGCGGCGGACGAATCCGGCCAGCGTATCCTCGACGCGGATCACGAGCTTGCCGTCTTCCTCTTTCGTCATCGCCCAGTCGGTGACCTCGGCGACGCGGCCGCGGATGAAGTGGACACCCTCCTCCTGCAATCGCTCGTAGAATTCCTCGTAGCCCTTCCCGGGCGCGCGGATGTCTATGTAGAAGTTGAAGATCTCGGCGTCGGTGTGCTCCTTGATCAGGTGGGCGAGTTTCATCGAGTACATGCAACACACCCGGCTGCACCAGCGGTTGGTGCGGTTGTCGCGCGAGCCGACGCAGTGGACGATGCCGACCGACTTCGGCTTGCTGCCGTCGCGCAGGAGGACCTCGCCGCTGGTCGGGCCGCTGGCGTTGACGAGCCGCTCGACCTCCAGCGACGTATAGACGTTCGGATACGTCCCGTAGCCGTACTGCGGCAGACGGTTCGGGTCGAACGTCTTGAAGCCGGTGGCGATGATGATGGTGCCGACCTCGATCTGGATGATCTCCTCCTTCTGATCGAAGTTGATGGCGTCGCGGTCGCACGCTTCGAGACAGGTCTTCTTGCACTTGCCCGTCTTGAGTTGGATGCAGGTGTCGGGATCGAACACGGCCACCGCGGGCGTCGCCTGCGGGAACGGAATATAGACCGGCTTGCGTTTGCCGAGGCCGAGGTTGAACTCGTCCGGGAAGCGCGCGTCCTTATACACGCACGCCTCGATGCACGCCCGGCAGCCGACGCAAAGATTCTCGATCACGTACCGCGGCTTGCGGCGGATCGTCACCTTGTAATCGCCGATGTGGCCGTCCACCTTCACCACCTCGGAGTACGTCCACATCTTGATCCTGGGGTGGGTTTTCACCGCGTTCATCTTCGGCGTCAGGATGCACGCCGCGCAATCGAGCGTCGGGAACGTCTTGTCGAACATCGCCATGTGGCCGCCGATGGTCGGCTCGCGTTCGACGAGATAGACGTTCTTGTGCGCGTTGCCGAGCGTCAACGCCGCGTGGATGCCGGCAATGCCGCCGCCGACCACGAGCACGTCGGGATGAATGGGCACGCGCCGCCGCTCCAGAGGCCGGTGCAACGCCACGCGGCGCACCGCAGCGCGGACGAGGTCCTTGGCTTTATCGGTGGTGATCTCGTGACCTTCGTGAACGCAGGAGTCGTGTTCCCGGATGTTCACCATCTGGAAGTAGTACGGGTTGAGCCCGGCCATCTCGCATGCGCGGCGGAACGTGTGTTCGTGCATGTGCGGCGAACAAGCCGCCACGACGATGCGATTGAGCTGGTGCTCCTTGATGTCCTTTTGGACGAGGTCCTGCCCGGGGTCGGAGCACATGTATTTGTAATCGCGAGCGACGGCCACGTGCGGCAGCGTCGCGGCAAACTCGGCGACTTGCTTGACGTGGATCTTGCCGGCGATGTTTGTGCCGCAATGGCAGACGTAGAATCCGATGCGAATCTCGCCGTTGGGTTGTGGTTTCATGCGGCCACCTCCTGTGGTTCGAGCAAAGGTTCAATCGGCACGATGCAGCGTTTCAGCCCCAGTACCTTTGCCGGCAGGCCAAGCGCCAGGCCGATCAATTGGGTGAAATAGACGACCGGCATCGTCACGCGCTCCCAGCGCCGGGCAATGTCGTCCTGATAGGAATCGAGGTTGAACTGGCAGAGCGGGCAGACGGTGGCAATGACGTTCGCACCGCGCTTCTGGGCTTCCTTGAGCAGCAGGAAACTCAGCCTCTCTCCGACCTCGGGGATCGTTCCCGTGAGACTGCCGCCGCAGCACCGGGTTTTGAGCGGATACCTCACCACTTCCGCGCCGAGCGCCTGCAGCAGCTTGTCCATGAGCACGGGATAGGTCTGGTGATCGAACGTCGCGTACGGTCGCACGATCTGGCAGCCGTAGTACGGCGCGACCTTGTAGCCTTTGAGCGGCGACTTCACCGCCTTCTTGATCGCGTCCAGGCCGATGTCGTTCACGAGCACATCGAGTGGGTGGCGAACTTTGACGTTGCCGTTGTACTTCAGCCCCGCGCGCTGCAACGCCTTGTGGACTTCGTCCGCGACCGCCGGGTACTCGGCGACGTAATGCTGGGTCTTCTTAAGCACGAGATAACAGCCGCTGCACGGCGCAAGCATGCCGTCCGAGTTGTTCCCGGCCAGGACGAGGTTGCGCGAGGCGAGCACGAAAGCGGTGTCCTGGCTCACCGACATGTACGCCGTCGCGCCGCAGCAGTTCCAGTCCTTCGGTTCCTCGAGGTCAACGCCGAGCGCGTCGAACACCGCGAGCAACGATTCCTCGTACGCGCGGCCCGTGCCTTTGAGTGAGCAGCCGGGGTAGTAGGTGTATTTCATTTTACGCCTCCTTCAAACAGCGGCGCGAGCTGTTTCGGCTGCGCCATCGTCTCCGTTTTCAGCGAGAACCGGCCCGTGCGCATCAGGTTCAATCCGAGCCGCCATGTCTTCACCAGCGCGAGCCAGTTCGTGAGCAGGAACAACCGCATGACCAACCGGCTCTCGGTGATCCGCCCGCGCGAACGCACCATCTTGAAGAACTCGCGCGCCAGCACGGGAATCGGGAAGTGGCTGTTCGGATACACGCCGTCGCGGATCGCGCGGCGTTTCAGGGCGTACATGATGTCGGTGATCTTGATTTGCTTCGGACAGTCCACCGTGCACGCATAGCACGACGAGCAGAGCCAGATGGTGAAACTGCCGAGCACCTCCTTCTTGAAGCCCGCCCGCGTCAGCGCCATCAACTGCCGCGGCGTGTAGTCCATATAGACGCTCATCGGGCAGGTGGCCGAGCACGTGCCGCATTGAATGCAGCCGAACAACTTCTCGCAGCCCGGCAACCTCATGATCTCGCGCGGAAAACTCTTGTCCCGCTCCGCGTCGTACTTGATGGTTTGTTGAATGGTTTTCATGTGACTCAACTCCTCGCGGTTGTCTCCAGTTCGCCGGCGTGCTCCAGCTCGAAGCTCACCAGTTCGAGTTCCCGGCCGCACAGCAGACGAACGTCGCCGGAATGACAGTGCGGACACTCGAACCAATTCTCCCAGACCTCGAACTCTGTCGCGCACCCTTCGCAGCGGGCGGCGGGCGGCACCGTCTCGATCTCCAGTTGCGAACCCGCCAGCGGAGTGTCGCGTGTGGCGATCTCGTAACAGAACTGCAATGTCTCCGGCGCGACCTGGCGCAGCTTGCCGATTCGCAGTCGCACGATGCGCACCGCCAAGCCCGGGTGGGCTTCGAGTTCCCGCTGCACGACCTTGATCAGGTCCAGCACGATGGACATCTCATGCACAGGCGACCTCCGGGTTGTGCTTCGCCGCGCTGTTGTGCCGCAGCAGCCCGGTCAACTCCGCAATTTCGCCCGCGACCGACCGGGCATCGGCTTCGGCTCGGGGCGAAAGGTGTTCGCCGAAGTTCAGGTCGCGGGCCGGGATGGTGAACAGCATCGCTTCCGGTGGGCGTCCATACAGCGTCGCGCACACAGTGATCAGGTCGGACGGAGAGACAAAATGCGACGCGACGCTCTCTCTCCCTTGCGGCTTCACCACCTCGCGCGACACGAACGGCAGACCGTTCGGCACCGCGGCGTCCACGAAGATGACCAGGTCGAATTCGCTGACCGTTTCGGCCATGGCCAGGTCGAGTTGGTGGGCGGTCTGCAATTCGACATCCGGCAGAGCGAGATCCCTCAACCGCTCGACGACCTCCCACCCCGCACCGTCGTCGCGCCGACTGCGATTCCCGAAACCGAGGACGAGCGTTTTCATGGCAACGCTCCGGTGGTTCGTGCGCGGTTCAGCGCAGGGCACGATGGAGACAAGCTACGCCTCGTGGATTCTCTCTCGGCTTGAAGTGACAGATACATGGTCAAGCCTTGTTTGGAAGCTGCTTTCCCGGCAGCATCGCATCTGCCAACGCGTGGAGTGATTCCGCGTAGCGCGGAAGTGACCTGAAAGCGGTCGAATCGGAGCCGACGGGATCAACTGCGCGTGAAAGCGCAGGACAAACTGGCAGGCCTCACCGGCAAAATCAGACAGCCTGTCAAATTACACCTTCTCGATTTTTTCGTAGATGACCAACTCGCCTTCGCGTCGAAGATCGCTCGGATGATAGCGCGGGATCGGCAACTCCAGTTGTTTGAACTGAACGGGAGCCGTCTTTTTGTCCACCAGCCCGACCGCCACCGCCACGCCGTAAATGATCGCTTCGGGACGCGGCGGGCAGCCGGGAATGTAGAAGCTCACCGGAATGATCCTCTCGACCGGTCCGATCACGGAGTACGAGTCGTACCAGATGCCGCCGCCGCAGGCGCACGATCCGATGGCGAAGACGAGCTTGGGCGCGGGCATGGCTTCATAAGCGCGCTTCAACGCCTTCGCCGTGGAACGCATGGCCGGCCCCTGACAGAGCATCACGTCCGCGTGACGAGGCGAGCCGACGAGTTTGATGCCGAACCGTTCGACGTCGTAGTACGGGGTCAACACGTTCAACACTTCGATGTCGCAGCCGTTGCAGCCGCCGCTATTGGCGTGATAGACCCACAACGACCTTCCGAACATTCGCTGACAGAGATTCTTCAGCATGGCGGTTCACTCCAGTTCTATCTTCACGTCGTCCACCACCGGCTCGCTTTCGAGGTACGCACGGGAGCGGAAAATCCAACGCTCGTTCTGCAAATCATCGAAGCGGTAGCCTTTCAGTTTCAACTGCTCGAGCGGAGACGGTTCTTTGAAGCAACGCCCGCAACGCTGGCAGGTGCTCATGAACAATTCCAGCCGCTGCTGGAGGTCGCCAATACTGTTCGTGGCGGTCTCGTATTCCTGGCTCATCGTGATGGCCTTTTCGGGACACACATCCGCGCAACGCCCGCAATAGGTGCAGCGTCGGCCGAGATATTTCAGGATGCGAATCTCCTGGCAGACGTCGAACACGAGGATCTCGCGCGCCGGGCAGTTGTTGGCGCACCCGGCGCAGCCGATGCACTTGGTCGCGTCGAAAATCGGGCGTCCGCGGAACTTGGGCGGCGCGGGACGAGCCTGAGCCGGGTAGGGCAGCGTCACGCGGCCCGCCTTCAGGCAGAGGATCGTTTCTTTGAGCTTGCTCCATGCAGACATTGTTCACCTCAATCAGTAGCCATAGCTCGCCAACACCAACGCCACCAACGCCACCGCCAGCAGGCTCGCGAAGTACCGGATGGCCTGGTCAATCCGGTAGCGCGCGTGCGTCGCGGCCACGAGCGTGACGACCAACACCAGCGCGAACACCTTCGCCCAAAACAACAGCCAGCCCAGCGGGAACGGCAGCCCGGCGCCCCACGGCACGAACAGCATCACGAACAAGCCGCTGTAGATGACCAGCTTCGCCATCTGGGCGTACTTGAACAACGCCAGCTTCGGCCCGGAATACTCCATCAGCGGTCCTTCCATGATTTCCGTTTCCGCCTCGGAGATGTCGAACGGCACGCGCTGCACGAACGCTTGGAACGAAAGCACCATCACCGCGAGCATGATCAACCCCGACCACGGGAAACCGTCGGTCGCATACACCGAGCCGTTGAGCACGGTGTCGAGTCGGAACGAGCCGGTGTGCACCGCGCCGACCACGATCGCGATCGCCAACAACGGTTCGAGCGCGATCATCGTCATCATTTCGCGGCTGATGCCGACCAGCGAGTAGGTCGAACCCGCCGCCAACCCGGCGAGGAGCGTGCAGACGCTGCACAGCGTCAGCAGGTAAATCAACAGAATCACATCGCCCGCGCCGTTCATCGGCGCGCCGAAACCCATCGGCACGAGACACGCCAAGGTCAGCATCGTCGAGAGCGAGAGGTAAACCGCGAACCGCTGCATCCGGGGCGTCTCGCCGGACTCGATGTCTTCCTTTCCGAGAAGTTTGAGCAGGTCGAAGTACGGCTGCCGAAGCGGCGGGCCTTGCCGGGATTGCACGCGGGCGGTGACCTTCCGCAGCACGACCTGGCAGAACGGCGCGACGAGGAGCACCACGGCCACGTTCAGCAGCCCGCTCAAGATCATCCACATCATGCTGCGTTGCATAATCGCTTCACGCCTTTCGTTGCCGCACCAGTTTCAACAACTCCTCCTGCGACCACACCCGGGTCGCGCCCGACTTCAGGTCAATCGTCTCCAGCCGGTCCGTGCAGGAGAAACACGGGTCAATGCTGCCCAGGGAAATCGTCATGTCGGCGAGTTGCTGGTCTTTGATCATCGCCGGGACGGCTTGCAGGTTCTGGTACGTCGGCGCGCGGATTCGCCAGCGACGCGGTCGGTTGTTTTCGCCCGTGATCACGAAATGATGGCTTTCGCCACGCGGGGCTTCGACCGAGGAAAGGCCGAGCCGTCCCGGCGTGAGTTCGTCCTTCACCTCCAACTGGATCGGGCCGTCCTCCATTTTCTCGAGGCATTGCCGGATGATCTTGATGGACTCGAACACTTCCTTCATCCGCACCACCACTCGCGACCAGACATCGCAGCCGGTTTCGGTGATGACATCGAAGTCCACCCGGTCGTAGGCGGCGTACGGATGATCGCGGCGACAATCAATCGGCGCGCCCGCGGCCCGCGCCACCGGGCCGATGAGACCGACGTTCTTCACCAGATTCCGGTCGGCCACGCCCACACCCCGGGTGCGTTTCTGGATGTTCCGGTCGCCGGAGACGGCATCCACGACCGCGCGCCATTCGGTTTCGAGTTTGTCGAGCACCTGCCGGAGTTCGGTTTTCAATTCCGGCGTGATGTTCCAACGCACGCCGCCGATGACACAGAGCGCGTAGGTCTTCCGGTTGCCGCTGATTTTCTCGGCGATCCACATGATCGGTTCGCGGATACGGAAGCTCTGCATGAACAACGTGTCGAAGCCGACGATGTGGCAGGCCAGCCCGACCCACAGCAGGTGGCTGTGCAGGCGTTCGATCTCCAGCATGATCGTGCGGATGTACTCGGCGCGCGGCGGCGGTTTCATCGCCACAGCGGTCTCGACGGCCTGCGCGTAGGCCACGTTGTGCACGCAACCGCAGATGCCGCAGATGCGCTCGGCCATCATCGGGATCTCGTTGTAGGTGAGCACCGACTCGGCGAGCTTCTCGATTCCCCGATGCACCATGAACCCGCGGTACTCGCAGCCGCGCACCGTCTCGCCCTCGATGTAGAGTCGGAAATGCGCCGGCTCGTCGAGCGTCGGATGGAACGGCCCGAAGGGAACAACCGTGCAGCCCTCCGGCGGGTCGTCGAACTTGAACTCGCGCTCGTCGTCGAACCCTTCCGGCACTTGATTCCACGGCACGTCCTTGCGCAGCGGATGCACGCCGTCCGGCCAACCGTCGGGCAGCACGAGCCGTTTCAAGTAACGATGGCCGACCGGCTCGATTCCCACCATGTCGCGGATCTCGCGCTCAGCCCAGTTGGCGGCGGGCACGACATCGGAGATGCTGTCCACCTTCGGGTTGTCGGCCGGCAGATGACAGAGCACGCTGCACAGCAGGTGATCCGCGTCGAACGCAAAATCGTGCGCGATGAGGAAGCTCCCGGAGAACGGCCGGTCATCCGCGCCGACGCTGATGACGTAGCGCGCGTCGAGGTCGCGGAAGATGTGTTGGCAGACGGCCTTCAACGCGGACGGTTCGACGAACACAAACAGGCGGCTGTCGGACGGCAGGTCGGCGCGCTGGATGGCCGAGCCGAACTTCGCTTTCAACTGGTTGAGTCGGTCACGAGCGACCATATCCGTGTTCCTCCAAGGGAGCAGGCTTGCCCGGCTGCGGACGCGGCATGCCGCCGAGCCAGCGGAAGTAGCGTTTGATTTCGCCGTAGAAGTTGTGGGCGGAGTACCGATGGCAATCCGTTTCGCGGACGTAGCCGCAGAGCCATGGCACAGCGGCACGTCGCGGCGCGCCGCCGAGCCGGGAGATAAGGAACGCAAGGAGGAACGCCACGCCTAATACCACGGCGAGTACGACCGGCACGAACAACGCCGTCGCTTGCAGCGGTTCGATCCCGGCCAACGGCCCGCTGGTCATGGGCGCGGCGTTTGCCAGCGTTTCCCCGAGACCCTGCCGGCTGGCGTCCAGCGCGCGTTGCAGCAGACCGAAACCGATGGCGGGCACGACGCCCAGCAGGACGCACAGCAAAGCGAGGACGACCTGCGGCGTTTGCATCAACCACCCCACTTCCAGTCGGCCGGTCGCGGCTGCCTTTTCGTTGACGAGCGTGCTGGAGCGCGAGAGGAAGCTCACGCCGAAAAACTTGATGAACGACGCGAGCGTGAGCGCGCTGGTCAGGATGGCGATGACGGCGCAGACCGCGAGATACCGGGCAGAAGTGCTTCCCTGGATCGTCGCGACGTAAATGCTCCACTTGCTGACGAAGCCGTTGAACAGCGGCACGCCCGAGATCGAAAACGACGCCACGATCGTCGTGATCGCCGTCAGCGGCATGAACTTCATCAGCCCGCCCATCTTGTTGAGGTCCTGCGTGCCGGTCGCGTAGAGCATCGAGCCGGCGTTGAGGAAGAGCAGGCCCTTGAACAGGCCGTGGTTCAACACGTGAAACAGCGCGCCGAACAGACCGATCGTGGCGAGCGCGGCCAGCTTGTTGTTCTGGCCGGCGAGCAGGGCAATGCACGCTCCCGCGCCGAGCAGGATGTAACCGATCTGACCGATGCTGTGGAACGCAAGCAGGCGCTTCGATTGTTCCTGTTTCAACGCCTGCATCGTGCCGGTAAAGAGCGTGATTGTGCCCAGCGCCGCGATTACCAACCCCCACTTGGCGAACGGGTAGTCCGCGTGTGCTGACGTCGGGACGAGCCAGAGAAAATATCGAATCAGGCCGTACACTCCCGTCTTGATCATCACTCCCGAAAGCATCGCGCTCACGGGCGACGGCGCGGCCGGGTGTGCGTCGGGCAGCCAGACCTGACCGAACGGCCACATGCCCATTTTGATTCCGAAACCAACGAGGAACAGTGTGAACGCCAACGCTGTCATGGCGGGTTTGGTGGCGAGGAGTACCGGCAGATTTGCGCTCACGCTGTCGAAATCGTATTTCAGAGTCGTGCCGGCTACGGCGAGCAATTCCGCGCCGACCATCGTCGCAGCGCAGGCGATTTCCATCATGATGAGATACTTGTTGGCGGCCCGGATGTTTTCGCGCTTCTTGTTCTCGTACCGGATGAGCGCGTAGCCCGGCAGTGTCATCAGTTGCCAGAAGATGAAAAAGAACCACATCATGTCCGTCGTGCTCAGCAACCCGTACATCGCGGCGAGGAACAGGAGGAAGTACGGATAGTACCTGCCCACACCGTAATCCCGATAGTGCTGCATGTAATTGATGGAGTACAACGCCGCCGGCAGGGCGATGATGGCCGCCAGCAACAGAAACACCCCGGTCAGCCCGTCCACATAGAGGCGCAGGGCGAATCCGATTTTCGGCATCGCCCAGAAGGTGGCCGGGTGCGGCGACGGACCGTTCGTCAGCACGTTCGCAACGGATGAAATGACCAGGATGGCTG
>CAZOTB010000061.1:7206-34712 GCA_964582645.1 uncultured Verrucomicrobiota bacterium | reverse complement strand
GGGGGCCCCGATGGCTATTTCAACCCGATTTCAGCCGCAGGACGCAAAATTCAGGTATGTACATAATTGGCTGGCTGCAAGTTGGTGCGCGACCTCAGACAAACTTCGCGAGGACCAGACTCCGTCCACGCTTTCGCTTGCGGTCCGTTCCGCAAACTGGAATGAATACGCTCCATGAAACGAATCGGTGTGATCGGCCTCGGCACGATGGGACTGCCGATGGCGTTGAACCTCCTCAAAGCGGGCTTCGAGGTCTGCGGCTTCAATCGTACCCCCGCGAAGGCCCAGCAGGTCGCCAAGGCCGGTGGCGAAGCGTGCGTCTCCGTTGCCGAACTCGTCGGCAAGAGTGAGGTCGTGATTACCATGCTGGCCAACGACGCGGCGGTGAAGGAAATCATTCTCGGCGATGACGGCGTGGCCGCTTCGGGCCGGGCGGGCCTGATCGTGATTGACTGCAGCACCGTCTCGCCGACCACCAGTCGCGAAGTCGCCGCCGCACTCGCGAAGCGGGGCATCCGTCACCTCGATGCACCCGTGACCGGCAGCAAGAAACAGGCGGAGGACGGATCGCTTTCATTCCTCGTGGGCGGCGACCGCGGACTCTTCGATGCGTGCGCGTCGCTCTTTGCCGCAATGGGCAAGAAGAAATTCTACCTTGGCGGCACCGGCATGGGGGCGTCGGCGAAGCTTTGCAACAACATGGTCGTGGCGATGAACATGGCGGCGTTGAGCGAAGGAATGGCCCTGGCGAGCCGGTGCGGAATCAATTTGGAGACCATGCTCGAGATCTTCGGCACCAGCGGGGCACGCGGCGCAATGGCCGAATTGAAAGGACCAAAGCTTCTTCGCGGGGATACCAAGGCGGACTTCGCGCTGGCGTTGATGAAAAAGGACACCGGTCTCGCGCAGCAACTTGCCGAGCAGGCCGGCCAGCCCGCTCCATTGCTGGCGACGACCCACGACGTGTTCGCCAAGGCCGTCCAGGAACTGAATCCCGATCTGGATTTCTGCACCGTGTTTCACTGGTACATGAAGAAATGACAGCGACTGCGGAGGAACGGAGGAAGCGGTACGACGTCGCTCTTGCCCGGTTTGCCTCGTGGTTCGACCGCCACCGCAAGCCCGACGGTTCGCTCGATGCGCCGAACCTCGGCGTCTCGGCTTACATGCCGGTGCCCGTGTACGCACGGGCGATCGGCGACGCTGAATTGTGTTCGCGCACGCTGGACTACATTGAGCGACGCGTCACGCAGGATGACTCGTTCCTGCGTCCGGCAGGGAAACCATTGCTACCGTATCGCGCGGCGTGGATGCTCATGGGAGCCGCCAGCTCCAAGCGTGCAACATTGGCCGCGGCGCTGGAGAGATGGATGCTGAGTTTCCAGCACGAACCAACGGGCGGGTTTTTCGGCACGGAGACGGCCCGGCAGGCAGGCGAGGGCGAGACTTGTTTCGACTCGACCACAATCATCTGCGCCGCGCTGGCGGAAGCCGGCAAGCTCGAAGAGGCCAAGCGGGCCGGGGAGTTTCTGGTGAGACTGATTCACAATCAGGCTGCGTGCGACGAGCGCTTCCACCTTGTGTGGAGCACGCAGCAGAAAGGAGTGGTGACTCAGTTCGATCCGCAACAGGCGCGACTGTACGTAATCGAGTGGAACCAGCCGCATCAGTATCTCTACAAGATCGGCTTGCTGGCGCGGGCGTTCACGAACTTGTACTTCAACACCAGCAACCTCGACTACCTTGACTTTGCCGAGACATTCTATAAGCGCGCCGCGAAGTCGCCCGAAGTGTGGACGAACACGCTCGCGCACAAACTCGGTTGGGCGGCGTACAGCCTTCATTGCCAGACGCACAAGCCCGAGTACCTCGAAGGCGCGTGCCGTGTCGCAGACCACGTCGCGATCTTGCAACAACCCGACGGCGCGTTCCATTACCCCGAGTTCTGGCCGCCGTACGAGCAGGTATCCATCGAGCAGAAGTTCAACATCGGTTGCCAGTTCGCGACGTGGATCGCGTGCGCGCGTGCATTGATCAAGCGGGAGGAGATGGAACCATGACAACGACATCCGAATTGCACCAACGAATCCAAACCAAGAAGCTGCTACTCGCCGCCGGGATCGAGAGTCTGCATCCGGCCAACGTCGAACTGGCCGGCATGCTCGGGTTCGACCTCGTCTGGGGCGATCTCGAGCACGGCACCGGCAGTCCGCATCAGGCCGAGTTGTTCTGCATCGCAGCCAAGGCCGCAGGGATGCTCCCGCTCCTCCGAATCCCGTTCGCGGAACGCCCGTTCCTGATGCTGGCGCTCGAAGCGGGCGCACGGGTCGTTTCAATCCCGATGGTCGAGAGCCCCGACACCTCGCGGAAGATCGTCGAGTTCGGCAAGTACAAGCCGGTCGGCAACCGCGGCTTTGCCATGAGCACGCGCGGATTGCGCTACGGCATTGGCGACCCGATCGCCAACACCGAATGGGCCAACCGCGAGACACACCTCTTTCCGCAGATCGAAACCGTGGA
Organism: uncultured Verrucomicrobiota bacterium; assembly: GCA_964582645.1. Taxonomy (GTDB): domain Bacteria; phylum Verrucomicrobiota; class Verrucomicrobiia; order Palsa-1439; family CAZOTB01; genus CAZOTB01. The sequence goes on along the minus strand of CAZOTB010000061.1, from coordinate 32,192 downwards.
CGCGTTGCGCCAATGCAAAGAGATCGTCGGTGTGGACGGAATCTCCGGTGGCGTGATCGGTCCTGCCGACCTGTCGTTTTCGATGGGCAAGCCGCTGAAGTTCGACCATCCAGAAGTCGTCGAGGCCGTGTGCAGCGCCGTGCGCACGATCCGTTCGCTCGGCAAGATTGCGATCATCGTGACCGGTCATCCCGTGTTGGGCAAGGCGGCGGTCGAGGCGGGCGCGCAGGTCACCGTGTGCGCGGCGGAACGGGGAAGCCTGCGTGCACACTGGTCGCAGACACTGAAGGACGTGGCGGGGTGGATGCCGAAAGGGTGATTGGAAACTGGGTAATTGGTAATTGGTAATTGGTGAATAGAGAGTGGTGTCACCTGTTACCAGTCAACCAATTACCAGTTAGGAATTACCAGTTACCTCCCCCTCACCGCCAATCGAGCATCATCGCGTGCGCATTGAGGTCGCCTTTGGCGAGATGATCGTAGGCGCGCGCGGCGTCCTTCGCGGCAAAGCGCGGAACACTCAACGCTGCCAGGTTCAGCCGCTTTAGTTCGAGCAGACGGAACCCGGTGCGGAAATCGTCAGCCATGCTCCACCAACCGGGATGCGAATCCTGTTTCGGGCGCGTCGAGTTGTGGGCGCCGATGACCGTCAGCCCTTTTTGATGCACGTCGCGGTAGAAATTCACCTTCTCCGTCTCGCCACGGGTGCTGCCGAGGAGGATGACGCGTCCAAAGCGCCGCGCCAATTGGAACGCGAGCACGATCGGCTGCGGGAATCCCGTCGCCTCGATCACCACGGCGGGACCGTTCGGGGGGCACACCCTGTTGATCTCGCCGGGAAGTCTGTCGCCGAGTCCGAACGTCGCGTCTGCGCCCAGCTTGCGTGCGAACGAAGCGCGTCCCACGTCCTTGTCCACGACGACCACCGGCAACGCGCCCTGGAGTTTCGCGAGCTGCAGCACAAGCAACCCGATGATGCCGGCGCCGATGATGACCACCGGCTCGCCGAGTTCGATCCGCGCTTTGCGCACGCCCTGCATCGCGATGACGATGAGATTGAAAAAGACCGCGTCCTCCTCTGACAAGCCGTCGGGCAGGAGATGGCACTGGGATGCTTCGATGTTGTAATGGCTGCTGTGGCCCGCGGCGGCAGCGACGCGTTGACCGATCTTGAGACCCTGCGCCTTCGGCCCGACAGCCATGATCTCACCGACGTTGCTGTAGCCGGGCCCGCGCACGGGGAACTCGGGCACCGCATTCGGCATGGCGAGGAAAAACGCGCGCTCCGTGCCCGGGCTGATGAGCGAGACGTGTGTGCGCACGAGCACCTCTCCCTCTTTGAGCGGCGGCAGCTTGAACCACTGCACTTCGGCCACGCCCTTTTGCACCCAGACGACTTGTCGCGCTTGCATGAACCGACTTCTACCCGCTGACCGGCTCGGACTCAATGGCAGAATCAACGTCCAAGCCGGTCGGCGCGCAGAGGCGCCTCCCACTTTGGCCTTCTCTTTCACAGTGCCGCGATACAATCGTGGTGCCCGGGCCGCAATGGAACACGCCAATGTGGGAGGCGCCTCCGCGCGCCGACCGGCCCCATCCGACTCAGCGCCCCAGATGCGTTCTGTTTTCATTTGCCATCGAGCGAAAGAAGGTTTCTCATGCCCTCGTGGCAAAGGTTCAAACCATTCAAGTCGGTAACGCGCGAATCGGCGGCACAGCGCTGGCGTTGATCGCCGGGCCGTGCGTGATTGAGAGCGAACAACTCTGCCTCGACGTCGCCACGGAACTGCGGCGCATCGCGCGGCGGCTGAAGATGCCGTTCATCTTCAAGGCGTCGTACGACAAGGCGAATCGCTCCTCGGCAGGCTCTTTTCGCGGGCCCGGTCTGGGCGAAGGCTTGCGCATTCTCTCTCGCATCAAGCAGAAGCTCCGCGTGCCAATCCTGACCGACGTCCACTCGATCGAGGAGGCCGTCGCCGTTTCAGGCGTTGCGGACGTGCTGCAGATTCCCGCGTTCCTGTGCCGCCAAACCGACCTGCTCATCGCCGCGGCAAGCACCGGGCGCGTCGTCAACGTCAAGAAGGGCCAGTTCCTCGCGCCGTGGGACATGAAGAATGTGGTCGGCAAGATCGCGGGCACGGGTCATCGCAGAATCTTGCTCACCGAGCGCGGCGCGTCGTTCGGCTACAACAATCTTGTCTCCGACATGCGCGCGATCCCGATCCTGCATTCGTTCGGGTATCCGGTGATCTTCGACGCCACCCATAGCGTGCAGTTTCCCGGCGGCGCCGGCGATCGCACCAGCGGCCAACGCGAGATGGCCCCCGTGCTCGCGCGCGCGGCCGTGGCAGCCGGGTGCGACGGCGTGTTCATCGAAACGCATCCCAATCCATCGAAAGCGCTATCCGACGGTCCGAACATGGTGCCGCTCCGCGACATGCCTCGCCTGCTCGAAACGCTTTGCAAGATTCGACGCGCCGTGGCATAGAGCAATGCCCCGCGAGCAGAATCGCGGCGAACCATGAGAACAACGGACAATTCCATCCAGCGTGCCATCGCGTGCGCGGCAGCCGTTTTCGTTACGCTCGGCCTCCTCTACGGCCACTGGGCACTCGCGTCCGACGTGACGGATTACCTGATCGCCAAGGGACAGTTCCTCAACCAGAACAGCGCAGGCTCGCCCACCGCGCTCACGAGTTCGGGCTTCGTATTTCAGGCCGAGGTCGGCGCATTGGCGACCGACTCAGTATCGAGCGCGACGGTGATGTTGCCGAACGGTACGAACCGGACTCTCACGTTCGATGGCACGAACACATTCGCGTTCACCGATGTGCGCAACAGCCGCAGTTCGCTCGACGGCGCGTACTCCAACGGCACCTACACTTTCGAAATCGTTACGCTCAACGACGGCACGAACTCACCGACGCTGACCATCGCGACGAACAATTACCCCAACTCCCCGCGCATCACCAACTGGGCCGCAGCGCAACTCGTGGACGCGACGACGGACTTCGCGTTGTTCTGGAACGCGTTCACCGGCGGCACCTCCAACGATTTCATCTCGCTGACCGTGTTCGACAGCATGACCAACGAAGTGTTCGCCACGGGTGCGTTCGGTTCGACCAACGCCCTCAACGGCACGAACCGTTTCGTCATCATCCCTGCCGGCACGCTCGCGACGAACCAGGATTATCAGGCAAAGCTGGCGTTCTTCCGCGTGACGCAACTCGACACCAACACGATCCCCGACGCCACCGGGCTCGCGGGGTTGTTCTCGGAGACGCGGTTCGGCATCTCGACCGACACCAACTATACCGGCCTCGGCATCGTGACCACGGTGTTGAACAACGCCGAGATCGGCATCTTCTATGCGACCACGCTGGCCATCACAGGTGGTTTGCCACCATATGTCGTCATCGCGGAGAAAGGCCTGCCGGGTGCGTTGCTGGGATTGAACCTAAGCTCGTCGGGGTTGCTCTCGGGCATCCCGAGCAGGCCATGGAACGCGTCGGGCAAGACCGGCTCTTCCAAAAACTCGAAGTTCACCGTGACCGTGTCCGACCAGGTCGGCGCGACTGTCACCCGCAAGTTCGCCTTGCGGACGTTCGAGCCGGTGGGGATTGACACGCCGTCTCTACGCGCAGGTTCGATCAGCAATGCCTACTCGTTCAGGCTGAAAGGCGTGCGTGGCCAGAAGCCGTACACGTGGCAGAATACCTCGACCAACTTGCCGTCCGGGCTCTCGCTGATCACCACCAACGGGCTCATCACCGGCACACCGACCGTGACCGGCCTCTTTCAGAACATCACGTTCCGCGTCACCGACGCGCTCGGCGGCACCGATCAACGGACCTACTCGCTGACGATTCGAGAATAGGCTCGAAGCGTTGTCGGCGCGTCGTATGGGAGGTTTGCAGTAGAGCGCTTCAGCGCGGTCGTGATGATTGTCTCCCCCGCTCCCATGCCCGCGCTGAAGCGCTCGGAGCCCTGAAGGTCTGGATTTTCGGGCGCCAATTCCCCGGCGCTACCGATTACTGGGACGGAAACTGGCTTTCCGCTTCTGCACGTTGCGAAGGCTCTGGTTCGTGCGTTGAAACGACTGGCGCGTTTCTGCACCTTGGCGAAATGTAAAAGTGGAAGGATGATTTGCAGAGGTTTTGCTCAACGCTTAATTTGACAATGTTAGATTCGATCGGTTCCTGCAAATATATCATTCACACCCCGCTTCAGCGGGGTGGTTGGCGAAAAGGTAAGAGTGGAGAACCGCTTCAGCGGTTTTCGAAGGCGCGGGCAAACCGTTGAAACGGTTTCCCTGCTCCCCGGGCACCCGGTCACCCCGCTGAAGCGGGGTGTGAATGAAAAGGCCGATCAACACTGGCGATTGAATCGAATCTAACATTGTCAAATTAAGGGCTCCGTCGAGCTGCCAACGATGGAGCCTACGCTCAAAGTCAAGATTGAGGGACCGAGATCCACGACCGGTCATCTGAGTTGCACTGTCGGGATCACGGGGGATCATCTGACGGAGAGTCACCGCTTTTCATTTGGAATTGATCAGTCATTTCTGCCCGGTTTGCTTGCGCAGCTCGCCGCAGTCTTGCGAGACTATCCGATCCGTGATGAAAGTGCGGTGCAATCATTTGATGCGCCGAAAGCGCGCTCACGCCCGCGAAGCTGACTTTCGTCGTGACATGACATGAAACAGGTATTCACAGACCCGAGCGTGATTCCATGCGACATGCTCAAGAGCGTGCTGGATTGCGAGGGGATACCGGCCATGATCAGGAACGAGTGGGGAGCACTGATGGTTGGGTATGGGCTGCCCATTTTTGGTTGTCCCTCGCTCCCCTGGGCCTGGCCCGAGGTCTGGGTTCGGGATGAGGATTGCGACAGGGCGTTGAAGATCGCTGCCGACTTTGAAAGCACTTCAAGCGGCGACTCCCGCATCACCGAATAGACTGAGCCAGTCCTCAGCACCTCAGCACGTCATCGTCGCGGGATAATCACGTGTCGCGCTGCGAAGTGTTTGTCGAATTCCTCGTCCTCGGCTGGCGCTTGATAGGTGCTGATGATGGCGTAGCGGTCGAGGCCCGATGTGTTCTCGCAGGAGGCATGGAGCAAGCGGTCGGAGAAAAAGATCGCGGCACCCCGCTTCAGCGTGCAAATCACTTCCTCTTCGGGTTTCCATTGGCTGTCGGGGATGAAATTCACAAACTCGTTGTTGGTCTGGGATCGGTCGCGGTTCTCATGCTTCCAGTCGCGCTTGTGGCTGGCGGGGAGAACCTTGAGCGTGCCGTTCTCGGCCGAGCAATCATCGAGCGGAATCCAGACGGACAACTTGGACCGCGTGTTCCGCCAGTAGGCGTAGTCGTAATGCCACGGCGTGGGAAACTTCAGTGCGCCCGACTTGAACACAAATTTGTCGCTCAGGAACATCACGCCGTTGGGCATGATCCGGTCGAGAATCGCGACGATGCGCGGGTCGGAGGCGAGTTTGTAATACATCGGGCTCGCGGCGGCGACGCCCACGTACACGCTTGCGCCCGGCTTGGCTTTCTCCCTGAGAACGCGGAGCGCTTCGACTTTCAGTGCGTCGCACTCCTTCGCGCTGAACAGGCCGTGTTCGATCCAATAACCATCACGGTCGTAGGCCGCGGCGATTCGATCTGAAGCTGGAAGTTGGTTCGTGCTCATGGGAGAATCATACACAAGTCATGCGTTTTGCCGACAGAAAATCGTGGCGGCGAATTCTCCTCATTCTGCTGGTGTTCGTTGCGCTCGGATGGGCGGCTGGCTTATACATGTGCCAGTGCAGTTGCCGGGGAAAACGGCTGATACAACCCGTGAAAGTCTCCGCAGACAATCTCAAGAGCCATGTCGAAACGCTGGCGCGCGACATCGGCGAGCGGAACGTGTTTCGCCCCAAAGAACTCGCCCGTGCCGCGGACTACATCGAGCAGGAATGGCGCAAGCAGGGCTACGAGGTCACACGTCGCCCCTACAAAGTGCGTGACATCGAGTGCGCCAACCTGGAGGTCACCCGTCCCGGCACCGAGCAAACGAACGAAATCATCCTCGTCGGCGCCCATTACGATTCCGTGGCGGGATGTCCGGGCGCGAACGACAACGGGACCGGGATGGCGTCGCTGCTGGAGATGGCGCGTGGCTTCCAGAAACTCGATCCGAAGCGCACCGTTCGTTTTGTTGCGTTCGTGAACGAAGAGCCGCCGTTTTTCGAAACACCGCTCATGGGGAGCGCGGTCTATGCGAAAATGGCGCGGGAACGGGGGGACGACATTCGCGCCATGATCGCGCTTGAGACGATGGGCTGCTATAGCAATGAGCCCGGCAGCCAGAAGTACCCGGCCCTGTTCAATTTGTTTTATCCTGATCGCGGCAACTTCATCGCCTTTGTGGCCAACCTGAAGTCGCGCTCGCTGCTGCACCGTGCAGTCGGTGCCTTCCGCGCGCACTCGGATTTTCCGATCGAAAGCGTGGCCACGTTCGCGGCGATCGAAGGGATCGGATGGAGTGATCACGCGTCGTTCTGGCGGGAAGGCTATCCGGCGTTCATGGTCACCGACACGGCACCGTTCCGCTACGACCACTATCACACCGAGCACGACACGCCCGACAAGGTCAACTACGAAAAGCTGGCGCAGGTGACGGAAGGTTTGTGCGGAGTGATGATGGCGCTGGCGAACGAGTAGCCGCGAGCGTGAGCGCGTGGATGAGTCTGACTGGCAGGCAAGCGCGCCACTCGCTTACGCTCGCGGCTACTTCACGGATTGATCGAGTAGAACACCTGCATCCAGTACAACACGAGCGAGATGTGCATCACCGCGACCATGTTGGCGTTGCGCGGTTGCGCCAGCGCGAACACAACGCCCGCCAGCGGCAGAAGCGTGATCAGGATGTTGTACAACAACAGCGTGTTGTCCTGCGGCCAGAACGACGGAATGAGCAGCGCGAACGGAATCTTCAGGACGAGCAGAAGCGGGTTGCCGAAACGCAGGTGAAAAATCACCAGCACGAATGCGTTGAAGGCCGCAAAGCTGATCAGCAGCCCGAGCAGCACTTTCTTTCTGGATCGCAGGAAGTGTTTCATTCGTGGAGACCTTTCAAGTGGGAATCAATACACTCTTGGCGGATTGCCAGCGCGCCGTCGTCTGGAGCGCCTCGTTCGCCTCCTCAAGTGGGAAGCGATGAGTGACCATCGAATCGAACGGGAACTCGCGCCGATGTTGACGCAGGAACTCGATCGCGCTTTTGAGATGCCGGGGTTCGCTCGACCACGAGCCGAAGACCTGAAGCTGTTTGCGCGTGACCACGTGCGGGTTGAAGGCGACCGTACCGGCATCGCAATAGTGGCCGAGGATCAGAAACTTCCCGCCGTCGCGACATAGCTCCATCCCCTCGGTGACCGCGAAGGGAATGCCGACGCACTCCAGCACCACGTCCGCGCCATAGCCGCGCGTCCGCTCGCGCACCGCGGCGAGCCGGGCGGCAGGATCGCGTACCTCGTCAATATTGATCGTGAAGTCGGCGCCGAACTTCTTCGCCAGTTCCAACCGGGCGGCGGGGCCACCGATGACGATGACCTGGGACGCGCCCGCGCTTTTCGCGACCGCGAGCGCCGAAATGCCGACCGGCCCCGCGCCTTGCACGACCACAATGTCGCGCCACGCAATGCCGGTGCGTTCGATGCCGTGGATCGCCGTGATGAGCGCGCAGCCGGCCCCGATAACCGATTCGGTCGGAAGATCGTCCGGCAGCTTGAACACGGTCGCCCGTGGATGCAGGTAATGAAACTCTGCGTAACCGCCGAGCAAATGCGGCGGTTGATCGCACCGATAGCCGATGCCGTACGCGCGACGTTGCGGGCAGCGGGTGGGCTGACGTTTCTCGGCGCAATAGAAGCACTGCCCGCAGGAAAAGGTGGAGTTCCACGTGATCCGGTCCCCCACCGCTAGCGGCTGGCCGGTCCAATCACGGTCTCGACCCGGCCCCAATTCGACAATGCGACCGACTGTCTCATGTCCCATGATGACGGGAAGCTTGATCGGGAGCTGACCTTTCCAGAGATGGACGTCCGTGCCGCAGATGCCCGCCATTTCCGTTTTGACCAGCACCGCGCCCGGTTCGACGCGCGGCGGGAGCGGATACTCGCGCAGCACAAGCGGCGCTTCGAATTTCTCCAGCACGGATGCCTTCGCCGAGGTCATGCACGGCAGTGTAGCCACGAAGGGCGCGAATGAACACGAATTTTTCTTGCGGTTGAGCACGACGCGGTCAGACTGGCTCGCATGAAACTTTCCTTGTCCGGTCGGCTGTTCGAATCCAAGGGCGGCTATACGTTGAACCTCGATGAGTTCCTGAAGTTCGCCAAAGAGGCGGGCTACGAGGGCGTCGAGATCCGGTACCCCCAGTTGCCGATGGAGTCATCCACTGAACAACTGCACCGGGTCAAGCTGCTCCTCCGCGATCTCGGGCTGACATGGGTGTTCGGCACCGTGGAAGGGATCACCGACGACAAATTGTTCGAGCGCTCGCTGCGCACACTCGACAACAATCTCTCCTGCGGCTGTCTGTTCACGCGCTTCACCGTTTTCAAGCCCGAGCACATTCCCGCGGCGCAACGGTTCGCCGACGAAGCCGCCAAGCGCGGCGCGAAGTTGATCATGCAGGTCCATAACAACACACTCCCCGACAACGTCCCGCACGCACTCGACACGCTCAGGGAAATTGATCGTCCGAATGTCGGTCTTGCGTACGAGCCGAACCACCTCGTGTTCGCGGGCGACACGCGCTATGCCGAAGCCGTCCACACGCTCGCGGCGCACATCTCCGCCGTCTCGATTCAGAATTTCAAACTGGCGGCTCCGAACACGCCGAAGGAATGGACATTCGTGATCAACAACAAGACCTGGATGCGGGCGTTGCCCGGCGATCCCGCGGCGATCTTTTTCCCTGCCGTCTTCGAGGCATTGAAGGCGATCCGCTTCGACGGATTTGTGACGGTGATGACCGATGCCATCCCCGGCATGGACAGCCGGGACCTCTCGCGGGCGTATGCGAAGTATCTGCGTGGATTGATGTAACCCCCTCGTTCTCTCCACATGTCAGGTGTAACAAAAACGCTTCATGTGAAGCACTTTTGTTGCACGGAATTCACCGTCGTGGTTCGGGACAGTTACAATGGCTCAGGGACGCATCGTCGCGATGCACTCGATATGCGCGGTCTGCGGGAACATGTCGAGCGGCTGCACCTCGTTGAGGACGAAACCCGACTCGCACAACCGCTTCAAGTCGCGGGCCAGCGTCGCGGGATCGCACGAGACATAGACAAGCTGCTTCGGCTTCGATCTGGCAAGAGCATCAAGCACCTTCGGCTCGCATCCCGCGCGCGGTGGATCGAGCAACACGCACATCTCACCGAGCAACCGCCGCTGTTTCGCGAGCACCATCGGCAAGACCTGCTCGACCGAGCCGCGAAAGAACTCGATGTTCGTCAGCGCGGCCCGCGCCGCGTTTGTGCGCGCCCAGGGAATCGCCTGCGCGTCCAGTTCGATGCCCCAGACCCGGGCGAGCGACAGCGTTTTGGCGAGATGAATCGCGAAGAATCCCGCGCCGCAGTAGCCATCGAGCAGGTAGCGGACGCTCCCGGCGGCGACGCGCTTGCGCACTTCGTCGAGCATCACCGGCACCATGGCGACGTTGTTCTGGAAGAACGAATTGATCGGCAGGCGAAACTCGATCCCTTCGCCGAGTTGCTCGACGAACTCGGCGTCGCCCGAGCCGTCGGAGAGATCGTGGCGGAAGAACTGTCCGCTCGCGTTCGTACGATACAGGATGTCGCCCCGCCCACCGGGCTGTTTCTGCTCGCCGCGGATCGCCTGGTCAATCACCGGCGCCGCGATGTGGCATTCCTTCACCTCGAACGGTCGCCCATCCGCGCCGACGTAACAAAGTTTCCCGTCCCGTGGATGCAGGGTGATCTTGCTTCGGTAGCCGTACTCAATCGGCGATGGAAGAATGGGCCGCACCGGCGGCGCGATGAACTTCCCGATCCGTTCCATCACGTCCCGCACTTGTTTCGTCTTCAACTCACACTGTTGTGCATAGGCGATGTGCTGGTACTGGCAGCCGGCGCACTGGCCGAAGTGAACACAGCGCGGAGTGAGCCGGTGCGGCGACGGTTGGAGCACACGCACCAGTCGCGCCCGAGCGAGTTGCTTCTCCCGTCGCCAGATTTCCGCCTCGACTCGTTCGCCGATGATCGTGAACGGCACGAACACCACCTGCCCCTCGACGCGCCCCACGCCGTCGCCGCCAAACGCGATGTCGGTGATGTCGAGTTCGATCTTGTTGCTTTCCGCTGTCACTGTGTGGTTGCATTCGTACTCACGGATCCGGAATGAAGCAACCTCGATCCAAACTCATCCTCGCCTCGGCCTCGCCTCGACGGGCGCAATTGCTGCGCGAGATCGGATTGAAGTTCCATGTGGTGCCGAGCCGGGAGGAGGAGAACGATCAGCCCCATCTCTCGCCACGGGAGTGGGCCATGCGCCACGCCTTTGCCAAGGCGCGCGAAGTGGCCGGACGATTTCCCGACGCGATCGTCATCGGCGCGGATACAATCGTGGTACTCGGCCGCAAGGTCTTCAACAAGCCGAAGGACATGGCCGACGCGAAACGAATGTTGCGTGAACTCCAGGGGCGGACCCACCGGGTGATTACGGGCGTGTGCGTCCTGCATCGCGCCAAACACAGAAGGATTCTGTTCGCCGAAACAACGGCAGTCACATTCCGAAAGTTGAATGACACCCAGATCGCATCTTACCTGCGTCGGATTCATCCGCTCGACAAGGCCGGCGCCTATGCTGCACAGGAACACGGCCGCGATATCATCGCGCGCGTGGATGGCTTGTACTCGAACGTGGTGGGGTTTCCTGTGGAGACGTTTCAGCGGCGCATGCGAGGGTGGGTGTAGCCGACCGCGGTCAACGCTGCGGCTGCAACTGCATCTTGCAGTTTGACTCACCAAGGCCAGACACCTATAAACGCCCAGTACTCCAACAAGGACATCTTATGGATAACAACTTGACGACGATGCTTCGCAACAAAGCCACGCAACTCCGCATCCACTCGGTCCGCTCGACCAGTGAGGCCGGTTCCGGCCACCCTTCGTCGTGCTGCTCGGCGGCGGATGTCGTGTCGGCGCTGTTCTTCCATGTGATGCGCTATGACCCGAAGGACCCGAAGAACCCAAACAACGATCGTTTCATTCTTTCCAAGGGCCATGCTGCGCCGGTGCTCTACGCGGCCTGGGCGGAAGCCGGGATCGTTCCTGTCGAGGATTTGCTCAAGCTGCGCACGCTCGGCTGCGACCTCGAAGGGCATCCCACACCGCGGTTGCCGTGGGTGGACGTGGCGACGGGTTCGCTCGGGCAAGGGCTCGGCGTCGGCGTGGGCATGGCGATCAACGCGAAGTACCTCGACAAATCGGGCTACCGCACCTACGTGCTCATCGGCGACGGCGAGAGCGCCGAGGGTGCGGTGTGGGAGGCGGCCTCGTTGGCGGGCCATTACAAGCTCGATAATCTCTGCGCGATCATTGACTGCAACCGGCTCGGCCAGAGCGAGGCCACGATGCTCGGACACAAGGTTGAAGTGTATCAGAAACGATTCAAGGCGTTCGGCTGGAATGCGCTCGTGGTTGACGGTCACAACTTCGACGAAATCCTCAGCGCATTCGCGCAGGCGTCGGCGAAGAAGCGCAAGCCGACGGTGCTCATCGCGAAGACGTTCAAGGGCAAAGGCATCTCGTTCGTCGAGGACAAGGACGGCTGGCATGGCAAACCGCTCAAGAAGGGCGAGGAGATGGACAAGGCCATCGCGGAGTTGCAGACGCAGATGGTTGCCGGGGGTTCGGACGGATGGCAACCGAAGTTGCCGGAGGCGATCGAGCTCAAACCCGCCCACACAAAGCGAGTACCGAAGACGGAACACAAGCTTGGCGACTCAGTGGCCACACGCGAGGCGTACGGCGCAGCGCTGGCGAAGCTCGGCGAAGCGGACAAGACCGTCGTGGCGATGGACGGCGACACGAAGAACTCGACCTTTGCGGAGAAGTTCAAGATCGCCAACCCGAAGCGGTACTTCGAGTGTTACATCGCCGAGCAAACGCTTGTCGCCGTCGCAGTCGGTCTAAGCGCGCGCGGCAAGGTCCCGTTCGCCTCGACGTTTGCCTGCTTCTTGGCACGCGCGTATGACCACATTCGCATGGCGGGCATTTCACAGGCGAACATCAAGCTCTGCGGTTCGCACGCGGGAGTGAGCATCGGCGAGGACGGCCCTTCGCAAATGGCGCTCGAAGACATCGCCATGATGCGCGCCATCCCGAACTGCGTGGTGTTCCATCCCAGCGACGCGGTTTCGACCGAAGCGATCGTCGAACTCGCCGCGCGGCACAAGGGGATGGTGTTCATCCGCACGGCGCGTCCCAAGACACCGGTGCTCTACGCGGTGGGCAGCGAATTCAAGGTCGGCGGGTCGCGGGTACTGGCGCAGGCGCCGACCGACCGCGTGACGGTGGTCGCGGCGGGCGTGACGGTGCACGAAGCGCGAAAGGCGCTCGAATCGCTACGCGGCGAAAGCGTCACGTTCACGTTGATTGACGCGTACTCCATCAAGCCGATTGATGTCGAAACGATCCGCGCCGCCGCCGCGAAGACCAACAACACGATCATCACGGTCGAAGACCATTACATCCAGGGCGGTCTCGGCGATGCCGTGCTCGAAGCCGTGGCGGACACCGGCGCGAAGGTGCACAAGCTCGCCGTGACCGAGTTGCCGCGGTCCGGTAAGCCGGATGAGTTGCTTGAGAAATTTGGCATCAGTGCGAAGCGGATCGCCGAGAAGGTTCGTGCACTGAGCCGGTAGGAGTCACGGTCGGCGTTCGGGGAACGCATCCTACAGCAGATTGCGGCTGGCCAGGAACGATTGGAGAGCGCCCTGAACGCGGAACGTCGGGAGTTGATCCGAGCCAACGAAGCGCGACTCGGCGCATACGAAACAGCGGCGGAGCGATGGGCTACGGCCTGGCCCGAGGTCGAACGCGCCACCAAGGGAAACGACTTGTTGGCGGCCCCCGCAGTAATCGTAAAACAGGCAGAAGCTGTGCTACCATTTCATCCGGACGAAACGTCATGAAGCCCGGCGCGACGAATTCCTAATTTGACGATGTTAGATTCGATCGATTCCTGGGAATAGATCATTCACACCCCGCTTCAGCGGGGTGGTTGGCGAAAGGTAAGAGTGGAGAACCGCTTCAGCGGTTTTCGAAGGCGCGGGCAAACCGTTGAAACGGTTTCCCTGCTCCCCGGGCGCCCGGTCACCCCGCTGAAGCGGGGTGTGAATGAAAAGGCCGATGAACACTGGCGATTGAATCGAATCTAACATTGTCAAACTAAGCGAAGAAGACCTAGCCCGGTTATTTCACAATCAGGCCGCACGTTGTCTCCGAATTCTCATTCACACCCCACTTCAGTGGGGTGGTCAGCCGCTACCAGACACCGCGAACCGCTTCAGCGGTTTCGACCCGGTGAGGAAAACCGCTGAAGCGGTTCGATCACGCCTCGCGACGCCAATCACCCCACTGAAGTGGGGTGTGAATGAGAGCGCACTGTCTGACCGTCCGAGAACTTGTGAAATATCCCGGCTAGACCTGCGCAATCTCACGGACGAGGAACTGCTCGCCTACTGGAACCTCTGGCTCGAGCAGGCGCAGATCACCAACGACCAAGACAAGTACACTTACTCGCACGGGGTGTTCCGGGTCGAACCGACGGACAAGGACAGGCCAAAAGCGCACTGATTCTGCCCCGAATTATTCTGCCTTCGCTGTGGAAGTTGTTCAGCCTGGTTCTTCCATCCTTCCAATCCTCCCCGGCTTCCGCTACCTTCCGCCCGCATGGCCGCGAAGACTTACACGATCAAACCGTTCACAGCGGGACGGAAGCTGCAGATTGAGTACGCGAAGGAACTCAACCCGCAGCAACTCGAAGCCGTCACCTCGGACCCGGGACCGGCGCTCGTCATCGCGGGGGCGGGTAGCGGGAAGACGCGGACGTTGACCTACCGGGTCGCGTACCTGATCGAGCAGGGGGTGCCGGCCGAGCGCATCCTGTTGCTGACATTCACCAACAAGGCCGCCAAGGAAATGCTGCGACGCGTGGGCGACCTGATTCAGTCGGACATCTCGCAGATGTGGGGCGGGACGTTCCATCACATGGCCAACCGCGGGCTGCGTCGTCACGCGAAGCTGCTGGGGTTCCCGAATGACTACACGATCCTTGACCGCGAGGACGCGCGCGATCTGCTCAACGCGCTCATCGTCGAGGCGAAGATTGACACGAAGAAACAACGCTTCCCCAAGGGCGACGTGCTGGCGGACATCTACAGCATGGCGGTCAACACCGAGAAACCGATCCGGCAGGTCGTCGGCGAGTTGTACCCGCACTTCGGCGAATTGACGGAACAGATCGAGAAGCTTCAGCCGAAATACCAGGAGCGGAAAAAGAAGAACACGGCAATGGATTACGACGACCTGCTGGCATACTGGCTTCGGTTGTTGCAGGAACAGGCAGAGATTCGAGAACGCTACGCGCAGCAGTTCCAGTTCGTGCTCGTGGATGAATATCAGGACACGAACAAGATCCAGGCCGACATGATTGATTTGATGGCGTCGGCGCACAAACACTTGATGGTCGTGGGCGACGATTCGCAGAGCATCTATTCATGGCGCGGAGCGAACTTTCAGAACATCATCGAGTTCCCCAAACGCTACCCCGGCTGCCAGGTGTTCAAGATCGAGACGAACTACCGGAGTGTGCCCGAGATCCTCGAGGTCGCCAACGCCGCCATCGCGCCAAACCGGCATCAGTTTCCCAAAAAGCTGCGGGCCGACCGCAAGCCGGGATCCAAGCCGGTGCTCGTGCCTGCCTACGACGTAAGCCAGCAGGCGGCGTTCGTCGCGCAGCGGATGCTCGAGTTGCACGAGGAGGGGGTCAGCCTCAACGAGATGGCGGTGCTCTACCGGTCGCACTACCACGCGATGGAATTGCAGATGGAACTGACGCGGCGCAACCTCCCGTTTCTGATCACCTCGGGGTTGCGGTTCTTCGAGCAGGCGCACATCAAGGACGTGGCTGCGTATCTCAAGATCGTGGTGAACCCGGCGGACGAACTGTCGTTCAAGCGCGCTGCGAAGCTGATGCGCGGTATTGGCGACAAAGCAGCGGACAAAATCTGGCTGACTGTGGCGGGAAAGCCGAACTTCCTCCAACACCTGAACTCGCCGCCGGTGGTCGCTGCCGTGCCGGCGAAGGCGCGTGCGGATTGGAAGCAGTTTGTGGCGACGCTGTGCCAGATCGATCCGCTGAAGGAGAAGCCCGCCGAGATGATCCGCGTGGTGGTCGAGGCGGGATATGAAGACTACCTCACCGCGAGTTTTCCCAACTACGCCGCCCGGCTCGAAGACCTGAACCAACTCGCGTTGTTCGCACAAAAGTATGAGAACTCGGAGCAATTCCTGAGTGAACTGGCGCTGATGACCAACCTCGAAGCGGAGGATACCGTGCCCGTGCAGGCCGAGGACGAGCTGGTGCGACTGAGCACGGTGCACCAGGCGAAGGGACTCGAATGGAAGGTCGTCTTCCTGATCTGGCTCGCCGACGGGATGTTCCCGAACGCGCGCGCGTTGAACTCACCCGATGGCGAAGAGGAGGAGCGGCGGTTGTTTTACGTCGCGATCACGCGCGGGAAGGACGAGCTGTACCTGGTCTATCCACAGATGCGGTTCAACTCCGGCTATCAGGACGTGTTGCAGAAACCGTCGCGATTTTTGCAGGACATTCCCAAGGAATTGCTCGATCAGTTCGAGCTGAAAAGCCAGTTTGCGAGTTATTAGAGTTCCAAGCGGTCATCTCCCCGCGGAATCGAACATCTTGTTTCGGTAGAAAATCAAGATGGGATCGTCCGCTTTCAACTGCGGCGAAAGATGCGCCACGATCATCGTGAAGTCATCCCGGTCAAGAGGCTGTTGCCGGGCGAAAGCGTCCAACAGGGGCGGCAGGCTGCCATCGGCGTACACGCGGCCAAATTCCTCGCCGAACAATGAAACGTGAACATTCCGAAAGACCATCTGCGCGGCCAGAAAATCGAGTACCGGGTGATCCTGCGAGTTGACTCGGCCGGCGCCCGCCAATGCGCGGGTAGCCCTTTCGTCAAAGAGATTGTGACAGAACAGCCTCGGCGGATACTGCAGTCCCAGACGCGAGAGATCCTGGTCAACGAGTTCCGTGGCCATGCGTTGTCGAATCTGGTCCACGTCCACGGGAATGGGCATGCGCGAGCCGACCAGCAGAGCGTCATTTTGGGACATCCAGGTGGACACATGCGGGAAGACACGCAAAAACGAGCGCAGGATGATGCGTGCGGTTGCGTCATCCATCTCGTAAAGATGAATCCAAAGCAGCATCACGCCGTCGGGTTGAAGCCGTTCCGCGCAGTCGCGAAAGTATTCGATGGACATGAGATTGCCGACGCCTGCCACCCAGGGATGGGAAATGGTGTTGAGGATGACGTCGTATTTCTGGCGGGTCGTTTTGACAAAGGCGGCGCCGTCTTCGACGTACAAGCGCACACGGGGATCTCGGAGGCAGTCATGGTTGTATTTCCGGAAACACGTCTCTGCGGCTTGGACCACACCGGGCGAAAGCTCGACCACATCCATCCGGGCGATTGGATGTTGCAACGCGGCGCCGATCGTTACGCCGGAGCCCAGCCCGATGGCGAGAACATCCTGGGCCGCAGGGTGGAGCAGGAGCGGAATATGCGCTTCGAGCATCTCCGTCCTCACGTCGCCAATCCCCGTCGCCTGGATCTTTCCGTTGATTGCGAGCACCGGATCTCCCATGCTCTCGAACACAATCACCGTGGCGGTGGCGTCTTCCTGCATGAACTTCGGCGGATATTTCACGACACGCTTGCAGTAATCATCAAAACTCTCCGGCACGTCGGTGTGAATTCGGACCGACTCAACCGTGTGGTTGATGGGGATTGTCCATCCGACATTCCACAGGCCCAGCGAGCAGCAGAAGACGGCGGCGAGCGTCACCGACAGGCCGGGGGAGATGGCGTTCCGTTTTGATCCGACGATGAGTGCCCCGGACAAGAAACTCAGTCCCAGCACCAGGTAGAATGTGCCTTCCAAACCGAGCCACGGGAGCAGCAGGATACTTGAGCCGATCGCGCCAAACAGGTTGCCGACGGTGCTGAAGCCGTAAACGAAACCTACCCTCCGCCCGAGAGCGTCCATGCGATCACTGCAAAGCTGCGCGGCGAGGGGGAAACTCATGCCCATGAACATCGTCGGAAGCAGCAGCAACCCAAGCACGGCTCCGGCTTTGGTCGCCTCCGCGGCGTAGAAGCCGGCGCTGGTGAGGTCGAACTGGGTCCGAATCAGCACCGCAAAGTAGGGGATGCGGTGGAACAGCGGCAGTTGGAGCAGGAACGTCAATACGACACCCCATTGAACCAATCCGAAGAACCGATAGGGATCGCGAATAGGCAGCCGCACGAGCAGCGCGCTGCCGAGGGTCAAGCCTGTGATGAACGCGGCAACCACCACCGTAAACGAGTACACGGTCGAACCGAACCCGATCCCGACGATGCGAAAGAAACACACCTGGCACGCCATCGCGGCGAAGCCGGACAGAAACAAAGCGCCGAGCACCAGTCTTCGACGCAGGGGAGTGATGGGGAGCGATTCAACCTTCGCTGGAACGTTCGAGACAGGCTCGCCGACCGGTACTCGTGTCGCAAGCCTGATTGCCACCAGAGCGACCAGAAGGTTGAGGGCGGCGGCGATGTAAATCGTCGCGGTGATACCCATCAGATGGATCAGCGCGAACCCCGCCAGCAGCGCCCCGATCACTGCTCCGAGACTGTTCAAGTAATACAACCGGGCCACAAACTGACGGATTCGGCCCGGCTGCTCGACGAGGCATTTGCTCAAGATGGGGAGCGTTCCTCCCATGAGAAATGTCGGGAGCAGAATGGCCAGAGCGCTGATCACCAGTCGCAACGCGAGCAGTTGCGGGCCATCCTCACGTCCCGATGCGAAAGAGATGTAGGCGCGGGACAGGAGATGCAGGAGCCAAGGGAATACCAGCCCGTAGGCGCCGATGCCCAGTTCCAGCCAACCGTAAAGACGCAGCGGATTCCTCGTTCGATCCGCGAGCCGGCCCAGCCACACGCTCCCGGCTGCGAGCCCCGCCATGAACACGCCGACCACGGCAGCCTGCGCGTGCGCCGTGTTCCCCATGAACAGGGCAAGCATCCTGGCCCAGGCGATTTCATAGAGGAGGCCCGCCACTCCCGAGAGGAAGAAGAGCGCGAGAATTAGCCCGCGGAGCCGCGATTGCATGGGCGCGCATCCTATGACCCCACCGGGCTGGAGGCAAGAGGGCAACCGGTTGCTGTGAAGCGGAGGGCGCATCCTTTGGTTGCTGGTACTCCGACAAGCTAAAGCTTGGACTCCAAGCGCGAGCTTCATGAGGGTTGCGTTCGGAGTTCAAGCTTCCGCTTGTTTCAGCACATTCAACCGAGGAAATACCAACCGACAACTCGAAGATGCGCCCTGAAGCGGGCATCAGCCGTGATCCGCCTTGCACCATGAGCAAGTTCTGTCGTAATCCAGTGCCGGCTGAGAATGGCACACTCGCAGGCGATGAAGAAGAAGTTGGAGAGTTCCGACACTCGAACGTCGGTCCGCTGGCGCTGGGCCTGCGCACTCGTGGTGCTTGCCACCTTGATTGTGTACTGGCAGGGGGCTTCGCATGGATTCATTGAGTACGATGACCCCGACTACGTCAGCCGCAACCCTCGCGTGATGGAGGGTCTGAGCCTGCATGGCTTGGTGTGGGCATTCACGACGGTCGAAGCCGCCAACTGGCATCCGCTGACCTGGCTTGTGCACATGGCGAACTGGCAGTTGTTCGGTTCCTGGGCGGGCGGACATCATCTGGTGAGCGTCGCATTGCACACCGCAAACACAGCGCTGCTGTTCGTATTTCTCAATCGGACAACGCGCGCCCCCGGTCCAAGTGTGTTCGTGGCGGCGTTGTTTGCGTTGCACCCGTTGCACGTTCAGTCGGTTGCGTGGGTCGCAGAAACGAAAGACGTCCTGAGCGCTTTCTTCTTCATGCTCAGCCTGTTGGCGTATGCCCGGTACGTCGAGCGACCCGGCAGGGGACGCTACGCGCTTGTGGCTCTGCTGTTGGCGCTGGGTTTGATGGCGAAACCGATGTTGGTGACGTTGCCATTCGTGATGTTGCTCCTCGATCACTGGCCTTTGAAGCGCAGTTCCGTTCCTTGGAAGAAGCTCTGCTTGGAAAAAGTTCCGCTACTGTTCCTGGTCGCCGGGTCATGCGTGGTCACGGTTTGGGCACAGAAGCTCAGCGGTGCGGTGCAACCACTCAGCAACATTCCTCTCTCGTCGCGGCTGGCCAGCGTGGTGGTGGCGTACGTGGAGTATCTGGGTCAGATGCTCTGGCCGGTCGGCTTGGCGGTGTTTTACCCGCGGCCAGCCACGATTCCGGGTTGGCAGGTCGCGGGTGCTGTGTTCCTGCTCGCAGCTATCACGGTCGCCACGTTCCGCCTGGCACGTCGCTATCCCTTCGGGTTGGTAGGCTGGCTTTGGTATCTCGGGATGCTGGTGCCGGTCATCGGGTTGGTGCAGGTTGGGGAGCAGATGATCGCGGACCGGTACACCTATCTGCCATTGATTGGCATATGGATCGGGTTGGCGTGGGCGGCGCGAGCCCTGGCAGAACAAAGGCCCCGGTCCGATGTGTGGTTACGCCGGATTGGTGTGCTGACGGTGGTGGCGTGCGCCGCGGTCACTTGGAGACAGGTTGGGCTGTGGAAGGATTCGATAGTGCTCTTCGAGCACGCATTGCGTGTCACCAAGAACAACTACATCGCGCACAACAATCTGGGCGTGGTTCTCAGAGTCCAGGGGAAGTTCAGCGAGGCCAAGGCGCACTTTTTGGAGGCCCTACGACTGCGTACCGGCTACCCCGATGCGCACTGCAACCTGGGTTTGATTCTGGCTGCCGAGGGCGATTTGGATGGCGCGATCAAAGCGTTCAAATTCGCCCTCAAGGCCAAGTATCAACCGGCAGACACGCACGGCTACCTTGCGCTGGCCCTGCTCTATCGTGGCGATGCCAGCGAGGCTTCGGCGCACCTCGCGAAGGCGCTGGCAGGAGATGCGAGGAACGAGGAAGGGCTCCATCAACTGGGCGTGGCACTGGCGAATCGGAATCGAACCGAGGAAGCGATTCAGTTTTACACAAAAGCGCTAAACGTAAGACCCGACTTTGCTGCTGCTCACAAGAACCTCGGCATAGCGTTGACCGAACTGGGCCGGCACAGCGAAGCGATTGTCCATTACGAAAAGGCCCTGCAGTTGCAGCCGAACGACCCGGAAACCCACAACAATCTGGGTGTCGAATTCGCGCGTCATGGTCAACTGGAACAGGCCACCTATCATTTTAGGCAAGCGCTGAATCTTCGCCCCGGCTACGAGAACGCGCAGCGCAATCTGGAACAAAGCCTGTCGAAGCAATGATCCGCAGCAGAACTTGGCTCACAGGCAACTATAGGGGCGGCGGATCCGGGAGGTAGCAAGCTGTCACGGATTTGTCTGGAAATTGCCCGGCAGGATGGTAGGATGTCGAGGTTGCAGCGGTGGAAGTTGAATAGAAGGTCATTAATGAGTTGTCCTCCCGAGTCATCCAAGGCAGCGAAGAATCGCTTGCGGAAAGCTTTTACGTTGATCGAGCTGCTGGTGGTCGTGGCAGTCATCGCCATTCTCGCGGCAATGATTTTGCCCGCATTGAGCAAGGCCAAGGAGAGAGCACGGTTAACCCAGTGCATGAACAACGTGCGCCAATTGATTCTGGGTGTCACCCTGTACACTGAAGACAACAGCGGCTTCATGCCTGTATCGGATCTACCCGATTTAACAGTCTGGACCCTCAACTTGCTCGTTGTTAACTTTCAGCCTGATTCATTGGGAAAAGTCTGGCCTTACCTCGGACATAGCAAGAAGGTGTTTTACTGTCCCAACGACAATGAGAATGTCACGTACTATGAACCTTTCAGCTGGGACTGGGATCTGTATCCGGAGTTATCTGGAAGTTACTGCTTGCGAGGCGTGGATCAACCGGACGACGATTTGCACGCCGAGCCCGGCTTTGATCCGATGGGAAAGACGCTATCTGAAGTGTCAAAGCGCCCAATACTTTCTTGCATGTGGATGCAGCGGGACGGGAACCCCAGATTCCCCTTGGGGTTCCACCTGTTTCCGAGCGGAGGCAAGTATCCGGTCGCATATGGAGACGGACATGTTGTGATCCTACCGTATCCTAAAGCGCCGATGCCCCCTTTTGATCCATCAAGCCCGCCCGACATTCTACCTAATGAATTCCTACAGATCCAGTGGTGGTGCGGCTGGGAGCAGCTAAATCAGTAGCAATCTCGATGATGATTGCCGAAGCTCAAGTCGCCCGTTCGACAGGGCTTGGACTCAAAGTGTCCACCGTGTCGTCGACACAGGAGGGGGCAGGACGGCCGCATGAGCCGGCTGCATTTTCTTGTGGACAAGAGCAAGGCGGCCATTATACTTCGGTTAATTGGTTTGGAAATTGATTGATTGGCTGAAAGGTGGAAGCGTTATGAGAAGGCATATCTGGATTTGGTTGGTCGTCGCGGGCGCGAGCATTATCTCCAGCATCGAGGCGAGGGCCGCCGGAGGCGTGACGACCAATGCGCCAAGCAATCTTGTCGTTACAAATGTCGTTGGTCAGTGCAAACAACTGAGATTGACTTGGAACGATAATTCCTCCTTTACCACCGAGTCGTGGAGGGTGGAGCGCTCCCCCACGGGTGTTGGAGGGCCTTTCACCCTGATCGCCACCTTTGTCGGCAGCACCGCCTCGACGAAGAGTTATTTGGACACGACCGTGAACGACGACACGACCTACTGGTACCGCGTTCAATGGACGAACACCGCAACATCCGGTGGGCCGCCCGCTCCGGGCCAAGTGTCAGCGTACTCGAACGTTGGAAGCGGTAACTCCGGCATGGTCTGCACACCAACTGGGTTCGGCGTAACCGTGTCCCTGACCCAGTGCGACAGATTGAATCTGAATTGGACTGATAACTCCAAGGTGGATACAGAGTATCGCATTGAGCGAACCGCAGCCGGTGGAACGTGCTCGAGTTCATTTACCCAGGTCGGCACGAAGCCCGGAAACGGCACCACTACAGGTGCGATGAGCCATGTGGACACCGGATTGACGGGAGGTATGCAATATTGTTATCGAGTGCGAGCCTACAACAGTGCCACCGGTCGGTTGTCGGCATACTCGACGTGTGCATGCCAGACTGTGACCTCATGCACCGCAACGAAGTAGGATTCGTTGCCATTGGTATGTGAGGACAGTCCGCGAACGGGGACTTCCAAGAAGCCAACCTGATTTTTAGGTTGGCTTTTTTGTTTCCTGCCCCACACTAATCGCTGCGGCTTCATATACCGTGCGCAAATTCTTCGGATACTTCTCTGAGTTCTCCATTTTCGCGGTAGTCGGTCTGATACTGATCATCGGCCCACTGAACTTCGGATCGCGTGAACCCGAGGCGCAGGCACTGATTCACATGGCTGCTCTCGCGACGCTGCCGCTCTGGATGATTCGTCTGGTCTGCCTCGCCGAACCCGTCTTCGTGTGGACCCGGGTGACCCTGCCGGCGCTCGCGTTTGTAGGGTACGTGTTGCTATGGTTTGGATTCAGTGAGGTCAAGTGGCTCGCCCGGCAGGACTTCCTGATGGTGTTGAGCTACCTGGTCCTGTTTCTCGTGGTCTTGAATTGTCTGCAGCGACGCTGGCAGTTGCAGGCGTTGTTCTGGATCATCGTCGCCGTGGCAGGAGCAGAAGCAGCCGATGCGATCATTCGGCACTACCGGGGTTCGATGAACGTCGTCTGCCGCTTTTTCTTTTTCGACTGCTTGTCGCGACAAGGCTTCCAGAACCTCGTGCGTGCCGGGGGAACATTCTTCACTCCCGACCATTTTTCGGCCTACCTGGAGATCGGTCTTGTCCTGATCGCCGCGCACATTGTGGTTCTCAAACGGTCTTGGACCAGAAAAGTGTTCCTGGTTTATGTCGGAGGGTGTGTGCTGTACGCCATCGCATTGTCTCAGTCGCGCGGCGGCTGGATTACGGTGCTCTGCGTGATCCCCTTCCTCGTAGTCATGGTGGTGAGGGGCAGATTTCTGAATTTTCGTTCAGCCTTGGTGGGTGTGCTTGTGTTGGGAGGCGTGGTGTACCTCCTGTACGCGAAACATGGTTTGGTGTCGGAGCGATTGCGCGATTTGGTTACCCAGGGTGAGCCGACGCGACTCAAGCTATACAGCGCAGCGTTGCAGATTGGAAAGGATCACCCGGTGCTTGGATCGGGGCCGCGCATGTTCAATTGCCACCTCCCCAGGCATTTTGGTTTGGCGGAGAACCCGGAGTTCGTCCACAGCGAGTTTCTGCAGTTGTGGTCCGACTACGGATTCGTCGGAGTGGCGCTGGTTGGCTGGCTGCTGTTCGCCCTGTACCGGAGCGCATACCAAATGTGCACACCGAGGACGGAAGAGGCGGTGTCGAACGTCTCCAAAGATGTCTCTCTGAGGCTCGCGCTCGCGCTCGGAGGCGTAACGGCTGCATTTGCGGTGACGGTGCACGCGGCATTCGACTTCGTCGTACACGTCATGGGTATCGCGACAACGCTGGTGGTTGCCCTGGCGTTGGGCTATGCCGCCTCGGCACTGCGCCGCAAACGTAGCGAAACCGAACTGGACGCTTTTGGCTTTGAACAAGCCTGCCGGTATGTGCCTCTATCGCCGCGAACGCAGCACCTCACTCTGGCCGCCCTCGGGCTGACGTTCCTGGTTTTTTTCCCGTTGAGCATGCGAACCTATCTTGCCATTCGCTACGAGCAGCGCGCCGAGGCGTTGATGTATGCCGCGGCGGGGGACTGGAACGATCCGGAGGCAGCCCTCACGCTGCTTCAGAAAGCAGTGCGGATGGACCGTCGCAGTTACCGCGTGGCGATTGCGTTGGGCAATTACTACGCCGCCCAAGCTGGCAACGACCCGGACGCGAACCGGGACCAATTCGACCAAGCGTTGCACTGGTACTCGGAAGCGATCCGGGTGCACCCCTATTTCAGCCAGGCATATACGTCCCGAATCCCACTTTACCTGGCTGCGGGGGAGGCGGCGAAGGCTCGAGTTGACTGCGAGAGATTGACCAAAATCTGGCCGTTCAACGCCGAGTATCGGCTCAGGTATGGCGAGGTTTGCATCGTCCAGGCCGACTATGATTGTGCGCGCAGGGAACTGGAGGTGGCCAGGAAACTCGCAGAGGAAGCCCCGGCGTCGCATGTGGCGGAAATCGCCAAGAACTACCTCGATCTGCTCCAGGCTGTGCCGCGTCCAGAGGATCCGGACTCAAACTGAGCCGATGCTACTTGCTGATGCCGCGCTCGGATTTCTGGACGAAGTCCACGAGGTAGGCCACTTCGGGACAGGGGGGAATTTCCTTTTGTATCCGCTCGACCGCCGCTGTCAGATTCAGTCCCGACCGAAACAGGAGCTTGAAGGCACTTCGCAAATGTGACTGCGCTTCTTCGCTGACGCCGTTTCGTTTCAGTCCCTCTTTGTTGATCGTCCGCACCTCTGCCGGGTGGCCATCTCCGATCATGAATGGCGGTATGTCCTGCACCACCTTCGAGCACCCGCCGAGCATCGCCATCTTGCCGATGCGGACGAATTGATGGATCGCGGTCAACCCGCCGACCACCGCG
>CAZOTB010000061.1:0-7196 GCA_964582645.1 uncultured Verrucomicrobiota bacterium | reverse complement strand
GCAGAACTGGTGAATGGCCACCAGGCCGCCAAACACCGCGCGGTCCTCCACGGTAACATGGCCAGCCAAGGTGCCCACGTTCGACATGATGACATGGTCGCCGACCAGGCAGTCGTGTGCGATGTGCGTGTAGGCGAGGAAATTGCCGTTGTTGCCCACCACTGTCTTCCCTCCGTCGAATGTCGAGGCGTGAACGGTGGCATATTCGCGGAAGGTGTTGCCGCTGCCGATCTCGACGTAGCATTTCCCGCCGCGATACTTGAGGTCCTGGGTCTGCAGCCCAATGCAAGCGAAGGGGTAGAAGCTGTTCCCCGAACCTATCGTGGTCAATCCGTCCAAGACGACATGGGAGACAAGCCGGCAACCGTCACCAAGCCGGACGTGTTCGCCGATCACGCAGTACGGACCGACTTCGACTCCCTGTCCGAGTTGGGCTTTCGGGTGAATGATCGCGGTGGGATGGATCATACGACTCGTTCGTCGAGAACGGAGAACATCATTTCCGCCTCGGACGCGATTTCATCACCGACCTTGACCTGCCCTTTGGCGCGGCAGATGTTGCCCCGCGACTTGAGCATCTCGACTTCGATCACCAGTTGATCTCCCGGTACGACGGGTCGGCGAAACTTGACCTTGTCAATGGATAGGAACAAGCCGAGCTTGCCTGCGTTGTCGCCCTTGTACAGCAGTAGGATGCTCGCCACTTGCGCCATCGCCTCCACTTGGAGGACGCCCGGCATGATCGGCATCTTGGGAAAGTGCCCCTGAAAGAACGGCTCGTTCATGGTGACGTTCTTCAGCCCCACGACCTTCTCGCTCTCGGTGTCAATCTTAAGGATGCGATCCACGAGCAGGAATGGGAACCGGTGGGGCAGCACCTCGAGCACGCGTCGGATATCCAGCGCACACTCGGTCGGCGGAGTGGGAAGAAGAGGGACGGTGGTTGATTGCGGGCTGGGCGTGGTTTTGAGCTTCGCCGCGATGACCTGCGCCAGTTCGACGTTTGAGCTGTGTCCGGGACGGATCGCGATCACATGCGCCACAAGCGGTCGGCCGAGAAGGTAGAGATCGCCGACAATGTCGAGGATCTTGTGACGGACGAACTCGTCTTTGAACCGGAGCGCCTCCTTGCTCAGGATTGCGTCTTCGCGGATGACAACGGCGTTTTCCAGGCTGCCGCCCTTGATGAGTCCCTTGTTGAACAGCCACTCGATCTCTTCGTAAAAGCAAAACGTCCGTGCGGGACTGACCTGGCTCTCGAACGACTCGCGATCAATGTTCAAGCGCAAGTACTGGATGAGTCGTCCACGATCGTCCGAACAGGTGCAGGAAACCGACAACCGATCCGCCGGCAGCGCGATCATGGTTGTGCCGTCCTGGCTGAAAAAGAACGGCTCTTTCAGGATCAGTGGCTGGCGAGGCGCATCCTGCGGCTCGAGGCCCGCCTCGTGAAGCATCTTCACGAACTGTCGAGCGCTTCCGTCGGCGATCGGTGGTTCGTTGGCGTCAATTTCACACAACAGATTGTCCACTCCGAGGCCCGCCGCAGCAGAAAGAATGTGCTCGACGGTGTGAACCTTTGCGTTGCCCTTACCGAGCGTGGTGCCGCGCGTCGTTTCGACCACGTTCTCGATCCGCGCTTCGAGCACGGGCTGGTCTTCCAAGTCCATGCGCTTGAACAGGACGCCCGAGTTGGGCGGCGCGGGCTTGAGGGTCAGGTTAACCTGGTTGCCGGTGTGGAGGCCAATGCCGGAAAAGCTGACGGCTTTCCGGATGGTGTGCTGCCTGTCATGCATTGGGATGGCTTTTAACACGCACCCCCGCCTTTGGCAAGCGAAGCACCTGCAGTATGAAATTGCGGAATTGGTTCCGAAAAAATCTCGGCGAACCTCTTGACATCAGGATATCGAGCGATAGGATAGGCACGTTCTTCCCGAGCGAGCGTAGCTCAGTTTGGTAGAGCACCACCTTGCCAAGGTGGCTGTCGAGGGTTCGAATCCCTTCGCTCGCTCCAATTTCTCTCCGTCAGGGATCTCCCAATCCCGCGAGTCTTGGTGCGTCCGCCATCGTGGCACCGTGATTGCTAAATCTATCTCGGAAAGGAATATGCCCATGACAATGAAACGCAGAACCAAGGCCGCTTCAAAAATCCAAACCGCTTCCCCCACCCTACAAGACCTCGTCGCCGCAGTGTATTCTGTGGCCGATAACGAGAAACTCAGCGCCGTGGTGGTCGCCGACCTGATCAATTCGGGTCGTGTACGCCTGCACGGTGACTTTCGCAATCGGCGCGTTGTCGTCGTTTAGGCGCTGTGTCAGCTCAAGACGGTGCCCAAAAGTGGCTAGCCTGAACGGCCATTTTTGGGCATCGTTCGTTTTTGTCGGTCTCTCCTTGACATCTCCCCACCTCCGCCTGTCACGTTAGTTATCACCTGTCTTTCTTCGCCCCCATCACTTGCCTTCGCACCCAAGTTGGCTTATGATGGCGCTGTCTTAAGTGCTACTTGTTTCACTGATGAGTGTGAGGAATTATGTCTAAACAACGTGGTCGTGACTTTGAATCGGCACGAGATAACGTCGCAGATTTCTTTCAGGAAAGTTTCCATTGTTCCAGCCTGCCCGCGATGTCACCCAGCAGTTCTTGGACTCCCAACACGGATGTGTTCGAGACCGAGGAACATCTCGTCGTGAAGATGGAACTCGCCGGCATCCGCAAGGATGAGATCGAGATCACACTCGAAGGACGGGTGTTGATCGTCCGTGGGATGCGACCCGATCCGTGCCGGCACCACCGCTGTACATTCCGACAGATGGAGATTGATTACGGCTACTTCGAGAGGCGGCTGGTCATCCCCAAGACGATTGATGGCGCGCGCGTCAAGGCCCAGTACCACAACGGCTTTCTCCACATTGATTTGCCCAAGGCGCAACAAGCCGACTACGCCGCCGTCACCGTGATCATCGAGCAGGGCAACGAATAGCACTGCGTCGCTCTCCTGTTCCCGCTTGCCAAAGCACTTGGGATGCTGTTAGAGGTGAGCGAAATCGATGGCCGACGAATCTTCGAAAAAAGAAACCCCCGACGCACCCTCGGACGGTGACTCCGTCGCGGTTCTCACGTCCCAGCCACCAGCCAAATCCTCGGACTTCTCGCAGCAGCCGATCCCCTCCCAGCTTCCGGTGTTGCCCTTGAGCGACTTGGTGATTTTTCCGTTCATGGTGGCACCGCTGCTCGTTTCCAGCCAGTCCTCAACCCATCTTGTGGATGACGTGGTCGCGGGGAATCGTCTGTTGGTGCTCGTGCTTCAGAAGAATCCCGAAATCGAAAACCCGGGGGAGGGTGACTTGCATGAGTTTGGATGCGTCGGACGCGTGCTCAAGATGCTCAAGTTCCCGGACGAGAGCGTGCGCATCCTCGTGCAGGGGTTGAAACGTGTGCGATTGGTCCGGATTGAGAAAGTCGAGCCGTACCTGGTTGCCCGCGTCGCCGTGCTCGAGGAGCAGGTCGAGAAGACCATCGAACTGGCTGCTCTGGCGCGCAATGCAGCGAATCAATTCCAAGAGGTTGTTGGGCTGACACCATCTCTCCCGGACGAGTTGAAGATCGCCGCGGTGAACCTCGATGATCCCAGCAAACTGTCGGACCTCATCGCCTCGAACTTGAACATCGCTCTCACCGAAAAACAGAAGCTCCTCGAGAATTACGATGTCAAAGCCCGCCTTTCAAAACTCACCACACTCCTGAGTCGCGAGCTCGATGTGCTGCATCTCGGCACGGAGATCCAGACGAAGGTCAGTTCCGCCGTCAGCAAGAATCAACGCGACTTCTTTCTGCGCGAACAACTCAAGGCGATCCAGAAAGAACTGGGCGAAGGGAGCGAACAGGAAGTCGAAGCGAAGGAATT
Organism: uncultured Verrucomicrobiota bacterium; assembly: GCA_964582645.1. Lineage (GTDB taxonomy): Bacteria > Verrucomicrobiota > Verrucomicrobiia > Palsa-1439 > CAZOTB01 > CAZOTB01. Next base: position 3,291 of record CAZOTB010000061.1, on the reverse strand, counting down.
GCGGGAGAAGGTCGAGAAGGCCCATATGTCGGACGAGGCCAAGAAGGTCGCGCTCAAAGAAGTGGACCGCCTCGCGGTCATCCCTCCCGTATCGGCGGAATACACGGTCGTTCGAACTTATCTCGATTGGCTGGTGTCGTTGCCCTGGGCCAAGGCGACCGAGGACAAACTCGACATCAAACGCGCACGGGAGATTCTCAACGAGGACCACTACGATCTCGACAAGGTCAAAGAGCGGATCCTCGAGTATCTCTCGGTCTTGAAACTGAAGAATGACATGAAAGGCCCGATCCTGTGTTTCGTCGGGCCGCCGGGCGTTGGAAAAACCTCCCTCGGCCGCAGCATCGCGCGCTCGCTCAATCGCAAGTTTCATCGCATCTCCCTCGGCGGCGTACGCGACGAAGCGGAGATTCGGGGACATCGGCGAACCTACATCGGCGCGCTCCCCGGTCGCATTATTCAGGGCCTGCGCAAAGTCGAGGTCAACAATCCCGTTTTCATGCTCGATGAGGTGGACAAACTCGGCGCCGACTTCCGGGGCGATCCTTCCGCGGCGTTGCTCGAAGTGCTCGATCCTGCCCAAAACAACACTTTCAGCGACCATTACCTCGAAGTGCCGTTCGACCTTTCGCGGGTAATGTTTCTGTTGACCGCGAACGTACTCGACACGGTTCCGCCCGCATTGCGCGACCGCATGGAGGTGCTGGAACTGCCCGGGTACACCACGCAGGAAAAAGTGTTCATCGCGAAGCAATACCTGGTTCCCCTTGAAATCCAGGCGCACGGCCTCAAGAAGGGCCAGGTGCATTTTCAGGACGACGCCGTCCGCAAGATCATCTCCGACTACACACGCGAGGCCGGTGTCCGTAACCTGGAGCGGGAAATTGCCTCCGTGTGTCGCAAAGTGGCCCGTCAGGTCGTCGAAGAGAAGATCGCCAAGGACAAGGTCACCATTACGCCCAAGGATGTTCGCTCGTTTCTCGGTCCCGAGAGGTTCTTCTACGAAGCCGCCGAACGCACCTCGGCGGCCGGGGTTTCCACCGGTCTGGCTTGGACGCCGACGGGTGGCGACATATTGTTCATCGAGGCTACAACGATGCCGGGCAAGGGCAACCTGATCCTCACCGGCTCGCTTGGCAACGTCATGCGCGAGAGCGCCCAGGCCGCGTTGAGCTACCTGCGCGCACGCGGCAGCCAGGTCGGCGTCGCGATCAAGAATTTCGAACAGTCCGACATCCACGTCCATGTCCCGGCAGGAGCGATTCCGAAAGACGGCCCTTCTGCCGGTGTCACGATCGCGATCGCGCTGGCATCGTTGTTCACCGATCGTCCCGTGCGAGCGGACGTGGCGATGACCGGGGAGATTACGCTACGGGGCAAAATCCTTCCCGTCGGCGGCATCAAGGAGAAGGTGCTCGCCGCGGCGCGGTCCGGCATTTACAAGATCATCCTGCCAAAACGGAACGACAAGGACCTGGAGGATGTGCCGAAAGAGATCCGGGAGAAAATGACGTTCCACTTCGTTGAGGACCTTGGCAAAGCCGTGAAGCTGGCGTTGCTCGCCGCGAAGAAGCGCTGAGCGTTCTTAACTCCCGACCACATCGGGGAGCAGTTCTGCCGTGCGGACAGGCTGGCCTGTGGCGATGCTCTGGTTCGCGGCCAGCCCCACCAACAATGATAGCGCACCCGCTTTCGCGTCCGCGACCAGGTTCAGCGGGTCGGGCTGTGGCGGACCGAACAGACGATCCTGCAGCAACGGATCCGCGCCTCCGTGGCCGCCCGTGGGTTTCTTGCTGCGATGCTCGGTCAGTTTACCCTTGTTGTCGAAAACGCGAATCATCCGGTCGCCATCTTGGGCAAGGTCGCCGGAGAAATACTCGTCAAACTCGATCCGGCCTTTCGTGCCATTGATCCTCAGCAACGCAGCCTCATACGCACAGTGGGCGTTGAGCGAATACGTCATGTACGCCCCACCGTCATACCGCACGCTCAGGCTCATTGTGTCCTCGATATCAATCTCGGGATCGAACACGCAGCGGTCACGGTAGTACCCGTCGGCAGATTCGTTGTCGAAATAGAGCTTTTGAATCATCGGGTCGGTTTCAGGGCGAAACACCAGTTCGCACTGCGTCCGGTGTTCGCAGTCGCGACATCGCTGGCCGCGGAATGGGCCGCTCTTTCCGTAGAACTCGAGCGCCCCCTGCGCAAACACCAACTGCGGTTTCTGACCGAGCAGCCAGTTCACCATGTCGAAATGGTGCGTTGCCTTGTGAATCAGCAACCCGCCTGAGTTCGCTTTGCGACGATGCCAGCGTCGGAAATAATCCGCCCCGTGACTGCGATCAAGCAGCCAGTTGTAGTCCACCGACAACGGTTCGCCGATCACACCGTCGCGCAACAGCCGACGCACGTAGGTGCAGTGCGGCGAGAACCGGTAATTGAATGTGATCGTGATCTTCCGTCCGGTACGCTTCTCCGCCTCCAGCATGCGCCTGCATTTTGCGAGGTCGGTCGCCATCGGTTTCTCGCAAATCACATCGCACCCGTTCTCCAGCGCGGTCACCGCCATGACATCGTGCAAATGGTCGGGCGTGGTCACAACCACCGTGTCCGGACGGTGTTTCTGGATCGCGGTTTTCAGATCCGTCTCAATCGGGCCGATATACTTGGCCAACTCAGCGTACACCTTTGCGCGGAGCGGGTTGGTTTCAATCAACGCCACCAGATCGTGCGTGTCTGCAAACCGCCCCGTCAACGCCTGCCCGTACATATAGAGCGAGCGATAGCCGCAACCGACAATAGCGAACCGTTTTCTCATCAGGATGATGACGATGGAGTAATGGAGTATGGGAGTATTGGGCAAGAACAAATGCCTGCCCTGCTAATCAGGTTTCGGAACAAGCGGGGAATGGGGTTGCAACGGCTGTTTCCGTCATTGCAGCACGATGCGGGAGCGATAGACTGACTTTGGCAACCCGAGGCAATCCAACGTGTTCACCCAGGGACAAAAAGTGGTCTGCGTCAACGACCGGTTCCCGCTGTGGGTCCGCAAGCAGTACACCCTTCTGCCCAAGGAAGGCGTGACCTACACCGTGCGCGAGGTGTTCGTCGGCAGGAAGAAGTGGACTGGTGGTGAGGGAGAGGTCGGCGTGCTGCTGTTCGAGTTGCACAATCCGCCCGACCCGCGCCACAAGGACAAACAGGAACTGGGCCTCGACGCCAACCGGTTTGCTCCGTTGCGGGTGACGGACGAGGAGACGATGGAGATCGTCGAGATGGTCCTGGTCGGCC
>CAZOTB010000060.1:0-34816 GCA_964582645.1 uncultured Verrucomicrobiota bacterium | reverse complement strand
TGGCAGCACTTTGCTGAAGCCGGTATCCTGCGCCACGACCGGCTTGCCGCAAGCAAGGTAACAAACGTCACGTTCGCTGAACCATCCGCTCCGAAGCCGGACGTTTTGATCTTTCGCAACCGTGAACTCGGCCCGCGCCTTCCGAAAGCAGGCCGGGTAAGCGCCGAAAATGTCGAGCGACATCGCGAGCGGGCTCGATAAGCGCCAGCCGTGCGCTTCGAGCCGGGCGCGATCGGTGTCGTCGCAGTTCATTGCCAGCTCGAACGTCTGCTTGGTGCGCCGCGGCAGATCGAGGAACTTCTCCCACTCGTGATGCTTGCTCCAGTAATACGCCTCGCCCTTGTACACGACGTCGCTGCCCTTTTGCCGGTAGTTGCCGATGGTCATGAAATCGCGCGCGTCGGCGTCGAACGCCATCGGCCAGAGATCGAGGTCAATCGGCTGACGCGTCTTGCGATACTTCGCGTCGAGGTTGTTGAGCGGCACACCGCAATCGGGCGCGCCGTAGTTTTCGCCGTAGGTGACGATTACATGATGATTGCCGAACGCGACGCGCGTGTGTTCGTCGCCCTCGGCGAGACGCAACTCCGCGGTCACGGGATCGGTCTCGACATAGACGCGCAACGGTGCCGCAAGATGTTCCTCGCGCAGGTCGGTGGCGCCGACGATGTTGAGCAACGCGTCGCAGGAACGGTACAACTCGGCGAGTTGGCTGACGGACATGCCCCAGCAAGCGTCTTTGCGGTCGGCCAGCCGGTAGGCCCAGCGGTCGCGCAGGCCGATGCGTTCCATGCAGCCTGCAAGATGTTTGACGGCGTAGCGGCAGTCATCGGTGATGCTGTTCTGCTCGGGATCGTACGGCCAGGAGGGATCATCCTCGACGTACCAGACTTCGTGACCGAGCCGGGAGAACGCGCGCAGCCAGTTGAGGTACAGCCAGGTCTGCCCGCCGAAGGGACACCGGCCCATCATACCGAGGACGACGAGGCGAAGGGGACGGGATTTCATAGCGAAGCAGCGCTCTGATTGTAGGCAGGCGTGTTTGTCGTAGAGCGCTTCAGCGCGGTCGTGAGTCTGTCCTCATGAGGAATCACGCCCGCGCTGAAGCGCTCTACGACGAACCTCTGCCGGCTGCGTGATGTGGTACCGATCATTATACTCCGACTTCGTCGAGCATCCGGCTCAGGAGCTTGCTCGAATCGAAATACTCCTCCGCCAGCCGGCGCGCGGTTTTGCAGTGGCGTTCGTAGTTGCCGTTGACCTCTTCGAGCGCGGCGAGGATTTCATCCATCGTCTGGAAAGTAAGAAAGCCCTCGCCCGCCGGCAGCCGACATCGCGCGTTGGTGTCCTGAATGACGAGCGGCTTGCCCATCGCGAGATAGACCGCGCTGCGATCGCTGAACCAGCCGCCGCGCGTCTTGACGTAAATGTTGCTCGCCACGCTGAATTCACCACGCGACCGGGCGATGAAATCGCGGTAGGTCTGGCAATCGCGCGTCACATCCGACGGCAGCCGCAGCTGCCAGCCGTGACGGAGCACCTCGTCGCGGTGCGTTCCGACGCCGCTCATCGCGATCTCGAATTGTTTCCCCGCCCGTTGAGGCAGGTCGAGGAAGCGGAGGAACTCCTGCGACTTGAATCCGTACTCGACGCCGTCATAGACCATCGGCTTGCGCGCGGCCCAACTCATCACCGTGGTGAACATCTTGGCCTCGGGCGTGTACGTGTACGGGAACAGGTCGAGCACGATCGGTTGAAACCACGGTCGCCACTGCAGCCCCCAGGTCGGCACCGTGCAATCGGGCGCGCCCACGTTCAGCCCGACCGTGTAGTGGAAGTGATGATCGTACGGCGACGCGAAGCCGGACATGGAGGGCGTTCGTTCCGCCGACATTTGGAATTGGGTCACGCCCGGGTCGGTGTCCACGTAGATGCGCCGCTTGCACTCCGCGAACTCCGGCAGCCAGGTGACAAAGCTGATGTTGAGCAACGCATCCGCCCGCCGACAAAGATCGAGCGTCTCGGCGGCGGTCCGGTTGTGATAGCAACGTTGCTCGTCCACGAAGAGCCAGTTGCGGTCGAGCCCGTGCGGCGCCAGCGTTTGCTGGAGCAGACGGAGGCCCTCCGAGGGATCGGAGGTCATCTCGCCCGTGGCCGGGTTGAAACACGAATACGGCCATGAGCCGCTTTCCTCGACGTACCACACTTCGCAGCCGAGCCGGCTCAGGCCGACAAGGTAGTTGAGGTTGTGTGTCACCTGGCCGCTGAGCGGGTACCGGATGTTGTAGCCCGTGACGATCACGAGCGGTCTGGCTGCCATGGGGCTGGTCTTAGCTGTGGGGCGAAGTCGAGTCAAGGGGGTTTGGCGAAGCCCGGACAAGCGGAAGCTTGAACTACGAACGCAAGAGGTTCGAGACTCCCGTTTAGATTCCAAGCTTGAGCTTGCTTCCGTACGGCTACCCGGAAAGAAGAAATGTGCCCCCGTGGCGCGGGGCCGGCTGAGAGGCTGGCGCGATGGAACTTCAAGTTGTCCGGGGCGAAAAGTGATCTTCGGATGCGAACGATATTGGCGCGCTCAAGATGATAAGCCTTGCGATAGAGCGAAGCGACCGGGACTGTGATGTGGATTCCACAGGAATTAGCCGACCGTCTGGCAAAAGGGACTGTAAAGTGACATGCGAGCCAGTAACTCCTGCCAATCCTGATCCCCCCAATCTGGGTAAACTCCTCCAGTGTCGGTTTGCCCTCCGCCGCTGTGGGTGATGATCTGCCGAGAAGTCGAACTTCAACTCTCAGTACAAGGTCCCTTTGTTCCTTGTTCGATTGGGGAATTGCGCCAGCGGCCGGTGCGCGGCGCGGTAAGCGCGGGAAAAGCGGGTTGGGAATTCGCTTCCGTCAGCCTGACGGCTGGGAAGAAAGTGGGTGCCTGCCAACTGCCCACTGCTAAACGCGGAGCCCGCGCTGACAGTGACGAGGACAATGCACGGGAGCAATCGTGCGATGCATGAACTATTGCCTGCCAACCGAGCGATCGGGAGTCGCACCTTAATCGCCGAGCTTCTTTAGCCGATGCAGCAACAGCCCATACCGCTCCGCGTGGCTGTTGTTGGTAACGGCCATCGCCAGCGCTTTGCTTGATGCGATCAAAACCACGAGTTTCTTGCCGCGCGTGACGGCGGTGTAGAGCAGGTTGCGTTGCAGCATCAGGAAATGCTGCGTCAGCAACGGCACGATCACGCACGGATACTCGCTGCCCTGGCTTTTGTGGATGCTGATGGCGTAAGCGGGAACGAGTTCGTCCAGATCGGTGAAATCGTACTCGACGACGCGTTCGTCCATCTGCGCGGAGAGTTTTTGTTCGATCAGATCCAGCGCCACGACCCGACCCATGTCGCCGTTGAACACGTCGAGATCGTAGTTGTTCCGTGTCTGCATCACCTTGTCGCCCACGCGGTAGATGCGCCCGAACCGTTCGATGGTGTTGCTGCTCGGATTCAGCGCATGCTGAAGAACGCGGTTGAGGTTCGACACGCCACACACGCCCCGGTGCATCGGCGCGAGCACCTGGATGTCGGCGATGGGATCGAGCATGAATTTCTTCGGAATGCGCTCGCTGCACAGTTTTTGGATCGTCTCGACGACCTGCTCGGGATTCTCCTGCTCGATGAGATAGAAATCGGAGGTCGTGGAGGCCGCCGTCCCCGGCGGCTGTCCGTGCCGCTCACCATCCTGCCCCGCGCCGCCGGGGGCGGCGGCCGCTACAACGCGAAACTCCGGCATTTGTCCCTGGTTGATACGGTGGGCGTTGACGACGATGCGGCTCTCGCGTTGCTGGCGGAAAATCTCCGTGAGCCGCACCACATCCGCCCGGCCCGATTCGATGATGTCGCGCAACACATTACCCGGACCGACGCTCGGGAGTTGATCCACATCACCAATCAGCACCACCGACGCGCTTGTCGGGATGGCGCGGAAGAGATTGTGCGCGAGCCAAACATCGAGCATCGAGGATTCGTCCACGATCACCATGTCGGCAGTGAGCGGATGGCTGCGGTCGTGGACGAACTTGTGCTCGTGGGGATCGAACTTGAGCAGCCGATGGATGGTTTGCGCAAACCCGCCCGTTGCCTCGGCGAGCCGCTTGGCGGCACGTCCCGTCGGCGAGGCGAGCAATACCTTGCATTCCTTCGCGCGCAAAATCTGCACGATGGCGCGGACGATGGTGGTCTTGCCCACGCCGGGCCCGCCCGTAATGACGGTGAACTTGCTGCGCAAGACCGTTCTGATCGCCTCGCGTTGAGCTTCGCTCATTTCGATTCGCGAGCGCGACTCCGCCCACTTCACCGCCTTCTCAATCACGATCGGCGGCAACGCGTGCGGCGCGCGGATGATCTCGACGACGCATTGCGCGACGCCCTCTTCGGCGCGATGCAGTCCGGCAAGGAACACCAGGTCCTGCTCCGGCTCGATCTTGAGTTCTCCTTCGTTGGCCAGCGCGACGATCTCCTGCCGCACCGCCGCCTCGACCACGCCTTCCCCGAGCAACGCCGTGGTCTCGCGTGCCAACTGATCCTGCGGGAAACAGGTGTGGCCTTCGTCCTGGACGCTCTGCAGTACGTGCTTGATCCCGGCACGGACTCGAAACGCCGAGTCGGTGGGGATACCGACGTTGTGCGCGATCTGGTCTGCCGTTTTGAACCCGATGCCGTACACGTCCTCGGCGAGCCGGTAGGGGTTCTGTCTGACGATGTGGATGGATTCCGGCCCGTACAACTTGAAAATCTTCGCCGCGTGCGACGCCCCGATGCCGTACGTTTGCAGGAAGATCATCACCTCCCGGATCATCTTCTGCGCGTTCCAAGCCTCCTTGATCTGCCGGGCGCGTTGCGGTCCGATGCCTTCGACGTCGCGCAGCTTGCCGGAAAATTGGTCAATGACTTCCAGCGTCTGCTCGCCGAAATGGGCCACGATCCGCTCGGCGAACTTTGGCCCGATGCCTTTGATCAATCCCGATCCGAGATACTTCTTCAGGCCGGTGACGGAGGAGGGGAGGACGGTTTCGTACTTCTCAACTTTGAACTGTCGCCCAAACTGCCGGTGGAACGTCCATTGTCCTTCGAGCTGGAGGGTCTCACCACACTGGACACCCGCGAGGTTTCCGACCACCGCCACAGTTTCGCGCTGACCTTCCGGCAACAACGCGCCAACGGTGTAATGATTCTCCTCGTTGGTATAGACGATCCGTTCGAGAGTGCCGCGCAGTTGTTCCGTTGCCACGAGCCTATACAAAGCCACTTGCGGGCGTTTTGCAACGCTGGGACTCGGGCAACAGGGCGCCGCTATGTCGTGACGACTGGTGGCTTCTCACCAAGACACACCAAAACCGCCGCTCGAACACCATCGTTCTGCCACGCCAAACAGTGGCTACTTTTTCGCGGGCTTCGCCTCGGCGGGTTTGGCCGCAGCCTTCTTGGCAGCGGCGATTTCGTCGGAGAGCTTCTTCCTCTCCGCGAGCAATCCCTCCGCCTTGGGATCCGTCCGCTTCATCGCGGCCTCGATCGCGGCGTTGTACTTCTCCTGCGCCGCTTTCAACTGCTCCTGCGCAGCCTTGACCTCGGGATCGGCCATCGCCTTCTTGCGAATCGGGGCAAGTTGCTTGTCGATCGCGGCGATCTCCTCCTTGGTCTCACCGGCCCAGTTGGCGGCCGGAGCGGTTAGCAAGAGTGCTGTTCCCAGACAGAGAGATGTGATGAGTTTCATGATTTCGTTTCCTCGATAGGGTTCGCTGTCTCGTATTCCAAACCCCACCCATTTTGGCGAGAAAAAAATCGCGCGACAAAAATGCGCTTGCGCGCAGATTCTTCTGGCAATGTGGATCGGGATGACTATGCTGGAGTGGCGGCGGTTGCACGACGTCGCTCGACGAGTTCTTTGAGGCGTGGGCGACCGGGAACAGATTTAATACCCTGCTGATTCCGCGAAACGAACGCAAAAATCTCTGAGCCGATACCTTCATAACTGAAGGAGCTCAACAATCGACTGTGGCCATCATGCCGTCCATCGGAAGGTGAAAGCAGCCGCTGAGAGCATCCACCCTGTTCTACAGGGTTCAGAGATACACGTTCTGACGGCTTCGGCGGGGTATTTTTTCTTTGGCTCGTCCTCGTCGTCGTCCTCCTCGACTCACCCCGTCAGAGGTGATACGCTCTCCTCGCCCGTGAAAACCGATCTCTTCGATACACCACAGCCCCCCGGGCAGTCACAAAGCGATAAGCCTGATATCGCTTCCAATGCCCCCCTCGCGGCGCGGATGCGGCCCCGCACCCTCGACGAGTACATCGGTCAGACTCACATCCTGGGCAAAGGCAAATTGCTCCGTCGCGCCATCGAAGCCGACCGGCTCAGTTCGATCATCCTGTATGGCCCGCCCGGGACGGGAAAGACCAGCCTCGCCCATTGCATTGCGCAGGCGACGAAGAGCAAGTTCGAACGATTGAGCGGCGTCGAATCGAGCGTGGCCGACATGCGCCGCGTTACGGCCGTCGCTGCGAATCGCCTGCGCACGAGCGGACAGAAGACGATCCTGTTCATTGACGAGATCCACCGGTTCAACAAAGCACAACAGGATGTGTTGCTGCCCGATGTCGAGAGCGGCACCGTGCGGTTGATCGGCGCGACGACGCATAATCCGTTCTTCTACATCAACAGCCCGCTCGTATCGCGCTCCCAGGTGTTCGAACTCAAAATCCTGACCGAGGACGAGATCATCACTCTGCTCCGCCGTGCTCTCGCCGACAAGGAACGCGGTCTCGGCAGTTACACCGTGACGATCAGCGACGATGCGTTGCGGTTCATCGCAAAGCAGAGCGACGGCGATGCACGAAAGGCGTTGAACGCACTCGAGGTCGGGGTGCTCACGACACCACCGGTAGGCGACGCGATTCCGTTCGACCTCAAAGTTGCCGAAGAATCCATCCAGAAGAAGGCGGTCGTGTACGACGGCGACGAAGATCAGCACTACGACACGATCTCGGCATTCATCAAGAGCATGCGCGGCAGCGACCCCGACGCGGCGATTTACTGGCTGGCCAAGATGCTCTATGCCGGCGAGGACATCCGTTTCATCGCGCGCCGCATCGTCATCTGCGCTGCCGAAGACGTGGGCAATGCCGACCCGCGCGCGTTGACGGTGGCGGTCGCGGCGCAGCAGGCGGTTGAGTTCGTCGGGATGCCCGAGGCGCAGATTCCGCTGGCGCAGGCCACGATCTACATTGCCACTGCGCCCAAGAGCAACTCCAGCATTGCGGCCATCGGGGCAGCGATGGAGGATGTAAAGCAGGGCCGCACGATGGAAGTGCCCGACGCGCTCAAGGACGCCCATTACAAAAGCGCCGAGAAACTTGGCCACGGGAAGGGCTACAAGTATTCGCATGACTACGAAGGTCATCACGTGGCTCAGGATTACACCCCCGAGAAGCGAACCTACTACACTCCCAGCGACCAGGGTTACGAGGTCGAAATTCGAAAACGGATCGAACAATGGAAGCGAAGCGGCAAGTAGAATCACGCACAGATCTCGCCCAACTCAAGGCCGCCCTGCGCGTCCGCATGCAGGCGCGGCTCACGAGCATGGACGCGACAATGGGGGCGCGGTTCACCGAGCGCATCTTCGACCGCCTCACCCGGCTACCCGAGTTCGAGAATGCCAGGTCCGTGCTCGCATACGTCTCGATGATGCGCGAGGTCGGGACGCACAACCTGATTCGCCACTGCCTCATGGCCGGCAAGACCGTCTGCGTCCCTGCGTTTGATCGCGAGCGTAAACTGTATTTCGCCGTGGCCATCGAAGACTTCGAGCGCGATCTGGGTCTTGGTCACTACGGCATCCTCGAACCGCGCGACGCCAGGCCGACGACCAAGAACGCCGACATCGCGATCATACCAGGCCTTGCGTTCGACCGCGCGGGTAACCGGCTCGGGCGCGGCAAGGGGTACTTCGACCAGTTGCTGCGGGGCTTTCGCGGGACAAAGATCGCGCTGGCATTCGGGTTTCAGTGTGTGGACTCCGTGCCCGCCAACACGGATGACGTGCCGATGGATTTCGTGGTCACCGAGGAACAGGTCGTTCGGTGCGCTCGGTAAATGTGTTTATTTGGTGAAATACCTGTTTCACCGGATAAACACATTCATCTTCGCGCTTGGAGAACGAACCCGGCTCGGCTAGCTTCCACGCGACATGAGAATCCTCTTCATCGGCGATGTCGTCGGCAAGCCGGGCCGTCAGGCGGTGCAGGCCATCGTTCCAGGGTTGATCCAGGAACACAGCCTCGATTTCGTCATCGCCAATGGCGAAAACTCGGCGGGTGGGTCTGGGTTGACGCCCGAGACGGCGGAGGATTTGTTCGCGGGCGGCGTGGACGTGATCACGATGGGCGATCACTCGTGGGACCAGAAGGAGATCCTGAAAATCATTGATCGTGAACCGCGTCTGCTGCGTCCCGCAAATTTCCCGCCCGGGACTCCCGGCCACGGCGCCGCAGTGTTCGACCGGGAAGGGCAGCCTACCATCGCGGTGCTGAACCTGATGGGGCGTACGTTCATGCGTTCACTCGATTGCCCGTTTCGCGCGGCGGCGGAGGAAGTCGAGAAACTGCGTGCGCAGACACCGATTATCATCGTGGATATGCACGCCGAGGCGACGAGCGAAAAAATCGCGATGGGGCGGTTTCTTGATGGCAAGGTCAGCGCCGTGCTTGGCACGCACACGCACGTCCAGACCGCCGACGAGCAGATTTTCCCGAACGGCACCGCGTTCCTATGCGATGCGGGGATGTGCGGCCCGAAGGAATCCATTCTCGGACGAGAGATCACGCCGATCATTGAGCGAAATCTGACGCAGATGCCGAAGAAGTTCGACGTGGCAACAGGGCCGGTGCAGTTCAATGCCGCAATGATTGATGTGGACGAAGTCACTGGCAAGGCCACCGCGATCCAGCGAGTCAATGCCGTCCATTCAGGTTAAGACCGGCCACTTCCTCGGCTCGCAGTGAGTCCGATCGGTGTCACCGACATCAATTGTGTGCCTGCAAACTTTACAATAAACGTGGCTCACGTGAGCCACATTTATAGTAAAGTGGTTGTGATGGGAATCTGGTGGAGAGGATGAATTCAATGAGGCAGGATGACTTGGAGCGCACGGTTGAGTTGCTCGATGGTTCGTCCGCGCATCAGAACCTGTTTGCTCCGGGAGGTCTCGCCTCGGATGATCTCCACCGTGGAGGGCGCCACGCGGAACAGGTTCGAAAGAAAGTCCACGAGCGCTTCGTTGGCTTTGCCCTCGACTGGCGGCGCGTGGAGACGGATTTTCAGTTCTTCGCCGTGAAGTCCGACGACTTCGCTTCGCTTCGCGTTGGGTTGCGCGCGAACGTGGATCACGACGCCCTCGCTTGTCTGCCGGAGATACGCGGGGCTCACAGACGGAGGTAGATTTGTTCCAGCGCCCACATCACGAGCCAGTGCGCGACGGCCAGGGCGAGAATGGCGACGACGGGCGTAAAGTCGAATTGCCCTGCTTTGAGCGGGAAACGCTGGAGGGGCCTTAGCAATGGTTCGGTAACGCGTTCCATCACCTCGACCACGGGCGGACGCCAGACCGGGATGAACGAGAGGACACAACGGGCGATCAACAGCACGATCCACACGCGCGCGAGGTCCACGATCATCGCGAGCGCGAGCGGCACCGAATGGAGCACGCTGCTGACGATATCGGATGGCGGATGCAATTGCGCCCAGGGCAATACCCAGAGTGAAAGCGACAAGAGCAACACCAACCCCAGCGCGGGGAAAACGCAGCGCCACCAGGCCGGCACTTTCTTGAGCGGGCCGAGCATCGCGCGCATCAGGCGTGAGTAGTGGTCGGTGCGGTTTTCAAGGTCGCCCATCGCGATCGCCAGGGTCAGGAACGCATAGATTTGAAGAAGAAAGCCCGCCGCCGCGAGAACACTCAGGAGCTGGAACTGCCAGTAGGTTCGATGCAAGACGCGGATCTCGGTGATCTCGAAATCAATGTGCGCACCGGTCATCGTCCACACCAGTCCGCGCACACCGGCGAGCACCAGCAACGCGATCAGGCTTGCCGCGACCACCCGGCGGTCGGGGATTCTCAGTTTGCGCCAGACCGGGTCGAGCATGCGCACGACGAACTGGTACGGGCGGTTGAACGCCATGTGTCCTTCGTTCGTCACGACCGCGCGCACCAGGAGCACGACGAAACAGAAATCAAAAAACGCGTTGAGCAGACCGGCCAGCATCATGATTGGACTGGTTCTTTCCGAGCCGACCGATATAACGGGTCCGAGCAGCGTGTGAAATGAAAAAGAAGGTCACCGTCATCTGCCTCCGCGAGGTCGGCGCGCCCGAACAAGCCGCATCGGTCGAGCAATGGGAACTCCCTTCGCTTCAGCCCGGCCAGGTAGTGGTGCGGGTGCAGGCCGCACCGATCAATCCGGCTGACCTCAATGTGCTCGAAGGCAAGTATCCCACCCGAATCACGCTACCGGCCGTGATTGGCAATGAAGGCGTTGGCGTCATCGCCGAATGCGGCAGCGCGGTGATCGGATTGCGCCCGGGACAGCGCGTCATTGCTCCCGTCGCCATCGGCTGGTGGTGCGAAGCGCGCGTGCTCGACGCCACGGAGGTGGTTCTCCTGCCCGAGGACCTACCGGTCGAGATGGCGGCTATGATGGCGGTGAATCCGCCGACCGCGTGGCGGATGTTGCACGACTTTGTGGCACTCAAGCCGGGGGATTGGATCATTCAGAACGCGGCCAATTCCGCCGTAGGGCGATTTGTGATCCAAATCGCGCGGAGCAAAGGTTGGCGGACGGTCAACGTTGTCCGACGCAAGGAATTGATCGCCGAGCTGAAAGCCGAGGGCGCGGACGTGGTCGTGACGGACGAGCCGCCGTTCGCGAAACAGGTCCGGGAATTGACGGGAGGCGCAAGCATTCAACTCGGGCTCAACGCCGTCGGTGGTGACAACGCGCGCGAGCTGGCGAAGGCCCTCGGCCCGCACGGGACACTCGTGACCTACGGTGCGATGAGTCGCCAACCGCTGCAGATTGACAATGGTTCGTTGATCTTCAAGGGCCTCTGCTTCCGCGGATTCTGGATCAGCGAATGGTTTCGGAACGCCAGGCCGGACCAGAAACGGGAGCTGTTTGACGAACTCCTCCCATTCGTCCGACAAGGCACGCTGAAAGCGCCGGTCGAGCAGACCTACCGGCTGGCGCAGGCGAAGGAAGCGATCCAGCACGCGAGCCGCGGCGGGCGTGGTGGCAAAGTGTTGTTCGTGATGGAGTGAACGATCATGACGCTGGTGAAGGAACGCGACGTTGTCATCTACAAGAACCCGAATTCCTACGTCCACAACCCGGTTGTCGAGTTGCTGCAGAGCAGCGAGTTGGTGTGTGCGTTTCGCGAGGCGGCGCGGCGGCGTGTGCGGACGCACATTGACCTGACAGCGAAGGCCGTGTGGGTGCGAAGCCAGGACCTTGGCAAGACCTGGGATGCCACGACAAAGAGCGTCATCTACGAACAGAAGGGTCATGGCATTCAGGACCCGTCCGTGCGTCAACTCAAGGACGGGACGTTGATCGTAAACTTTTTCGTCTGGACGGTGGGCGGACAGGAGGAGTTCCCGGTGAACCATCCGTGGCTGCAAACGAGCGATGCGGATCATTACTCGTGGACGACTGGGACGTACACGATCCGCTCGACCGATGGCGGGAAAACATGGGAGAAGCCTGTGAAGGTGCCGTCTCCCAGCGGCGACTGCACTTCGACTTCCGATCCGATCCTCGAACTGACCAACGGCGAGTTGTTGATCCCGCTCGAGATGGAGATTTCGGGGGAACGAACCAAGACTGGAATTGCGCGATCGCGGGACAAAGGGAAGAGTTGGGGCGACGTCGTCATTACGGCGTTCGATCCGTTCGCGCGGATCAGTCTTCACGAGACGGGCCTGCTGCAACTGCCCTCGGGCAAGATCATCGCCATGCATCGCACGCATTGTGTCGGTGAAATCGAATACGGCGGCTATCTGTACCAGACCGACTCGTTGGACGGCGGCAAGACATGGACGCCACCCAAGAGGACGCCGATCTGGGGTCACCCGGCGAACCTGATTCGGCTGAAGTCCGGCAACCTCCTCTGCGTGTACGGACATCGGCGTCCGCCGTTCGGCGTGCGCGCGTGTTTGAGCCGCGATGAAGGCGCGACGTGGGACATTGCGAACGAGTTCATCCTGCGCGCCGACGGGATTGACGCCGACGTGGGGTATCCCACTTCGGTGCAGTTGCCTGACGGCAGAATCTTCACCGCGTGGTACATGACCGAGCCCGACCAGGAGCAGCAGGCCGAGGGCGTGAAGTTTCAGATTTTTGGGTGCAATCGTCCGCTGGCGTATCTGGGCGGGAGCATTTACCGCGAAGGCTAGAAGGGATCAACATACATGGACTTTCTGTTGGCGAGCGTTGATACGGCGACCTGGTTTGGCCGGGAACACCGGTACCTCGGGTTGGATTGGAGTTACCTGAAAATCCTTGGATTCATTGGCAACGCTGTGTTCGCGACGCGCTTCTTGGTGCAATGGCTTGCCTCTGAGCGCGCGGGTAAGAGCGTGGTGCCGGTGTCGTTCTGGCATTGGAGCATCATTGGCAGCCTGATTATGTGCGTATATTGGATCATGGAACGCGAGCCCGTGGGCATCCTTGCTTATCTTCCCAACAGCTTTATTTACATTCGCAACCTGCATCTGATAAAGAAGCAGCAGGTGACAGGAACGGTCGCCGATCCGAGGCCCGGCTCGACGCCAAGCTAGACATCGCCCGCGTTCCTGCGGAAAGACGGTTGCCCATGCAAAAAGACGAGGTCTTCAAGCAACAGCAGAAAGCCATCGCCGACTTCAACTTCGGCGCGAAGGTGGCATCGGTCTTCGACGACATGCTCGTGCGCTCGGTGCCGTTCTACATCGAGACGCAGCGCATGATCGGGGAGATGGCAGGCGATTTTGCCGTCGAGGGCACGAACATCTACGATCTCGGCTGTTCGACCGGCACGACGATGCTCAACCTCGATCAGAGCGTTCCCCGCGGGGTCAAGTTCATCGGCATTGATAACTCGAAGGAAATGCTCGATAAGTGCCGGGCCAAGCTCAAACAGCATAAGTTCTCCCGCGAACATGAGTTGATCTGCGCCGACCTCAATCAGGGGGTCGAGATCACGAACGCTTCGCTGGTGGTGATGGTGTTGACGCTGCAATTCATCCGTCCGCTCTACCGGGACCAACTTGTGCGTACCATCCTCTCGGGGCTGAACGAAAACGGCGCGCTGATCCTCGTCGAGAAAGTGCTGGGTGAAGATTCGTTCTTCAATCGCACGTTCATCAAGTACTACTACGACTTCAAGAAGCGGAACGGTTACACCGAGTTGGAGATCGCGCAGAAGCGCGAGGCGCTCGAGAACGTGCGTATCCCGTACAAGCTGCTCGAGAACCGGGAACTGCTGCTCAAGGAAGGCTTCCGGTACTGCGACGTGTTCTTTAAGTGGTACAACTTCTGTGGAATGGTGGCCGTTAAGTGATGATTCGCCTCGGCAACTTCTTTTTTCGCAACCGCAGTTTCGTTTTTCCTGCGGTCTTCGTGCTGATGCTGATCGAGGGAACTTGGCCTGTTTCTCACGACGAGCGAGTCCAGACAATCATGCTCATCGGGGGCCTGATCATGGCGCTGGCCGGGCAGAGCTTGCGCGCCGTCACCATCGGCCTCGCCTACATCAAACGCGGCGGCAAAGACAAGCAGGTCTATGCCTCCACACTCGTGACCCAAGGCCTCTTCGCGCACTGCCGCAATCCCCTCTACGTGGGCAACATCCTTATCGTCAGCGGGGTTGGCATCGCTTCCAACTCGATGCCTTTTGTGCTGCTCGGCATTCCATTCTTCCTCTTCCTCTATTTCGCCATCGTCATGGCAGAGGAGAACTACCTGCGCGGGAAATTCGGCCAGGAGTTCGAAGACTACTGCCGCCGGGTGCGTCGCTTCGTGCCCCGGCTCACCGGCATCGCCGACACCGTGCGCGGGATGGAGTTCCATTGGCGGCGACTCATCGCCAAGGAATATCAGACGCCCTTCATCTGGTTGACCGGAATGTCGCTGCTGGTGATGAAGCGGAACTATCTCCTGCACGGCTACGACGCCAGCAAGCAGACCCTCTGGGCACTCTTTGCGTGGATCCTCGTCCTCGCCGCGGCTTGTTTCGCTGCCTGGTACCTCAAGAAATCGAAATTCCTCCGCCCTGACTGAACAGACTCCCACCCGGTTCAGTCTGAGTCGTAGCCATGGAAAACGTCCTTCACTGGGTCAACGACTACGGCTACGTCGCCATCTTTCTGCTGTTGTTCTTGGGCATCGTCGGCTTGCCCATTCCGGACGAGACCATGCTCACGTTTGCCGGTTACATGGTGTATAAGGGCAGCCTGGATTTTCTGCCTACTGTGTTGACCGCGTTCGTCGGCGCCATGTCGGGCATCACTGCCAGCTATCTGCTCGGGCGATTGCCAGGCTTGTACGTCCTGATGAAATACGGTCGCTACGTTCGCATTACCGAAGCGAAACTCGAACGCTGCCATCAATGGTACCGTCGCGTCGGCAAATGGAGTCTGACATTTGGCTATTTCATTCCCGCCGTGCGCCATTTCACTGCGCTGGTCGCCGGCAGTTCCAAGCTCGAGTACCCTGTGTTCGCGGTGTACGCCTAGTCGGGCGGCTTATTCTGGTCGCTGCTGTTTATCTCCCTCGGCTATTTCCTCGGGGAAGGCTGGGCAAGGAGTTCACCCGAAACCCATCGTCACGTACTGGGCGCATTTGCGTTGCTCGCAGCGTGCGTCTTCGTGGGAGTCGTCGTTCATCAGCGCCATCGCATTTTCGGGAGCAGCGGAAACCCCGATCCACCCAAGCCCAAGGGAACCAATTGACCTTCCACCGCATCCAAGCTACCTGTACGCCATGAACAAGCACAATTTGTTGCCACTCACCGCCGCGCTGATCATCGTGCTGGGCTGCCAGCAATCGAACACCACAGCGGAAGAAACCGCCCACAAAACCTCCGTGACCAAGAAGTCGAGCGCGGAGGTGAACAAGGAAATCGCCGCGCTCAAAGGCAAGGTTGTGCTCGTCAACTTCTGGGCCACCTGGTGTCCGCCGTGTCGCAAGGAGATACCGGGGTTTGTGGACCTTCAGAAGAAATACGGCCCGCAGGGCCTGCAGATCGTGGGGCTTTCGATTGACCAGAAAACGACCGAGCAGGTCGCGAAGTTCGCCGCCGACAACAAGATGAACTACCCGATCTACCTCGTTGGCGAAGACACGATGTCTGCGTGGGGCAAGTTTGACGGCATCCCGATGACGTTCGTGCTCGACGCGCACGGCAAGAAGGTCTGGGAGCACGAAGGCTACGCCAGCACGGAAGAATTCGAGAAAAAGATCAAGCCGCTCTTGCCGAAGAACTGAGCCGCCAACCTGCTGTCCTGGCGAGCTTCACGACGCCCGGATGGTTTCCTGCCGCAGCTGATAGCGCTTCATTGCCTCGCGATCGAGCGTGACCCCCAGACCGGGGCCGGTCGGAACGGGGATGTGGCCCCGCTCGACCTCTAACTCTTCGACTATCAAATCGTCTTCGCGAATGCGATGACCGATGGCGTCGCCGCTGAGCACGCACAAGCGCGACGCGGCGGACAGGTGCAGCTTGCCGGCATCGAGAATTCCCAGATCAAGTCCCGTCCCGTGCCAGTGCGGCATGCGGAATTTCGAGGCGATCTCCCCGGCCAGGCGCGTCTCCCAGTGCGAAAACGCGCTCAGATTCACGTAATCGCAGGCGTGATCGTGATATGCCGTCCACGGATCGCCCGTGTGCCAGACGAGCGGACGCCGGGTTTGCGCGCGGAACTGCTTCCATTCGTCGGGCTGATACGGGAAGGGGTCTTCGTACCAGATGTCCTCGAAGGAATCGAGTGTGCGCGCCACATCGAGCGCTTCCACGAGACGAAAGAATCGGTTGTTCGGATCAATCACGATGGGGAACGGTTCGCCCGCTGCTTGACGCATCGCGCCGACGATCGCGGGCAGGTCGTCCTCGATGGACGCCTTCATCTTCATCGCCGTGAATCCGAGCTTTCGTGCGAGCGCCGCCTGGCGCGCTGCGTCGCCAGGTGTCATGCGGCCGATCCAGAAACTGATCGGCACGCGCTCACGGTATGCGCCACCAAAGAGAGAGTGCAGCGGCACGCCCGCGGCCTTGGCGAACGCGTCCCAGAGCGCGAGCTCGAAACCGAAATAGCAGTACCCGCGCGGATAATCGTATTCCCAGCGGCGGACGGGCACTGTGCTGTTGGTCACGGCGACGAGGTCGTTGGTCGCTTCCTGCGGAATAAAGACGCGCTGCAATTGGAGTTCATCGAGTTGTTTGCCGACGAGGAACTTGCTGTACTCTTCGATCTCAGGCCACGTCACCCCGCGTGGGCTTTCGCCGAGTCCGACGATGCCGTTGGTAAATTGGATTTCGAGAATCCACTTTGGCAGATGCTTCCACGCCGCGTCGCCGTAGATGTCGCTGTCCACAAACCCTTTCCGCATAGGCACGTGGATTTCGGTGGCGGTAATGGCTTCGATCTTCCGTTGCGGTTGCATGGGTCGGGCTATATCACTTCTCCACCGGAAGCACAATGCCGCGCAGGAGGGCGCGCCCATTCGGTCCGCCCGGCAGTCGCGCCCTACCACTCAGCCGTGGGGTGAAGCGACCGAGTTCTCGATCTGTGGCATGACCAAGCTCGTCGAGTGGATTCCAGGTCTTGCACCGCAGGATTTGAGTTCAGGGATCAGGATCGATCCTGGCTGACCCAGCGGAGGTAGGAATGAGACTGGCGGAGGGGGGGGGATTCGAACCCCCGTTGCCGGTTAAGGCAAACACGCTTTCCAGGCGTGCCCAATCAACCACTCTGGCACCCCTCCGGCGAAGTACCGCACATCGTAGAGCGTCCGGGGTGGAGCGTCAAACCCGCTTCACTGGACTTTGCCGCGAGCCGCAATCTTCCACACCGCTTCCACCTTCCCATTGCGAATGCCGTACATCGTGTCGTGCATGTTGACACATGGGCAGACGTGATTCGGGATCACCGTCACCCGTTCGCCGACGTGCGGTTTCTTCGCGCTGAAGCTGGTGTTGATGTGGCCGTGTTCTTCGCTGTATTTCTCGAACCACAGGTCGGGATACTCGACGATATAGCCGAAGCCGGGACGTACCCCCTCGGGCGGAGTGTGCAGGCGGTCACTGGAGAAAGTCTTCGACCCGCCGTCAATGATAACGCGGTTGGTGACAGCGGTGCTGACCACTGTTGCGAGCACGCGCAATGCGCAGGTCTCGATGGTGGCAATTCCGATGCAGACTTCGTTAAAGTCGTTAAAAATGTACTGGCCGGGACGGATCTCCGTGAAATCCCGAACGAGATGACTCCACATGGCCGTGGGAGTCGAGCCGCCGCTCACCCGGCCGGTCGGCAGCCCGGCTTTGCGCGCGGCTTCAACCCGGGCGTGAACCTTCTCGTCCACCTTCCGCATTTCGACCTCCATCTGTTCTGGCCTGACCCAGATATAGCCCGGGTAACAGGTGAGGCCAACGAGGTTGACGCCCGGCAGCGTGGTGATCTTCCTGCCCACGGAGACAACTTCCTCGGGTGTTTCGACGCCGACCCGATCGAGGCCGACGTTGAACTCGAGCAAAACGTTGATCTTGAGGCCCGCCTTCTGCGCTGCGTCGGAAATGGGTTGTGCGGCCTCGAACGAATCGAGCGCCACCGTGAGCTCCACTTTTCTGGCGAGCGCGATGAGCCGTTGCATTTTCTGTGGACCTACAATCGGGAACGCGAGGAGAATCCGCGGGATGCCGGCCGCGGCCATGACCTCGGCTTCGCCGATCTTGGCGCACGTGACCCCGGGCGCGCCGTACTTCATCTGCAGCTTTGCCAGTTCGGGAGTCTTGTGCGTTTTGGTGTGCGGCCAGAGCTGGAGGCCGTGCTGCTTGCAGTAACTGTGGTACTTCTGGAGGTTGCGCTCCATGATGTCGAGGTCCACGATGAGCGCGGGCGTGTCGAGGTCTTGCAGAGATTGTTGCATGGGCGAACGCTGGCGGAATCGCGGAGCAAAGTCAAGCCGACCGGCTTGGAGCGTTTCGGCACACGGCGCATGTGAATCCAGCCACCGTGGGAGGGGCGCCCGTCCCGGGCGCTGGAGGAGGAACCGAGTCCGGAGCCGCCAGCCACTGCGACGCGAGCAAAGACGATTTCTAAGACCACTGGCTACTGTGTCGGCAACGCGACTGTGAAGTTGTCGAAGTGCGTGACAGAATCGGCCTGGCCAATGACACCGACCTTGCCATTGGGATACACTGCGTCCTTGGCGGTGAAGACCTTGTTGTCGTTGAAATAGCAGGTTAACTCGGCGCCCTTGCAGGACACTTTGAGCGTATGCCAACGATTTACGCCCACAGTAGCCTTGGCGCTTGCGAGCTTGGTGCGCTCGCTCTTGTTGACCCGCAGTAACACAACGCTGCTGTCTTTCGCGCTGGCACACAGCAAATAGGAGTGGTTGGCGTCTCGCGCATGGAACACGAGCCCGCCGACTTGGTTCACCGTGCCGCCGACGATCTTGAACTTCACGCTAACAATGCAATCCTGATACTGCTTGCCTTTGAGCAACGCCATCGGCCAACAGGTGTCCACGGCGTCCGCTTTGGTGATGGCGAGCACCTTCTTGGGGGAGGGGGCGCTGGGATCCTCGATTACGGCCCACTCGTGGTTGTCCGTGTCGCCGCTGCCGGTGAGCGTACAGACGAAATTTTTGGATTGCGACGCCGCTCCTTCGGCGTGGACGATCGTCTCGCCTTCGAAGTCGTAGGTTTCCTCCTGGCAATATCCCATCCACGGGATGAATGCAGACAAAAGTAGTGCGATTTTCGTTTTCATGGGCTGTGTGTTCTGACCGAAGTTCTAGCAGTTTCTTCAGATTTTGCACAACCTTTCGCCGCGGAAATCTTAGGCCCTCGCCCTACGCCCCGGGTGACCCCATCGCCAAACCGCTTTCCGGAGGCGCATATTCTCCATGCTGCGGCGGGCATGATTCGTGCGGAAGTACCACCTCGTTGCGTCATGGCGAGCGTCCGTTTTCTGCGGATCCTCGCATCCGACGCGGTGGGCAGGGAAATTGTGGGAACCAAATCGAATAACGGGAAAGGCGAACCTCGCAGATGAGAGTGCTCATTGTGGATGATGATCATTCGGTGCGGCGCGCGCTTCAGTTGCTGCTGGAGACGCTCGGGCATGAGGTCGTGGGGATCGCCGTGGATGGCGATGAGGCAGGCGACACGTACGACAAGCTGCAACCGGAGTTGGTGTTCCTCGATGTACGGCTGCCGCGCGTCCACGGGCTTGATTCACTGCAACGTCTGATCGGAAAGCACCCCGACGCCTGCGTAATCATGTACACCGGCGGAGATTCCTGCGAGAAGGAAGCCACGGCGCTCGGTGCGCTCGGCTATCTCGAGAAACCATTCTCTCTCGCCAGTATCGAGAAGGAGATCGGCAAAGTCATTGTGCGTCGCAGCCGACCGGTCGCAGCCGCCACCGACTCCAACCCGACCGCGTGAACCGCGAGCCGGTGGCTCAGTCCTCCGACTCGATCCCCATTCGGAACAGATACACGTAGAACGCCGCCCCGAGCGACACACCGAGCAGGATCTTCGCGAGGGCAGGGATCAAGGCTGATGGTGAAATGAAACCTTCGATCAGTCCCACCAAGACCAGTACCGGCGCGCACCCCAAAGCCAGTTTCGCACCCTCGGCGCCGCGTCGCGCGAGAGCGTCCATGCGCGTGTGATCGCCGGGACGGATCAACGCTGTTCCGATCATCAGCCCCGCCGCGCCTGCGACCAGGATCACCGACACTTCGACGATCCCGTGTCCTGCGACAAACTCGATCAGGTCGCCCAGCATCCCGTATTGTGCGCACAACCCGAACACGCAGCCCAGCATCAGGCCGTTGGTGAGCAGCACATACGCGGTGCCGAGCCCGAAGGTCATCCCCAGCGCGAATGCCATGAACGCCACCGTGATATTGTTTGTGAAAATGACCGAGGATGCAAGCGAGGACGGCACCACGTCGAAAAAGCTCTTCGTCCACATCTTGCCTTCGTGAATCTGGTCAATGATTTCGGGATTCAACACCACGCGCGCAACCTCCTCGTTGTGGATCGTCGCAAAACATCCAAGCAGTCCCATCATGAGGAACAAACCCGCCGCGACCCAGAAATGGCCCACGTTCCGGCGGAAAATGCGCGGCAACTCCAGCGCGTAAAAGTCGCGCAGGCTGCGCCAGGTCAGTTTCTTGGACTGATAGACGTGGTGATGGCAGCGCGCGACGAGTTCGTTCAACGACATCGCGACGTTGCTCTGCGGGAAATGGGTCTGCGCGCAGGCGAGATCGGAGCTGACCGTGCGATAAAGCTGACCAAACTCCTTCAACTCCGCCCGTTTCAGCCGGCTGAGGCGTGAAGACTGGATGCGCGTCAGCAGTTCGTTGAGCCGAATCCAGTTCGGTTGGCGTGCGTGGACGAACGATTGAAGGGTCATGACTGCTTCGGCGCCGAATGATGCGCGAGAAGTTCTTCGAGGAATGCATCTTGTTGTTCGGCCGGGATGGAAGCCAATTGGCCATTCCCGTTGGCCCTTGCACCGAGGTACGCCACGATCTCACCGCGCAATGTGACTGCGCTGGCAGGGTCGAGTTCGCCGCGTCGCTTCAGATAGCTCTCGATCACATCGAGTTCCTCGATGGACAATTCGAGCGATTCAATGGCGGGGTGCAGTGATGCTGAACGCGACAGCGGCGACGCGGCGACAAAGTGGAGCGGGCGCTCTACCACGACCACCGTTCGTGCCGCGATGTCACCGATGCGCTTGTGGCGCGGATGGACGAACATGCAGATGATCCCGATGCTGAACAGGAACGGCGGCAGATAGCAATCCACCACGCGAAGCAGATTGCGCACTACACTGTCGAAGAATGAAATAGGATACCCGCCGTCCTTGACCACCCGGATGTGCATGACGCGCTTGCCGGGAGTCTGTCCATTCCACAGCCACTCGAAGATCAGGAAGTAACCCCAGAACAAGAGGAAGAGCGTGATGATGACAAGCGGCAGGAGAAACTGGTTCGCTTGCCATTCCCAGTCCACGATGTTCTGTTGCGTCGCGAACTGCGCGCCTAGGAGGAGCGTTACCAGCGTCAGAAACACGACCGCGTAATCAATCAGAAAGGCCATGCTCCGCGTCCCGACACCCGCCACTTCGAGGTGCAACTGCACCTGCTCGGGCGTCTCGACCGCGAACCGCGCCACCGAACTGTCTGCCACCGGCTCTTTCATGTTCAACTGATCACCGGCCTGACCATAGCCCCCATCGAGCGCGGACGCAATCCCACGATGCATTCCCTGCAGATCTCGCGCAAAGTCGCAAAGCGCCGAGAAACTGTCCTGATTCTCCAGAGCATTGCGACCCGGCATCAATGCGCAGGAGTCTAACGGACCTCTTCCCCATCGCTTGACTTCCCAGTGCGACGTCGAAGAATGGAAGCGCGATGCCGACACCCAGGCTTCCGGACCGCTGATATGCCAACCATCCGTCGCTTGATTGCCCTGCTGCGACCACATCGGGGGAAAATGGCCTTGGCGTTATTCCTCGGACTGGTCACGTGCGCGGGAGCGCTACTGTTTCCCGTGGCGGTGAAGGTCCTGCTCGGAGGGATCATTACCGGTCGAGAGTTGAGCGTAGCGCCGGGGACGTGGTTGGCACTGGGTGCATGGATTGTGGTGCCGGCGGCAGCGTGCTACGGCGCGTTGATTCTCTTTTTCGAGATTGCCAGACGAGTCTCGGCCACGTTGCGCACACAGTACGTCGCACATCTGCTGGCGGTGCCGCTCCAGGTTCACCGCCAGCAGCAAACGGGCGAGTTGCTCGACCGGCTGACCGTGAGCATCGCCGACATCGAATTCTTTCTCCGCTTTAACCTCCTCGATCTCGCCGTCATCATCGCCCTTTTGTGCGGCAGTCCGGTCATGATGTTTTGGCTGAGTTGGAAACTCACCCTCGTGGTGTTGATGATCGCAGCCGCGGCAGCATTGGCCCTGGCGGTTGTGTCGCACCGGCTACGTCAACTCAATCGCGCCAGTACCACGGCGGCAGGGGCGCTGACCGCGTTGTTGCAGGAGCTGCTGCTCGGGGTGGACGTGGTGCAAGCGTTCAACGCACAGGGCATCGAACTCGATCGTTTCGAACAACGGCAGGCGGCCCTGTATGCCGCTCAGCGCCGTGCCGCGCGCTACGCAACGTTGCCGGAGCCACTGGCGGTCGCGCTGGGAGTGGTGGCGTTGGTGGTGTTGGTGCTGTGCGGGAGCCGATTGCTGGCGGACGGCGAATTGCAGGTGGACACGCTCGTTGCATTTCTGATTTACGTGGCGATCCTGGCGTCGCAAGGCCGCACGTTGAGCCTGCAATTTCTGCGTTGGCATCACCTTGTCAACGCGCTGCACCGGCTCGATGAGACCTTGGCGTTACCGCGCGAGACCGATCCGCCTGAGGCCCGGATGCTGCCGCCAACGGTGCGCGGCGCCATCGAGTTCGAGGCGGTGGCGTACCATTACCCGAACCGCGAATCGGCCATCCACGGCCTGTCTTTCCGGATTGAGCCCGGCGAATGTGTCGGGATCGTGGGCGAAAGTGGGGCGGGCAAGACCACAATCTTCAACTTGCTGTTGCGGTTTGCCCGGCCCCAAAGCGGGACCGTTCGCTTGGACGGACTCGATCTCGCCACAGTGATGGCGGCTTCACTTCGTGCGGCCATCGCCGTCGTTCCGCAGGAAACCTACCTGTTCAACGGAACCATCCTCGACAATGTCCGCTATGGCAGACCGTCGGCAACCGACGCCGAGGTGCGCGAGGCGTGCCGGGGCGCGCAGGCCGACAGATTTATCGCAGCTTTGCCGCAAGGCTACCGCACGATGGTCGGCGAGCGTGGCTTGCAGCTTTCCGCGGGGCAGCGTCAGCGCCTGGCAATCGCGCGCGCCCTGTTGAAAGACGCGCCCGTCTTGTTGATGGACGAACCGACTTCGGCGCTCGACGCCGCGACCGAGGAGGAACTGCACGCCGCGATGGAGGCTGCGCGGCGGGGGCGGACGACGTTGATCATCGCGCACCGGCTCGCCACGGTCGCTCACTTGCCGCGATTGCTGGTCATGCACCAGGGGCAACTGGTGGCGGAAGGCTCGCACGAAGAGCTGATGGAAAACTGCCCGCTCTACCGCACGTTGGTTTCAACCCAGTTCTACTGCTCCCCGCTCACGGTTTCGAGTGGATGATGCGGCGCACCCGCTCGCTGAGTTGAGGAAACGGCGACACCCGCTCCGCCCACTGGGATTCGATGGGATCGGTGTGCTGCCACGTGCGGCCATCGGGACGGTACCGCCAGCGTGGATGCAGCCAGTTGTATTGCTCGGCGTACTCGAGAACCCACGGCTCGAACGTGGTGTTGATTCGTTTCGTGAGTCGCACCAGGGCCGATTCACCGTTGTCGGAATCAGTGGGCTCCAATCGCGGCTCGAAGTGGACGGTGGCCGACGCCTCCCCATCTCTGACAAATATGCACGGAATGATCGGGCACCCGTATCGGAGCGCCAGCCTTGCGGGCCCCGGTGGGCACATCGCTTTCAGTCCAAGGTAGTCCGCCACGACACCGCTACCGGGTGTGTCCAAGTCCGTCATCAACCCCAACACCTTTCCCTCTCGCAGTGCCTTCACCATCTTGATTGGGTCGTCGGCGTCGATCCACTCGGCACCGTAAGAAGCGCGCACGGCTTGAAACTCCCGGTCACTCAGCGGGTTGGTGGCTTTTCGGTACACCACGGCGAGGGGAAGACCTTCCTTCACCAGGTATCGAATACCAGGTTCCCAACAACCGAGGTGCACGCTGCAGAGGATTACGCCTCGCCGATCATCGCAGGCCGCCCGCAGCCGGTCCAGATTCACAGCCCGGACAAAGACGTCGTTGTGGCGCAGACCCTCCAGACAACTCCGAAAAAACTGCTCGTACACAATCGAAGCAAGACGAGAGAGCGATGGCGGATCCAGTTGCGGACCGAACACGAGCTGCAGATTCCGCAACGCCCACGACCAATCGCGCGGCACCACTCGTCGGGCGAGGGTTGCCACGCGGCGTGTCCTCTGCCAAGCCAAAGGGAGGTCGCAGCGTTTGAGCCAGACAGCAAGCGCCCTGAGACCAACCCATTCCGCGTAATGCCTGACCTTCCTGATGCACCCGCTTGTCGTTCTTCGAGTATGCGCGCTCATGGAACTGTGAACCGCCTCCACGCCACCTACCAAACCGTACTTGCCGGCAAAATTCGATTGCGAAATGCGGCGGGATGGGCGTACAAACCAATCGGCGCGGAGTAACAGGCACGTGGTTGCCAAATGCACGGAGACGGGAGGATTTGAAGCCCGATGGAGACCGGAGACTGCTTGAACGGAAAGGCGGAGCGTGTGATGCGTTCCCGCATCATGCGTTTGTTTCCCCGGACTGTCGGCGGACGCATGCTGCTCGGCCTGAGCCTTTCGCTCCTCGCGCTCCTGCTTGCGCTGGGCGTCATCGTCGGCAGCATGTGGATCGAGTCCCGATATCCGAGCGATGATGCGAATCGCGCGCTGTTGCCAGGCGCGCAGGCTGCCATCACCAAACCCGTCGTCCACGCGCTCGGTCGCCAGGTTGAACGCGCCATGCAACGCCGCGCCGAGAGACGGTACATGAGCAGCGAGCTGACGTGGGAGGAAACCATCGCCCGGTTTGGAGACGAACGCGTGGATTGGGCGCAGCGCCGAATCCTCGCCTACCGGCTGGCCAAGGTCGGTTCGCCCGAGGCCGTCGCGATCCTGCTCAAGGTGCTGCACTCGGCGCCGCCCGAGCACAAGGCGTTCATGGCGCAACTCATCGGCAGCACCGGTAACCCAACGGCGAAGCAATGGCTGCTCCCGCTCCTCAGCGATGGCGATGCAGGGGTCGTCAAGGCAACGATTCGCGGGCTCAGCGTGATCGCAGACGGGGAGGTAATCACCCGGATCGCCGAGATTCTGTCTGATGGTCAACGTGCCGAGACGGTCCGCATCGAAGCGGCGCAGGGGTTGGGTACCATCGGCACGCCAGCGGCGCGCGACGCGTTGGCCGCCACCTTTGGCAAAGTCCCCGAGGAGGAAGTCGCGACGCAAATCCTCAACAGCCTGGGCAAGTTCCCCTATGCAAGCGTCGCTGAGTTGTTCCGCCAGTACCTGGAGGCACCGGAAACCCCGGCGGAGATGCGCATTGCCGCCGTCGAAGCGCTGGCTCATTCTTCCCCCGATGCCACCCCGTACCTGTTCGGGTTGGCCGGTGAGGACACTGACGCGGACGTGCGGGCGTCGGCGGCTTGGGCGATCAGCATCCACAACTCCGTTGCCAGCTTCGGCCCCGGGCTGACGGACTTGATTGAACGAGAGACCGATGAAGATGTGCGTCGGCGACTGTACGAGGCGTTGTTGCCGCAATCCGGGATTCCCGGCGAACGGTTGCTGCCAAAGGTCCGAGCCGAGGAAGACATCGAGGCGCGTGTGGCGGGATTCAACGCGCTGGGCCGCGCAGTCCGTCAGCAACCGGCATCAACAGTCGCGGTCGCTTTCGACACAGAGATCGTGCCCGAATTGGTGCGCATCGCCACGGGACCGAACAGCGTGAATGTTCAGATGCGGGCGGTGTTCGCATTGCGGCGCGCGCAGACACCGGCCGCGCAGAGCGCGCTGGCCGAAATAGCAACCAAAGCCCGCCCCCAGATCGCCACCGCCGCGCGAAACGGGCTGCGGACATCGAGCAGTTGAGCCAACAACGAGGAGAGAGTCATGAAAATCATGCAACCAAAGTTCGACCGCACTCTGATGTGGTTGCTGACCGTAAGTTTGTTATTGCCGCTGCGGGTATTCGCCGCCGGCGATGATAATTTCAACGACAACTCCAAAGACACCTCCAAGTGGGGCAACGATGTTGTGACCGGCGGCTTCGGCATTTTGACCGAGCAGAACCAGCGACTGGAATTCACCGTCAATAACCCCCTGACCGACGGCGATACTCTGCGTCCCTGGATACTCGAGCGTTTTCCCGTTGACGCCGATTGGACCATCCAGCTCGACACTGTGAACAGCACAGTCCCAAGCGTGTTCGGACAGGTCAACAGTGGCGGATTCACACTGTTCCATCCATCCAATGCCGACAGCGAAATCTACCTTGAACTGTATGCCGTGCCTTTTGGCAAAGGGATGGTCGCGGATATCTCCAACGACGGCTTGGAGGTGAACAACACGGATATCAACGTGGGCGGCAACGAAGCGGTCATGGCCGCGGTCCGCATGGAATACCAAAGCGCCTTGAAAGTGGTGACTTGCTCCTACGACACCAACATCGTGGACGGCTACCAATGGGAGTTCCTGGCATCGTACGGTCTCGACGGTGCTGGTGGGAGCACCGCCAACACCAGTTGGGGGCTTTCGAGCAACCAGCAGTTTTCCGTTTGGGTCTATGGTTTTGCTGAATCCATGACCGTATCGAGCGGCCAGCTTTATCTCGACAACTTTGTGGAAACCGGCGGCGTCCCATCCTCGGGCGGGCCAGCCCCAGTGCCCACTGGGAATTTCGGTTTCTCATTCCCCACCAACAACCCGCTCCTTGTCGCCATCGCAAACATCTCCGGCAATTACGTGGGCACATGCCAGATCGGAAGCATGCGCTCGTACACGCTCGACGTGGCGCAGGACGAATCCGGCAAGATCATGGCCATGGGCTCGGTGGACGGCATCACCAACTCCGAGGGCGGCAGCGACATCGCCGGCTCCGCCGGCGCCATCAAAACCGTGGATGACCAACCGACGCTCGCGTTGAAGGGGTCCTTTGCCGGCTCGATGGACAGTCAGCCCGTTACGCTCAAGACCACCGTCACCAGTCCGGTGGAACTGAGCGATATCGGCGGCGGCACCAACGGTCTTACCGGGACGGCGAGCATCTCGGGCCAGGCGCTCGGAGTTCCCTTCAGCAGGCAAAGCGAGCCCGTGGCGGTTCCCGCCACCCCGAGTATGGAAGCGAATCTGCGAAAGGATTGGAGCCTCCAACTCGACATCAGCCAGAAGACCATCAACGGCAAGAACGTAACCGTGGCCTCGGCGGTGTTGACGTTGCCGAACGGCGACACGATTGTGTACCCTGAACGGACGGCGAAGTACTCAACCACCAGTGGCTTCAAGCTCTCGTTCAAAGGCGGGACGAACACGACTGCCATGCCGAATCGGGTTGATAAGAAGTCGAAGATCACCATCACCGGCCTGACCTTCATGCAACAAGGCGATGAGTGGCTGCCAACGGGCGGCACTATCAGCTACCAGTTCCTCGGCCAGAAGGGTGCTGCGTCCCTGTTGGATTTTCTGACGGAGTAGCCTTTGGGTCGTTGCGCGAGAAATCACACTCCGACTCTTGCATCAATTCCGCCGACAAGCTAAACACGTCGGCGCGTGAAAGAATCCTGGGTCAACTACCTCAAGCTCGGCCTCGTCCATTTCATGGCGTTCCCGCAATGCATGAAAGGCGACGGGCCGATCTTCGAAACGATCGAGCGCGTCGTGTGCGATGATTTCTTCGAGGCGATCGAATTCGCGTGGATCAAGGACGACGCGGTGCGAACGAAGGTGCGGGACTTGTTGGCCAGTTCGCACATGACAGCGGTGTATTGCGCCCATCCGAGATTGTTGGGGCAGAAGCTCGACCTCAATGCGCTCGATCCGACGGAGCGTCGCAAAGCGGTGGATGAAATGAAGCGTGCGGTGGACGAGGCAAAGTTTCTTGGGTGCCGCGACCTGGCGTTTCTTTCAGGTAAACGACCGGATGCGTCGAAGATCCAGGAGTACAAGAAAGCCTTCGTCGAATCGTGCTGGGAAATCTGCGAGTATGCCGCGCCATTGATGGTGCACCTGGAGACGTTCGACTTCGACGTGGACAAATGCTGCCTGGTCGGCGCGTCCGACCTGGCGCGCGAGGTGGCGCTCAAGGTCCGGCGGCGATGCTCGAACTTCGGCCTGCTGCTCGATCTATCGCACATCCCAATCCAGCACGAGAAACCGAGCGTGGCGCTCGCGACTGCGGGGGAGTTGTTGACGGCGGCGCACGTTGGAAACGCCTGCCTCGCGGACAAGAGCAATCCCGTCTATGGCGACAACCATCCGCGGTTCGGCTACCCGGGAGGCTGCAACGATGTCGAGGAACTCACCGAGTTTCTGGCGCAGTTGTTCAAGACCGGCTTTCTCGGCCCGGGCAAGCGGCCGGTCGTGTCATTTGAAGTCAAACCCATGCCTGGCGAGTCCAGCGAGGTGGTGATCGCCAATTCAAAGCGAACGTGGAAGGAAGCATGGGCACGGCTGTGAAATTTGTGTCCGCCCAACCGCGGGTCGAACTCGTGAACTCGTTCACGCGCCCGTTCGACAACGCCGTCGCCACGGCGCGCACGTGTTACTCCGGGAAGGGGATCGTCACCGTCGAACAGGTCGGCGCCGACAACGAGCCCGATCCCGGCACGAAAGCCGAGAAATTGGCGCGTCGGGATGAACTTGCCGCCACGCTCTACCAGGCAGGGCATCACACGGTCTTTCAGCACGCGCATTTCCAGTTCGCGCTCTCGAATATCTCCCGGCAGTTCGCGTGGACGTTCCTGCATTCGCATCCGTTCTACAATTCCGAGCAAGTCAGCCAGCGCTATGTGGAGGTGAAGCCGGACCTGTACGTCGTGCCCGCGCTCGGCGGAGAATCGCAGGCAATCTACGAGCGGACGCTGCAGCGGCAGTACGACGCGTACCACCGGCTCACGGAGCTGTTGATGCCGATTGTGTCGCGCGAATACTATGCCCGATTCCGCGCGCGCGTGACCCAGCGCGACAAGTGGGACAAGGAAGTGAAGAAAAAGGCGCTGGAGATCGCGCGGTACGTGTTGCCGATCGCGACGTTCACGTACATGTATCACACCGTCAGCGGAATCACGCTGCTGCGATACTGGCGGTTGTGCGAAACGTTTGACGCGCCAACCGAGCAACGGTTGGTGGTCGGGATGATGGTTGAGGCACTGCTCCGTGTCGCACCCGAGTACGAGACGATCCTGCGTGAGCCCATTCCGCTGGAGGAGACGCCGGAGTTCGCGTTTTACCATCCAGAGCGGGCAAAAAAACCACAGTTGGATTTTGGCATTGCGCCGCAGGCCGGGCCCAGCGGGGGCGGCGTGGAGTTCCGCCGTGAGTTCGACGCTGAGCTGGGCGGACGGGTATCGAAACTGGTGGATTGGAAACAACGGAACGAACTCGTGCTGGCCGACTCTGTCCGAGAGGTGTTTGGGGTTACGCGCGCGCAGTTGAACGACGATGAGGCAATCGAGTTGGCGCTGAATCCATCTCAGAACCGCCTGCTGGGGGATGAACTGAACCTCAGCACGATGAGCAAACTGACGCGTTCAATGGTGCATCCGTGCTACACATTCCGCAAGAAACTCAGCCACACCGGTGATTCTCAGGATCAACGGCACCGGATGACGCCCGCCTCCCGTCCGTGCCTTAACGCGTATCTGACGAGCGAGCCCGACGTGATCACACCCGACATCGTGCGTATGGACAGCGCGGTCGAAAAAGCTTACGCCGAAGCGATGGAAATGAGCTGGGACGCGATCAATCAGTTGCGTCGGCGTGGCGTGAGCGATGAGTTTGCGGCGTACTTGCTGCCCAACGCGGTGGCGATTCGGTTCACCGAAAGCGGCGACCTGATGTCGCTGCATCACAAACACGCGATGCGGCTTTGCTATAACGCGCAGGAGGAAATCTGGCGCGCCAGCAAGGACGAAGCGGAACAGATTCGCGAAATCAATCCCCGCATCGGCCGGTGGCTCCTCCCACCGTGCGGACATCGTTCCGTGGCTGGGTCGAGTCCAATCTGCCCCGAGGGCGCGCGCTTCTGCGGGATCACGGTGTGGAAACTCGACCTCGCGCAGTATAAGCGGGTGATTTGAATCAGTCGAGAATCGTTGGACGAAGAATCACTTCGAGCGTCCGCAGTTTCTTCTCGCCATCGTAGCCGACGAGGAATTTCGTGTAGAACTCCTGTTGTTCCTTGCTGCCGCCGATCTTGAACTCCTCTCCATCCGCCACTGTCACCTCCGTGCTGAGTTGGTCGAATGCTGTCGCGCGCAGCTCTGCGCCCACCACGTAACTGAACTCCGGCGTCACCCGCACCCGGACGTGTTTCCCATCGCCGATGACTGCTGGCTCCACGACCAGCCGCGAGCCGACCTTTTTCCACGCGGTGGCCGCCTGGAAATAACTGTGCCGCACTCCATACGACATGAACCAATCCACATACGGAATCTCCTCTCCGACCTGGATAAAGCCGCGCGTGCCGCTCATGCACGTCACGAATTGCGTTACCTTGCGTTTGCTTGTTGTCTTCGTGTCTTCCGCGCTGGCCGCCGCCGCGACCGAGCCTTCCCCGGACACGACGACCGCGCTGACGCTCAATCCGACGCCGATCTCCTTGCCGGTCGCCTTGTCGAGCATGGTCACGTCAATGCGGACGTTCTGCGGCACGACTTGAAGCTTGTCCACCAGTTCCTTGATCGTTGCGTGACGCTCGGGATAGTCGAAAACCAGGATTCGGTTGTTCGGCTTGTCGAGAACGACCTTGCCCTCCGTCGAGAGCATCCCCTTGATGTGCTCGACGATGAGATCGGCGTCGGCGAAGCCAAGCGGGTAGGTTTCGAGCACGGTCTTGGGTTCGTCCTGCGCCAGGCCAGCCTGGAGGAGGCAGAAACATACCGCGCCGAGCGTGCAAATTTTCATCATGCTGGAAACAAAGTTGCCCCTAACGTGAGCACCCCGTCATCTGTTTTGTCAAATCTTTTGAAGAAATGGAACCTCGGGCAGTCCAAATGCATCGAAAGGTTGTGGTGGCACAATGACTGCTAAAATTGTTGAACCCATGAAGCGGAAACGGACAGTGCAAGTCTTCGACGTCGAGGAGTGGCCGATCTGCGAGTATTGCGGAATGCCGATCGAACCCAACGAGCTCGATTGGCACCGCCATCAGGAACGCTGGCTCTTGAAGCAGCAGCAGACCGAAGACACCAGGAAGGAATCCACCGAGAAGAACTCCGAGGATTTCGTCCCGCAGGTGTACATCTCTGCCGAAGTCCTCGAACCGCCGAAGAAGTGATTTTGCCGAGCCGTGGCCAACCCCGTCTGGCCACGGTTCGGTTTCAGGCCTTTTCCGCTTTTACCGACGGAGTGAGTTGCTCGTTTCCCGCCGTATTTTCCAGAAAATCAACCGTTGACAACCCCTGTCGGGGCGTTATACTGTTCATGTGAACAGTAATCAGGCATTAACGGAACGGCAGCGGGAAATCCTGGAGTTCATCCACGCCAGCCATCACAGCCATGGCGAGATTCCCAGCCTGCGAGAGATCGCCCGGCATTTTGGTTTCCTCAGCATGACCGCCGCGATGGATCATGTCCGTGCCCTGCGACGGAAGGGTTTCCTTGAACACAACCCTCGCAAGGCGCGCGCGCATCGCGTGGTGTCACCGCTCGAACGGCACCGCAACGCCGTGGTGGACATCCCCGTGTTCGGAACAATCCCCGCCGGCTTCGCCGAGACTGCCTACCAGAAAGCCGAGGGCTGCATCTCGGTGGACGTGGCCACGCTCGGGATCAAACCGACCGCACGGACGTTTGCGTTGCAGGTGCGCGGCGATTCGATGATCGGCAAACACATTGCCGACGGCGATTACGCCGTCTTCGAGCACGGCGTCACTCCGCGCCCCGGCGACGTCGTGGCGGCGTTGATTGATAACGAGAGCACGCTCAAGACGTTCGTCATCGAAAACGGCAAACCGTGTCTCCGCGCCGAGAACCCGCGTTATCCGAAGCTGATCCCGGCTGGCGAATTGGTGATCCAGGGCGTGATGGTGGCTTTGATCCGGAGACGGAAGTGAGGGGAATGGAAGGTTGGAAGATTGGAAGGACGGGAACCGCATGCGCACGCAATCTTCCAGTCTTCCATCCTTCCACGCTTCCAATCCTCCCCTTCGCTCCATCATCCACCTCGATGCCGACGCCTTCTTTGCTTCGGTCGAACAAGCCGCCGACCCGCGCCTCCGCGGCAAGCCGGTCGCGGTCGGTGGCGAAAAACGCGGCATCGTCGCCTCGGCATCGTACGAGGCGCGCAAGTTCGGCATTTACACTCCGATGCCCACCGTCCGGGCGCGCCGGCTTTGTCCCAAGCTCATCATCGTGCCGGGCGACTTCGAGAAGTACGAACGCTTCTCGCGCTGGATGTTTTCCTACGCGTACGATTTCACGCCGGACGTGGAGGTGGACTCGATTGACGAGGGCTATCTCGACCTGAGTGGTGCGCGTAAATCGCCCGTCGAGATCGCCGAGACGCTCCGCCGGGCAATCCGTCAGTCGCTCAAGATCACCGTCAGCGAGGGGATCGGTTCGAATAAACTCGTCAGCCAGATTGCCTCGAAGCTGCGAAAACCCGCCGCATTTCTCTGCGTGCCGGCAGGCGGGGAACGACCGTTCCTGCATCCGCTCCCGAACCGCTGGCTACCGGGCATTGGCCCCGCGACCGCCACGCGCATGAACGCCGCCGGCTTGGCACTCATCGGGCAGATCGCCGTCACGCCGCTGGAGTTTCTCTCGCTGATTGTGGGCAAGGTCGCGCTGCAGATGAAACAGTTCGCCAACGGGATTGACGACCGTCCCGTCGTCCGAGAAGCCGCGCCCGCCAAATCATACGGCCGCCAGGAAACATTCGCGCAGGACACCACGGACGAAGAGTTCGTCGAAGCCACGTTACGCCGTATGGCTGATTCATTGATGACCGACATCCGCGCCGACGGCAAAGCGGTCCGCACCGTCACGGTCAAGGTCCGTTATAACGACATGGCTGAGGATCAACGCAGCGAAAGCCTCCCCGAACCGACCGATCTCGAGACCGATCTCTATGGCCGGCTGCGTCCGATGCTCCGGCAAGCGTGGAAGCGGCGTGTCAGTTTGCGGTTGGTGGCGCTTAAGTTGTCGAACGTGTACGACAGTGCCGGCAACGGTGATCTGTACTGCCGGCAGCATGACGCGCAGCGGCGGCTCGCAACGACACTGGATACACTGCGCGAAACCTTCGGCGACCGGATCATGCGCGGGCATGAACTGGCCTACCGGGCTCGGCGGACGGTTGTAGTCGCGGGCGTTGACCGCGTCCATTGTCGTTTCCACCGAAGCCGCGCTCACCGCGCGCGGCTACAGCCATACGTCCCGCTCCACGTCCGCAGCTATTACTCGTTCCTCGATTCCACGCTCTCCATCGTGGCGATTGTCGAACTGGCCAAACGCTACGAGCTGCCGGCGATTGCGTTGACTGATCCATCGAATCTGCACGGCGCAGTCGAGTTCGTGCTGGCGGCGAAAGAGGCCGGCATCAAACCGATCCTCGGCGCGGAAACGGAAATCAACGGCTCGCGCGTGTTGCTGTACGTGGAGAACACCACCGGCTACCGCAATTTGTGCCGTCTTTTGAGCTGTACAAAACTCGTTCACGATCGTGAACGAGTTTTGTACAGCGGGTTGTTGGCTGTTTCGGAGGATGCATCGCTCGCCCCGCTCTTCCCGGGCCGCTTCTATCTTGCCGACCAAATCGCCGCGCCGTTCATCCGCTACGCCGAATGCTCCGACCGGACGAAATACGACATCGTCCAGAGCATTCGCACGCTGACGTTGCTGCGGCAGGAGCATCCTGAGAAAAATCTCGGCGGCGATTTTCATTTCCCGTCGCCCGCGGAGATGCGCGAGCGGTTCGATGACGACCAACTCGCCCGCTCGCTCGAGATCGCCGAGCGGTGCTGCTTTGACTTCGAACTCGGCAAGCTCCAGTTCCCGGCATTCGCGCCGCCCGATGGCTCGACGCCCCGGGAGTTCCTGCGCAAGCTCGTTTGGGAGGGATTTCGACGGCGCTACCCTTCTCCAACTGTAAATCCCAAATCGCAGATCGAAGAGGAACTCGCCATCATCGCCGACGTTGGCTACGAGGAATACTTTCTCGTCGTGTGGGACATCCTGCAGCTATGCCGGCAGCGCGGCATCGAATGGATCACTCGCGGCAGCGCGGCGGATTCGCTCGTGTGCTACTGCCTCGGCATCAGCGACGTCTGCCCGATTCGGTTCGATCTCTACTTCCGCCGTTTTCTGAACAAGGAACGGATGGCGTTGAACAAACTGCCCGACATTGACGTGGATTTTCCGCATGACCGTAAGGATGACGTGATTGACTTGATCTTCGCGAAGTACGGTGCCGAACACACAGCGGTGGTAGGCGGGTTCTCGACCTTCCTCGCCCGCAGCGCGCTCGGAGACGTGGCGAAAGTGCTCGGCGTGTCCGAGTATCAGATCCGGCGATTCACGGAACGGGTACCGCGCGTGCATGCAAGCGACCTCGACGCCGTGCTGGCGCAAAGCCCGGAGACGCGCGATCTGCCGGTGACGGAAGAACCCTACGCCACCGCGCTCAAG
>CAZOTB010000059.1:11182-35019 GCA_964582645.1 uncultured Verrucomicrobiota bacterium | reverse complement strand
TGCTGGTTCGCGCGGAGATTGTGACAGACGACCGCTTTCGTCAAGCTCCTACTCGAACCACCTGCCCAGTTCTTCCACGTTCAACTCATCCAACCGCATCACAACGCGATCGGCGTCTTGCAGCGTCTCCGCCGGGTGGGTCGTGGGCACGGCGACGACTTTCATCCCCCCCGCGTGCGCGGCTTCGATGCCGACATGGGCGTCCTCAAAGACGATGCATCGCCCGGGTGGCGTGCCAGCCTGCTTCGCGGCGAGCAGGAACACTTCGGGATCGGGTTTGCCGTGGGAAACGTTTTCGCCGGAGACCATCCCTTGGAAATACTCGTCGAGCCGGATGATCTCCATCGCGCACCGGACATTGCGGCTGTGCGTGGAAGTGGCGA
Organism: uncultured Verrucomicrobiota bacterium; assembly: GCA_964582645.1. GTDB lineage: Bacteria > Verrucomicrobiota > Verrucomicrobiia > Palsa-1439 > CAZOTB01 > CAZOTB01. The sequence goes on along the minus strand of CAZOTB010000059.1, from coordinate 34,636 downwards.
TCACGCATGGAATCGCGGCCGCCTTCAATCGCTTCAGCCATGTCACCACGCCCGGCAGCGGCTCGATTCCTCGCTCGCGAATCACTTCCCGGTAAAGGTTCTCTTTTCGCCAATCGAGATGCTTGATTTTCTCCACGTCATCCGTCCAATGAAGAATCTCGCGGATGATCTTCACGCTTTTCATGCCGAAGCTGCGCTCAAAATACCCGGGCGGGAGCGCCTTGCCGGCTTCGCGGGCGAGACGTTCCCAGCTCTCGCGATGCGCGGACGATGAGTCAATGATCACGCCGTCCCAATCGAAGATGGCGGCCCAGTTGTTCATGCGACCTCCACGCCTTTGGGAGCGACTACCTTGTCATGGTCGGCCCAGCGAACGACCACTTCTCCGTCGGGGGTTAAGATGCGTCCCTCCTTCGGGGTCCGCGGTCCGAAATGAACCGGTCGGATGCGAATGCCGTGCTCGGTGAGCGTGGCGTTCCAGAGTTTTGCCTGCACCCATGGAATGAATTGAAGAGCGGCAGCCGAGGAATGATCGTGATAACTCTCCCGGCATCCCGCATGGCTCTCGGCCCATGCGTCAAAGTAGGCGGGTTGTTTGAACCGCAGCGCGCAGAACATCAGCAGGCGACCGAGCGTTTCCTGATGCCAGCGACCCGGTCCCGGCAACTCGATGACCTGTCGGCTGCCAAATGGATCGAAATACTGACGCCTGCCGTCGAAGTCGTGCTGATAGGACCATGTTCGCACGCCGTCGTGGTCGAAACGTTCCTGCATCAACCAGTCTGCAAATCGCCTCACCGCGTCTGCGAACCGCGGCTCATCGGGGAAGCACTCGAGATAATCGAGGACGCCGTTGAGAGCGAGCAATCCCATCCAAGGCTTGGTGATGTAGCCACCCCACTGATGAATGCCGGTGCCGCCGCCCTGATCGCCGAAACTGCCATTGGGCCGCTGCGATTCGACGACCGCCATCGCGGTATCGCGGGCGATGCGTCGAAAGCCCTCGTCGGCGAAGTAGCGATAGAGCAACATGGCGCTGCGGGCAAAACAGGCGTCGCGCCCCACGGCCATGCGCGGCCAGGAATTCTTGTGGGTCCAGTAAGCGTGGGCCGTGACCGCCTGAGCCGTATCGAGCAGGTATGGATCGCCCGTTTCGAGATAGGCGGCGATGGTCCCTTGGAGCCGATTCATCGGTATTGCGATAGCGTTGGGCGGATACCCGTGCATCCGGACCAACTTGGCGGCGTGATCCACGGCAATGTCGGTGAAATGATATGCCGAGCGAAGCGCGGCACTGTATTCCTCGGCATCGCCGGAGCGCCAGGCGCCGAGAAACTGCGCGTAAGGAATCTCGCCCTCCCAGCCGGGCTCGTTGCGTTTGCGCCCCTTTGCATCCTTTTCGAAGTAGTCGTGACGCGGCACCGAGCCGTCCTCAAAACCATGCTGCACGATGTGATCGAGCACCCATCGGCGCGCAGCACGGGTCGAGGAGTCATATTCGTTGGCCACGGGCAAGAGCGGCTGCGGCAGGAATTCCTCACAGACGCCGTACCACCAGGCGGGGGCGAGATACCGAACGACACGCGGCGAACGATCCGAGAGACTCAGCGAGAAACGGATCGTGCGCGCCATGCCGCGCGGCCAGTGGCGGTCCTTGGAATGAAACAGGAACGGGCCGCCAAGAAGTTGCTCCGCACAAGTACCGCCATAGACGTCCAGACCTTCGTACGGTTGCAGAACGAGGAAGCCGTTCTCGAGGCTGATGCACCCGGGTTCTTCCGGCCGCGCCAGCCGGGCAGCCTCGGCGAGATCGAGTTGAACGCCGCCAAGAGCGAGCCGGTCACGCACGCCGTCCCACGGACCGCAGACGGAGGCGAGTTCGTCGGGAGTGGCATCGAGCTTGAGCCCGATGACGGGCACGACGTCCGCCAGAGGCAGGCCGTCATCGAAGAATTTGCTGTTAATGTGGTGCGCGAAGAGTTCACAGACCCCGTTGGAGTGAAGTCGGGCGTAGAGCCGGCCATTGAGCCAGTTGTGTTTGTGCAGATACGGGTTGGTCAGGCCGGGGTACTTCATCAACTCCTCGGCGCTCATGTGATCGCGCGGAATGGCGCCGCCCATTTCGACGACGAGGCATTGGGGCGATTCTTCGAGCACCACCAGCCGGCACGCTTCCCACCAGTGCACCTTCCCGCCCGTGCGAAGCCCGAGCGCGAGACCGACGGAACGGTTCCCGCGACGAATCCGCAGGAGATGACGCTCCCAGATGTACTCGGTGTGAGGACTGCGCTCGAACAGCTCCATCTCCGCCCGTATCGGTTCGGCAGGCGGTGCCGCAGTCTTGTTCGCGGGCATCAGTGAGATTTCCGCCGGAGCGCGATTGCCACCATCGGCAATCAGCAGCAGCCGGCGCGGTCTGGTTGATTGCTCGGACGGCCACTGCCCGATCGGGATCGTGTGGGTCGGCTGCGATTGCAGGGAGAGCCGATGCTGTTCCGCGCGCGGCCACGGCAGCGACGTGATCCACAGCCCCGCCTCCTCCGCGGCCTCGAGCCGTTTGAGGCGGAGCTTGGGTAAATAGGGAATGAGATGGTTCTGAGCATTCATGTTGGGGGGGAGTCGGAGCTGACGCGATCAGCCGTGAGTCATGGTGCGTTCGTCACCGGCTGGTTCAAAACGCGCAACCATCCTCGCGCTTCTTTCGTCTCGCCGGGGCGAACCATGCCGACGACTGGATTGGCGTGGACGCAACACATCGTTTCATGGCAGTTGCCGCCGACCGAAGGGGCGTTCTCAAAGGAATGCGAGAGATGCCACTGGCCACATCGGGAAGCGACTCGGATTTCCGCACCACCCGCGGCGTGTGTGTCTCCGAGCTTCATGCTGCCGAAAAAGTGGCAACCGCCGGGATAGACCGCCTTCACGCTCTTCGGATCGAACTTCTGCCAACCTTGACTGCCTGGATAGAAGGTGCGTTCGAGTCCCGGGTCGCAAAAATCCGGCGCCGTGGCGAGTTGGACACACACCGGCATGTTGGCGTTGGGCCATGTCATTGCACTGAGATTCGTCAGGCGGATGGAAAAATCAATCCCGTCCTCACGCTTACTGGTTCGGGTCACAATCTCGCAGGCGTTCTTTTTCTCAAACCGGCTTTCCCAGACATCGTCGGCGATTCGCGACCAACGGATGTCCGTCGGCTCGCGCAGTAGAAACCAAACAACCTCGCCGGCATCGGCGAACAGACCCTCCGGCAACCAGATCCGGATCAGGTTGCGCTGCGTGATCCACCAGTCCAGTTCCAGCGCATGCGCCGGTCGGACGGGCAAATCCTTTGGAAAACCGCGTTTGATCATGGGCGCAGTCTGAAGGGCGACCGCTCCCGGGTCAAGTTACCAGTGGTGAACAAAGAGAACTGCCGACGGAATCCGCTCGATGACTTCGCAGGAAATTGTGTCATGTAAAAGTTACCACGGCATGTTCAGAGGGGTGGACAACGTGCACTTCTTTTCAGACCATGCTCGACCGACGAACGTGCGGGTCTCAACTTTTTTCTTCCTCCGCAACTCACCGAGACCGACGCCACTTACGCCCCGATGCGCGGACGGCACCCGTCGGTCGCGCGGTTCTTGGCACGCTGATAGCCAATAGCCCCCACCGTCAGCTTCGGGTGCGCTCTGGGGAGCAACCGGAGAGGCTGATGAACTGGTAACTGGAGGGAATGAATTCGAGGGGAATAATCGGAGGTCTTCAGCGTCGCGTTGGTAAGTCCATGCAAGGCAGCACTCCGTTTCTCATCATGATTGCGCGTTACGGCGCACAGTTACCAAACGAGGCAGTGTTTCACTCAGATCATTAGAGAGAGAGAGAGAGCATTCTCAACAAGCAAGGGGGCAGACCATGAATAAGCATACCACTGTTCAACGAATTCCGCAGTTTCGCCGACGAATCAAATCGGCTTTTACACTGATCGAACTTCTGATCGTCGTTGCAATCATCATGATGCTAAGCTCGCTGCTTTTGGCTGCGCTGAGCAGTGCCAAGGAAGCGGGACGCCGCGCCGCGTGCGCGGGCAACATGCGCCAATTGGCGTTGATGGCAATTATCTACTCCCATGACAACAGCGGTTTTGCTCCATCGCTGGTGAACAACAGCGCCGCTGCGTCGGGAGTGGGTGTGGTTGCACCCGTGAGCATCAACCCCTTGGCCGGCGGCGGCAACGGAGGCGGCGGGAGTGGCGGCGGATCAGGTGGGGGTGGTGGCGGCGGTGGATCCACTGGCGGTGGCGGCACTGGTGGTCCAGGCTGTTCCCCGGACCAGTACGGAATGACTTATATTTGCCACATCCCGCCCGGCAATCCGAGTGCGCAATCAACCGAGTATGTTGGCTTCAGCGCCACCGGTCCAACGGGACATGAGAATCACAGCGGTGACGAATGCCGTCCCTGTGCAGGCTACATTGGTGCCTACTGGAACAACTTTCTCGATAACCTGTTCGACGGCTATCTGGCTGCGACCCTTGGCTCCGGCTCGGGTTTCAATGTCAGCAGTTGCCCTTCTGACCAGAACCCGGAGTACGTTCTCCTGATTGACGAAGCAGGAAATGCACACCATTTCCCGTGCAGCTATAACGAGAACCTGGAGTTCGCCATGACCAAGACACGCATTGAGCGAGTCGCCAAACCGGCGGCCACGATCTTGTTTTACGATGGTCGGCCTTCCAACATGATTGGCGACTATAACATCTCAAAGTACAACTCGAAATACGCGAGCTTCCGTCATCTACACCGGGTCAACGCGGCCTACGTGGACGGGCATGTCGAGTCGTTGCCAGCAATATTGCAGCGGGAAATTCAGTTGTACTAATGTTGGAAGGTCACCCGTTCCCGCCCAAATCATCCTGAAAATGGCGGGAACGGTCAGTGGTGGTAACCGTCAGGAAAATGACAACGCGACTGTTCTCCAGCGTTGCAGCGGTCCTGCAGATGTCAAACGGTTACCACGACATGTTCAGTGAGCTGAACAACAAGGGTGGGCAGTCGGATTGCAATGACTGAGCCTCTGTCCATCTTTTTATTTTTCCTCCGTCCGTAAACTGCGGAAGGACCAATCACTTAGAATCCGATGTCTGGCTGTAGCCCCGCAATTACCGAGGCTCTGGCACACCACTAGCAAATAGCCCCGCCGTCAGCTTATCGTGCACTCTGGGGAGGGTTCATGGAGGCAGACTGAACAAAGGAATTTGGGGGGAATGAAGTTGAGGGGATCGTTCGACAGTTCTGAGCAACGCTGCGAGCACTTCACCCGTGCGTTCTGGTGTCCCAAGTCCTTTACAAACTGGCATGCCGCGAAATGCGGTAACCAAGGCAGGGAGTAGTTTTACTTAACCGGAGAGCTATCTCGGGGAGCAAAGGGGCATTCTATGAGCAAGACCACGTACAATCCATGCATTCCGCGCGTGCGCCAACACAGGCTGTCCGGTTTCACCATGGTTGAACTGTTGATCGTCGTCGCCATTATTACCATGTTGGCTTCGCTGCTCTTGGCCGCATTGAGCAGCGCCAAAGAGGCAGGTCGTCGAGCCAAGTGTGCGAGCAACATGCGCCAACTGGCGACGCTGGCCATCATCTACTCCCACGACAACAGCGGCTTCGCCCCTTCGATCGTGGACAGCAGCGACGCTGCATCGGGAGTCGGCGTGGTTGCGCCGGTGAGCGTCAATCCGTTGGCGGGCGGTGGCAACAGCGGCGGTGGCAACAGCGGCGGTGGCAACAGCGGTGGTGGCAACAGCGGTGGCGGCAACAGCGGCGGTGGCAGCACAGGCGGTGGCAGCACAGGCGGTGGCGGAACGTATCCGAACTGCACTCCCGACGCGAACAACATGGTTTGGATCTGCCACATACCGCCGGGCAATCCCGCGGGACTGACCACAGAGTACGTCGGCTGGACGGCGACCGGCCCCCAAGGCCACCAGAACCATGGAACCGACCACTGTGGTCCGTGCGGGCCCTACATCGGCGCCAACTGGAACAACTTTCTCGACAACCTCTACAACGGCTACCTCGCTTCGATGTTGGGCTCAGGTACGGGCTTCAGCATGATGAGTTGTCCCACCGACATCAATCCCGAGTTCGTCTTGCTGGTGGACCAGAACGGGAATGCGCACCACTTCCCATGCAGCTACAACGAGAACCTGGAACTGGCATTGACCCGCAGCCGCCTCGAACGGCTCTCCAAACCGTCGGCGACAGTGCTCTTCTATGATGGCCGTCCTTCCAATCTCGTCGGCGAGTACAACATCGCAAATTACAACACCAAGTACGCCACCTTCCGTCATCTCAATCGAGTCAACATCGCGTACGTGGACGGCCACGTCGAATCGCAGCCGGTGATGCTGCAAAGCGAGATTCAAGTTTACTAACCGGCCTCCGCCTGTCGCGAATGGTCGGTCCTCCATCATCAAGCCCCGGTTGTTCGAACCGGGGCTTGATTTGTTTTGGGCTTCTGCTAATCGTGTCACGCCCACACGTTGCTGCAACCGTGGGCGGTTAGTTCAGTGGAAGAACGCTCGCCTCACACGCGAGAGGTCGTTGGTTCGAACCCAACACCGCCCACCATTCCTGTTCGTCGCGCTGGTCGCGACCGTCGGTCTCTGCTACCCTTCTTCCCGTGAAAAACCTCGTTCTCGTCGGGTTCATGGGCTCGGGCAAGACAGCCATCGGCAAACGCCTGGCCGAACGGCTTGGCCTGCGCTTTGTGGACATGGATGTCGAAATCGAGCGCAAAGCGGGACGCAAGATCGCCGAGATTTTCGCGGCGGAAGGCGAGAGCTATTTTCGATTCCTCGAACGACGCGAAGCAATCGAACTGGCCAAGCAAGCCGGCCTGGTCATCGCCACCGGCGGTGGCGTGGTGCTCGATCCCGACAACTTGAACGATTTCCGCCAGAGCGGTGTCGTCGTGTGTCTCTGGGTGGATGGCGAGACTGCCTACAACCGGACCAAGCGCGCGACGCATCGTCCGCTGCTCCAGTCGGAAGACCCGCGCAAACGGATCGAGGAGTTGCTCGCCAAACGCCAGCCGTTGTACCAGCAGATCGAGAACGTCGTGGACACCCGCGGGCGCTCGATGGAAACCATCGTCGAAGACGTGATTCGGATTTATCGTGGATCCGAAAGTGCACATTAAGGCGAAGGCCCGGGAGTTGGGTTTCGACCTGTGCGGCGTAACCAGCGCCGACCCGCCCGCCCACGAAGAGAAATTCCGCCAGTGGCTGCAGGACGGACACCACGGCGAAATGTCCTACATGGCGCGACGCGTCGAGTGGCGAACTGATCTACGGAACGTCTTGCCCGGGGCGAAGTCGGTGATCGTGGCTGGGATGAATTATGGCAGGGGCGCACGGCTGTGCGCCCCTACGGGCCTCATCGCCCGCTACGCCCGCGGTCAAGACTATCACGAGTTCATGGGCGCGAAGCTCGAGCAGCTTTCCACGTTCATTCGCTCCCTCGGCCCGTCCGTGCAGACCAAAGCCTACGTGGACACCGGCCCCGTCCTGGAACGCGACCTCGCCCAGCGGGCCGGCATCGGCTGGATCGGCAAACACACCAACCTGATCAGCCGCGATCTCGGCAACTGGTTCTTCCTCGGCGAAATCCTGACCACGCTCGAACTCGAACCCGACCGGCCCGAGCGCGAATACTGCGGCACCTGCACCCGATGCATCACCGCCTGTCCCACGCAGGCCATCCGCGCGCCCTATGTTCTCGACGCACGCCGTTGCATTTCCTATCTGACGATCGAACTCAAAGGTTCGATCCCGGTCGAGTTTCGCCCATTGATCGGCAATCGCATTTTCGGCTGCGATGACTGCCTCGAAGTCTGTCCCTGGAACCGTTTCGCCCAGATTGCAAACACTCTCAAGCTCGAGCGTGCAGATTTGCAGCAACCCGATCTGATCGAACTGATGGGTCTCACAGAAGCGCAATTCCGCGCCCGTTTCGCCGGCACCCCCATCGCCCGCATCAAGCGCCGCGGCCTGTTGCGCAACGTCGCCGTTGCGCTGGGTAATGCCGGGGGTGCAGAGGCCATTCCGGTGCTTGAGCGGGCTCACAACGAGCAGGATCCACTTCTCCAAGAGCATGCGGCATGGGCGCTGATAGAGATTCGGAAACGCACGGTCACGCCGCGCGGTACGCCGCCAGCGTCCCGCCCTCCACGAACTCGGGCGTGACCAGCGTCTGCTTCATTGGCAGGACGCCGCGTGTCAGCAGTTGGTGCGTCAGTTGCGAGAAACGCTTGGCGTACTGGCTCCAGTTGAAGCGGTAGTGCGCCACCGAGGGAGTCATGTCGTCGAGGAACGGATGATGTCCCATCGAGATCAACGACACATCGCGCGGGATGCGGAAGCCGGAGTTCGTGAGGTGACTCATGATCGTGAGCATGTGCTTGGGTCGCACCACGAGCAGTGCGGACGGACGGTTGGACGACGCAAACAACGAATCCATCGTTCCTTGAATCTGTTGCACGGTTCGATTGTTCCGAAGCACCTGCAGTTCGACGTGCGCACCGGCTCGCACCGCGGCGACGCCCTCGCGAAAACCCTCTTCGATTTGGGGAAACGACCGATCCGACATGACCAGCGCGACCCGCCTGTGTCCCTGACGTACGAAAACCCCGGCGGCGTGGCGTGCCACCGACCGCGTGTCCACCTCCATGGAAGGAATTGCGAGATCGTCTGGGACGCCGCCGGCGGCGATGGCGGGAATGTTTTGCTCCGCGAACCATCTGACGGTCACCGGAGTAGGTCCGACGAGCACCCAGCAATCCGCGCGACTCTGCGCCACCAGATTTTCGATCGAACGGGCGGATGAATCCGATCCGAATCGTGATTCCGCGTGGACCTGGATTTTGCAGTCGTGGTCCTGGAGATTTTCCTGGAGAGCGGTGATCAGGTACAGCGAGAACGACGACAGCGCATGATACGGCAATCCCGCGAGGATCGCCACCGTCTTCGAACCCGAAGGCGTCCCCGCCCGCACCGGTCGGGAGGTGATCTTGCGCCGGCAACCCTGCGAGACCGCGACCAAGCCTTCGCGTTGAAGAATCTCGAGCGCCGCGCGCAACGTCGGGCGGCTGACTTTGAGTTGTTGGCTGAGCGTGATCTCGCCCGGCAGGTAGTCCGACCAATCACCCTGCTGCAGCCCGCGGCGAATTACGTCCGCCACCTGTTCCACAAGCGATGCGCGTTTGGGGAGTTCGATCATGACTTGATTTACCGCGCGCAAGCCTATCCTCTCGCCAATCGGAACGCGAGCATTCTTGTGATGCACGATGACAAGCAGTCGCCGGTTCAATTTCCTTGCGCCATCCGCAAAGCCCTCGCAATGCTTTCCCCCATGCGCAATCTCCGTGGCGGCCTCGCCTCCGTTTTCTGTTTTGCGATCACCTGTTCCTCCCTGCCGGCCGCGAGTCCTCCCGGGTGGCTCGTTCCCCTGGGCAAACGACAAGTCGTGTGCAAGCAGATCGAGACGCCGGCAGGGCCACGCGTTGTGCTGGAGAACGGATTTCTCCGCGCTGAGATCAACCCATCGCGTGGAGGGGCCATCGAGAGCTTCCGCCACAAACGGACGCTCAAGGACCTCACGATGCCCCAAGCGGAAACAGTCCCGGGCGGCCTGCTGAGCGATCACCTGTGGCAGCAGGATTACTGGCGCGGCGACTGGGACCGTGTGACCTATGCGGTCAAAGTCCTCGATCAAACGCCCGAGCTCGTGCGCGTCGAATTAACCTCCCCAACGGGCCGCAACTGGACTGGCGTGTCGTTTGCGAAAACGCTGACGCTCCGACGCGACAGCAGTGTACTCGAAGCCAACTGCACGATTGCCGCCAACGACCAGGTGGACAAACGGTGTCGGCCTGACATTCACTTCCCGCAGGCGCTGGCAGGACGCGGACAGGTGTTCCTGCCGACCGAGGCAGGTGTGCTCGCGCGGCCGCTCTCGATTGAACCGGAGTCGTGGGTCTGGGATCCGTCGCGCGGTTGGGTGGGGTACATCCAGGAAAGCGGCACCGCGCTCGGCGCGATGTTTGACTACAAACGCATCCGCGGGCTCCGTACGAGCCAGCACCCGGCCCTGACGATGGAGTGGATTCTCCGCAAGATCGAACTGAAGCCGGGGAGCAAGCTGGAGACACCCGTTCGACTCGCCGCGTTCTCGGGGCTCAAGGAGATTTCCGCGATCGGCGATCGGCTCGCGCTCGATCTGCGCGTCGAACCGCCCAAGGGTCGCAGCGCCAAAGTGCGGATGGCGCTCGCTCCGTTCGAGAACTTCAAGGCGGAGGTGGTCCTGTCTGTGCGCAGCTTGAGCGACGGCAGAGAAACCCTCGCCCTCGAACGCAGCCTCGGCTGCGAGGCCGACGAACCGACCGAGTTCACCTCCACCGTTCGGCTCGATGGCGAAGGCAACTGGGTCGTCAAGGGAATCGTCAGGGCAGACGGCATGCCCGACCTTCACTTCGAGAAACCCGTCATCGTTCCCCAAGGCAAGGGCACGTACACGATGGTTCCCGAGGCGGAGCGCATCCCGGAGGTCCCGGACTCGCCGACGTATGCGCGCTACAAGCCGATTGACCTCAACTTCAATTCCACCGCGATCCCCACGCCCCACCGTGTCTGGGCCAAGCCGTGGGCGGGCGGACGTCCGCGGCTGCTGGCGCTGATGCCGGAAGGCAGCGAACGCATCGCGGTCGAACTGGCGCAACGGTTCGACGTTGATCTGACATGCGCCTACCTGTGCGACAACACGTACTACGTGCTCGGCGATGGCGTGCGTTCTCTCAAGCTCGAAACCGTGAAGGCGAATCTCGACAAGACCGTCGAGCGCGATTTCGACGTGATCGCGCTCAGCTCGAGCGATGCCTGGCCGCTGCTCACGCCGAAGGCCAAGCAGCGCGTCCTCGAGATGGTCAAGAACGGCGCGGGTCTGGTCGTGTTCCAGCGCGGCGCGCCGCCGGAGGAGTTGAAAGAATTCATGCCGCTGGAGTTTATCGGCTACGACCATGCGAGCGGCATCTACACGCTCGTGACAAACTCGCCGCCCGTGCTCGCGGCGTTTCCCTACGAAGCCATGCCGGTCTCGTTCTACTCGAACGGCAGCCGGCTGCGGACAAACACCACCGGCACGGTGTTGCTCAAGGCCGTCCTGCCCGGCCCGTATGCGGAGCGCGGCCCGCTCGTCGCTGTCGGACAAATCGGCAGAGGCCGCCTCGTCCAGGCGCAGACCGAGGGGTGGCTTGTGCAGGCGTACGGGAAGTTCATCACCATGCATCAACCCGACGCCAAACCGCCGCCGTTCGATTACTGGGAGTACCACTACGCCATGACCGCCCGCATGATCTACTGGGCCGCGCGAAAGGAGTCTCCTGTGCAGTTGACCGATGTGACGTGCTCCGCCAGCGAAGTAAAGGTCGTGCTCGATTCGACGATCGCCGAGCGCGCGACCATCGAGTTGACGCTGCGGGACGAATTCGGCGGCGTGGTGGCACAGCAGCGCCATCCGGTCGAACTGCAGACCGCCACCGGCCTGACGTTCGCGCTGCCGGTATCGGGGTGGGCTCGCCTGGCCGATGTGATCGTCTCGAACTCGCGCGGCGTGCTCGCGTTCGGTGGCGGCTCGTTCCCCCAGAACGACGTGCGGTTCGTGAAAGTCACGCCTGAGAAACTCGTGTACCTACCGGGCGACACCGCGACGATCATCGCCACGATCACGAACACGATTCCGCAAGGCGCCATCGTTCGCGCGCAACTCTTCGACGGCTCGGGACGCCACGTCGCCAGCGCCGAGGCAACTGCGACGGCGGAAACGAAACTTGCGTTGCCGCTGGCGCGCGTGATCGGTCCCATCTACTCGGTGCGCGCGTCGCTGGTGGCGGGCGACCGTGTGCTCGACCAGGATTGGTGCGAGTCGCGGATCAAAGCGGTGCGGCGTCCCGAGTTGTTCCGCGCGATGTTCTGGGGAGGGGTGGGCGGCAGCGTGCCCCAGAATCTGATTGAGGCCACGTTCGAGCGGCACCGTTCGATGGGGATGAACGCCGAGTTCGAGGGCGAGGGACCGCTCGGACACGACAAGCCGTTCTTGCAGCGGCTCAACTGGCCGCACTCCGCTGCGGCCGTCGGCATGTACACGAGCGGCGGCGTCACCAAGGAGCAGGCAGCAACGAACAAGGTCGAAACCGGAAACATCATCTGCAGCCCGGACGCGCCTGCCAGGAATTTCGAGGCTGGGGCCAAGAGAGGCGCGATCTACAAGGACGACGACGTGCTGATCTATTCCTGCGGCGACGAAAACCGCGGCTCGGGCAAGGACGTGGACTTCAGCGAGTCGGGCAAGCGGGAGCTGCGCAAGTTCGTGCAGGCACATTTCTACAAGACCATCGCCGATCTCAACCGCGAATGGGGCACGGCCTTTTCCTCGTTCGACGAGGTAATCGCCATGACCGAAGCCGAGGCGAGGGAGCATCTGAAGACGGCGAAGAGTTGCGGCCCGTGGCTCGATCAACGGCTCTGGATCAACTGGGGCGCCGCGCGACTGGCGAAGAGCATCACCGATGGAGTGCGTTCGACCGATCCCGACGCGATTGTGGGCGAATCGGGTTCGCAGGAACCGGCGGTCTATGGTACCGACCGCGACTGGTGGCATATGTCGAGATCGTACACGGGGTTGGCTGCATACGGCGGCGAACAAACCGTCGAGCAGGAATGCTACAACCCGAGCCTGGTGCGCTATACGTGGTCGGGCTACGGCAAGCCCAATCCGCTCAACCGCGCCCAGTTTTACAACATCCTCAGCCGGTTCGATCGCGGCTTGGCCATCTTCGCCGCGCGCAGTCACATTGACCCCGATTTCACACTCTCCGAGTCCGGGCGGGACGTGCAGGCAGCGCTCCTCGAACTGCAACGCGGCATCGGCCAGATGCTCGTCTCCGCGGAGGTCGTGCGCGATCCGGTGTTCATCCTGCAATCCTCGTCGTCATTGTACGGCGCGCACTTGCTGGGATTGGGCGCGCTGCATTCCTCCAGTCGCACCCAGGCGATGCGCCTCCTTGACGACCTCGGCATCGAGTACCAATACATTTCCTACGAGCAACTCGCTGCGGGTGAATTGAAAAAGAAGGACTGCCGGGTCCTCGTGCTGCCGGCCACGATCTGTCTTTCGCCCGAGCAGTGCGCCGCGATCCGCGACTGGGTCAAGGCTGGCGGGACGATCTTGGCCGACATGAAGACCGCGTTGATGACCGAACACGGTCGGTTGTACGCGAAACCCGAGCTTGAAGACGTGTTCGGCGTGGATCGCAGCCAGGCCGAAGCCGTGGACGCCGAATCGGAGCCGTGGACGGGCAACGACGAGAGCGGCAAGCCGGTATTGAAACTGAAGACGGTCGAGCGGGGCATCACCGGCGCCGCCAATCTGCTCGGACAGGTCACCGGCCCGCGCGGCACGGTGCCGATCGTGTTTCACAACATCTACGGCAAGGGTCACGGCTACTACTTGGCCGCGGACATTCTGGGCGGATATGGCGCGGCAACGGACATTGACCAGGCGAACGCTTCGGTGGAGGGGATTCATTTCCTTCAGCGGCTGTTCGATCAGATTCTGGGCGAGGCGGGCGTGCGACCGAACCTCAGCGTTCGCCTCCGCGATGCCGCGACGGGGAAACTCGGCGCGCGTTGTCCGTGGGTCTGGACTGGATTCAAACGCTCGGGCCAAAGCCGGTACGCCATCGTGTTGCGCAACTACAGCGCGCTGCAGAAAGACCTTCCCGATGTCCCCGTGACGGTGCAGTTCGCCGAGCCGGGCGTGATCTATGACGTCGTTGCGGGCAAGTTGCTCGGTCACGGCGATTCAGTGGACTTGACGATGATCAACGCCACCGGCCGCGTGTTTGCGATTCTGCCGAGCGAGGTGTTGAGTGTGGACATGCAATCGCCGCCGAAGAACCTCAAACCGGGTGAGGATCTGGTGATCCCAATCGAAGTAAAGGTTGCCAGCGGTAAGGCGGACCCGCGTGTGTTGCACGTGGGCGTGATGGACCCGGCAGGCAAGCCGCATCCCGCGTACAGCTCAAACCTGATTTGCGCCGAAGGCAAAGGCGTGGTGAAGATTCCGTTCGCCCTCAACGACAAGCGCGGCGAGTGGAGTGTGCGCGTGACGGATGTGGCAAGTGGGGCGGCGAACACGTTCAAGGTGACGCTGCAATGAGCCCGGCCCGCCCGCGCAAACACAACACGTTGCATGGCTCGCTCGGCGTGTGTGAGGCTTGCGTACGTAGTTCAAGCTTTAGCTTGGCCGTTCGGTTGTGGGTCGGATGCAAGCTGAAGCTTGAACTACGTGCGCTGGCACCATGCGACTTCGCCCTTGCTGTGTGCAGCGCTTTTCTCTCGCTGGTCGCTGTTTCGTCTGCGAGTGACGACGGCCTGCTCCTCTACTACCCCTGCGACGAAAAAGAAGGCACGGTCTTGCACGATGCCGGGCCGCACAAAAAGCACGGCTCGCTCAACACCGTGACCAACGGCGAAGAACGCGGCGTCGAGGTCGTCTGCACGAAGGCGGGCGAATGGGTGCCGATCGTGAACAAGGACGGCATCCAGCGCAAAGGCATCCTTCCCGGCTCCGACTCCGCGCTGGCCGAAGGCGAACGTCCCATCGTGCTCGACCGCGACAGGGACTATGCGATTGATTGCGCTGGTGGACGAATCAAAGCGTTGGAGGGCGGACGCATCGAGTTGCGCAAGCCGTTCACTTTGGACTTCAAATTCTCGAATACGGGGCCCGCTTGGACTGAGGGAAAGAAGGGAGGTGGCGTCAAGCTGGACGGAGTGGATGACTACGTCGCACTTGCTTCCCTTCCCACACACCAACTCGCCGCAATCACGGTCCAATTGTGGATCAAACTCTCCAAGGACTGCTCGACAAACACCTGGATCGTTCAGAGCGTTTCGGGGGCAAACTCGCTCCAACTCCGGCTTTGGGATCACATACTTCTTTCTTCTCATCCCGTGTTTGCCGATCACCCGCTGTACGGCAAGGAACCACTCACCCGGGAGCGATGGCAACTCGTGACGACCACATGCGACGGCAAGAGCGCAAAACTGTATCTCGATAGCAACGAAATTGGAGGCGGACTTCCTGTGGACAAGATTCACGCTGAGGGAGTGCTTCGGATCGGGGGTGTTCGCGACCCTGAATTTCTTGCCGCCACCGTGGACGAAATCAAAATCTACAACCGCGCCAAGACCGCGGAAGAAATCGCGAAGGACGCAGCCCAATGAAAATCCCCATCACCATGTGTCACGGCGTCGAGCGGAAGCCGTCGGAGAAATGTCCGCTGACGAAGGAACATTTCGTGCGATTGATTTCGATCGTCCACGAGATGGGTTTCCAATCCATCAACTACGATCAACTTGCAGCATGGCGCGCGGGAACGGGCACGTTGCCTGCGCGTCCGATCATGCTCGACTTCGATCATCCGGTGGCCTCGATGCGCTACGAGGTGTTCGAGACTCTCAGCCGGTACGGATTCAAGGGCAACCTCTTCGTCAATACCGGCATGATGGAGAAACTCTACAGCGCGCCGTTGCCGCCGAAGGAACAGCGCGAGATCATGACATGGGAGGAACTCGGCGAGTTGGTCGCGGCGGGTTGGCACATCGGCGCGCACACGCACACGCACCCGAATCTCTCCAAGCTCAGCCTCGAAGACCCGACCGGCGAGAAGCTCCGCGCAGAACTGGCGAAGAACAACGAATGGCTGCAGAAACATCTCGGTATCACGCCGAAGGATTTCGCCTTCACCGGCACGAGTTGGAGCAGCGCGGCTGAACGCGAGGTGATGAAGTTCTATCGCTTCGGTCGCCTCTGGATTATCGGCTCGGAATATCAGGCTGATGGAAAGAAGATTCGGTACGCCGATCTCGTCGGTGCCCCCGGCCCCGACGAACCCGATGGCGGTCCGCCGCAGGCCGCCCGCTATATCACAAAGGACACCCCGCCATACCGGCTGCCTTCGATGGAGTTACAGGCGCCGTTGATCCACAAGGAGGACGCTTTCCGAAAGTACCTCGAAGGTGCCCGGCATTAGACGCTGGGCTTCCCCCGGTCCAAACTTCTTGGCTCCGGTCAT
Source organism: uncultured Verrucomicrobiota bacterium (assembly GCA_964582645.1). GTDB lineage: Bacteria > Verrucomicrobiota > Verrucomicrobiia > Palsa-1439 > CAZOTB01 > CAZOTB01. Next base: position 18,457 of record CAZOTB010000059.1, on the reverse strand, counting down.
TCCAACTTACAAGCGCATCCGGCTTGAAGCAGCCCTTTCTCGTGCGAATCTCGTGTGTCAATAGAGAAATCGTGAGCAAGCAGGAGTCGGCAGAATTGGCAATGAACAACGGGCGATTGTTTCAGAGATCATGCAGATCAACGAAGCGTTGGAGCCTGCGACGTTTCTCCTTCACGCTCATTGAGCTCTTGGTGGTGATCGCCATCATCAGCATCCTCGCGTCGTTGCTCCTGCCCTCGTTGCAGGAAGCGAAGCATGCCGCCAAGCGCAGCGTGTGCGTGACCAACCTCAAGCAGATCGGCCTGGCGCTCAACATGTACGCGGGCGATAACAACGGCACGACGCCACCGAGCAAAGGCACCGCCATCTACGGAATTTCCTCCGAGCCGTACAGTTCCGCGTTCGGCTTGTTGATCGGGTCGTACTTGCCCCCGGCCCGCTCGGCGTCCGGCTCCGGCGTCTGGCGCTGCCCGGCACAACGTCACCCGACGTGGTTGGACGAAGTGCCGTGGACGTGGAACGCAAGCCAGGACCGCGCTCGCTGGCGCGGCACGTATTCGTACGCATTGCGGAGTTATCATCCGACCACCGGCGCGTTGGTGAACCCGATGAATTACACCAACTACAATTGCACCAGTTGTTACTGGCCCGGCATCAAGCTCAAGGACGGCAATTTCAGTTTCGCGTTTGATCACATCCATTCCCCGGGACCGTTGCCGGGTCGCATGACCCACCATCCCACCGGCTACAACTGCGTTTTCTACGACGGGCACGTCGAACACTTCAGCGGCGAGAAGGCGGAGATGGTGGACGGCTACGCGCTCCAGTACGGCGGCGGCGCGTTTTACAACGCCAGTTACGCCGCCGCCCGCCTTGTGTTCGACCGGTCGCAGGGACTGATCTGGTGAGGCAAAAGCCGCAGAGAGTCCCGACGGCGAATTGTCATCGCATTCGAGACGGAGGGTGACGACCATTCGTGTCCGATGGAACTCCCCCGACGCGTCTCTCTGGTCTCTCCGGTCACGGACATTCTACGTCGCGACCTGCAGCGGGGCGAATGGAAGGACACGCCCTGTTTCAAATCAGCGAACTGCGCGATCATCTGCAAGATGCCGGCTCCAAGCTCGAAGTCCACGCCGACACGCGGGTTCAGCAGGAGCGTCCCTTCAAGTGGTTGGCAAATCTCTTGGACGAAGTGCGGGCATGCTGTTGGTTGCTTCACACTACTTTGACAATGTCACATCCGCCCATCCTCGTCGCCGCGTGAAAACCGCGGAAGCGGTTCGTGTGAGGTTGCGTCTGCTTTTCACCCCACTGCGGTGGGGTGTGAATGAGAGTGCCGAGGCAGTATGCGACTCCGCGTGTGAAATATCCGGGCTAACCCTGGCGACGCCGCTCCCGCACCGCGACCTCCAGACTGGCTACAGCCAGGATGTCCTTCGACTGGTCCGCCCAGAAGTCTTTGGGCGTGCCGTTCATCACCACGATCTCATTCCAGCCTTCGCGGATGCTCGCGAGCGGGAAGGTGAAATTGAAGCCGACGTGGTTCGGGTGATGATGGGTCATGGTGGCGACCGGAATGAGGAGGCGGTCGTCCTTCTTGCCGTCGAACCTCGGCCATGATCCGTTCAGGTACACACCGACGGGCGGAAGCTTCTCTTTCTTCTCCACGACAACCTGAATGACGAACTCGAGTTTGCTCCTGGCCGGTTCGGCACACATGGGCAACCGGCAGGTGCGGCGCTCGCCGGGGCCGAGCACCGAGGGAAATGGGCCCACGTTTTCGAAGGGCGGGAACGTGTAGTAGCCACTCTGGGAGGGCAAAGTGTAACACTTCGGTTTACCGCGCAGGAACTCGAGGTCGTCGAGCCGCTTGAGGGCCGGATATTGGGCGCAGCCGGGTTCGTCTTCCCAAGGCCAGTGATGGGTCTGGTCGGCACAGGGAAAATTGTACACCTCGACGCCGTCCACCCCGAGCACGAGCTTGGCCGCGGCGTTACCCCGCAACAGCGGCGGACAGTAGGGGGTCAGGCGATAGTTGATCGCCTGCGTCGAACCGATGTTGGGGTTGCCCTTCTTCTGGCGCGGGATGTGGCCGTGCAGATAGTTCGGCGAGAACTCGATGGAGCCGTAGATCGCGATCTTGTCACCGAACTCCCGCCGCAGCTCGTCGCAGCGGATGTCCCAGCTCGATTGCCAACCGTTCGTGGGACAAACGAAATCCAGGATGCCCCGTTTCGCCATCGCCCGCAGCTCGAGACCGACGTGGCGCAATTGATCCAGGCTCCCAAAATACTTTATCCCCAGCGCGTACGGCTTGCCGGTCTTCTTCGCGCGGCGCTCGGTCAGGCGTCGAATCTCCGCGTGCCATTCCGTGATTGTGTCGGTCATCGCCGGTAAAACGCCCGGCTCGCAGCACAGTGGCTGGCGATTCCATTCCAGTTGCAGCCCCTCGTAGTCGTAGTTGTCCACCATATCGCGGATCGCGGCCATCACGTAGTCGCGCACCTGCCGCTTCTCGTAGTTGAATCCCGCCGTATTGAAGCCAGTGCGCGGCTGCAACCGCATCGCCGGGTCCTTGTAGAGATCGCAGTTCATGAAGCTCGCTTCGGGGTATTTCGTGGCACCGTGGATGTCGTTCATGCGAATGGACACCCACGGGCTGATCTTCCGTCGCCGGCAGGCCTTCGCCGTCTCCGCCACCCAATCAATCCCCGCCTCGACCAGATCGAGGTATCCGTCTTGCAGGTGAACCATTTCCGCGAGATACCGTTCGATCTGCTCTTGCGTCATCTGCCAGCCCATCACGTGGCCGTAGAAAAAGGAGCGGTCGCCGCGTTTGTATCCGTCGAGATTGGTCGGCACAACCTTGCTCGGGTAATAGGCAAACTGCGTGCAGTGGGCGTTGACGGTGAGCGTGTCCACGCCGCCATCGGCGATGATGTCCACGTACCGGTGAATGTCCTTCGCGGTCAGCCGCGTGCCATAAGGCCGGTAAAACGCGCTTTGCGGCCGGTACTTGTACATCCACACATTGGCATCAATGTTGAAGAGGATGCGGTGCTTGCGTTTATCGAATGTCGTCATAGCGCTTGGAGGCTAGAGTGCTGGGAATGGCGACGACAGTCAACGGATGAAAACCAAAACGGCTGGCGCGTGAGCGTCCGTTAATCAGCCACCGTACAAGGGCAATCTGTCGTCGGGGTGAAATTCTGGCCGTGATACTTTTGAATTGATTGAGCGTGTCAATTGAGGCTAGTTTTTCGCTTGTGAACTTTGAGGATGCCAAGGCGTGGGTATCGTGGCAGCCTGCGGCAAGAACAGAGATCAACGAGCTTCTCGACCAAGTCTCAGGTGTATCAAAGGACGAGGTGATCAAGCAATGGTGTCCCGTGACAGACTGCGTCCGCAGAGGTGACATCTACAGCATGTCCTTCAAGAGTCGCCTCCTCGGTCAGCCCGAAGTGTGGGACGTCACCTTGAACCTCGAGGCAAAAGATGGGAGTTACGAAACAAGAGGAGCAGGAGCAAAACGAGTGGGAGTAATGAGCGACGTTTGCGATTTAGGTGATCTTGCCTTGGAAGGCGAGTATGCGGTCTTTCAAAAGTGCCTGAGATTCCATTCCTCCGGTACGATTCAAAAACTGAGGAATACGAAATTTGGTAAGCTCGAACACGAAATTCTGTACTGGAAGCTCGGATTTACAGAGTTTCCCATCGCCGAGCTCTGACCTCGATTCGCAGCAATAGCCAGAAGCGAACTCCATGAGTTCCAAGTTCAGGGACAAGATATTGAAGTGGGCTTTAAGGTTTCCCGCATGTAGTTACGAACAGGTTCAATTCATCGCAAGGGTGATAGTGGCGAATCCACGTCACTCCGAAAAACTGCTGGCGCCCTTCTCGTCCGAATTCCGTGCCGCTGTAAACAAGCGCATTCGGGCCAAGTTATCCAAAGGTAGCACTAAACCGGAGCTAAGAACCTCTTGGCCCAAGCGTGGCCTCGAGTTCCACCGGCACCGTCCGCTACAGGGTGGCGCCTTCGAGATGAACCGTCGCAGACACTAACCGTGTGAACGAAGCACCTACAACGAGATCATTGTAACCACGGGCAAGGGCAAGAAAGAGAGTCTTTAACTCGTGACAGTTTAGTCACGAATCAACCAAAGAGTTGACCCCCAAACGCAAGTCACTTTGTGATTTGTGTCTCTCGCGTCTTGACACCACACTCCAGACATCAAGGTTCTCCGGTAAAGCGGCTGTCTCCGAAGTAGGTCCGGCCACACCTAGCGCACACCTTCTCCCTCCACCTCACTCCGCCCAACCGCCAGATCATTCTGTCCAATCGGTGCTTCCGTGGCTGCGGTACGACAACCGGCGATCCACGCGAGCCGGGAATAAGTCCGATCAGTGAAGGGACGCGATGCCCGTATTTGTAGCCGCGCGGCGTATGACGAAAGGTGCTCTTGTACATGGCTAACGAAATGCCCAACGACAAATGTGACCGATCGCGAGCCAGCCGACGACGAGGCCGTACTTCACGAACCGGCGCCGCCGGTTGGCTCGCGGTTCGCTCGACTGGATGGATAGGCTATTCGTCATGAGATCCAGCCCGTGGGGATTCGCGCAATCTGTCCGGTCTTGCACTTCGGGCAGGGCTGACCGACGAGACTTCTTGCAGTCTTAACGTTCACACCTTCGCACTTGGAGCAACATAACGGATCACGATCATCGTCGAGAACACACTGCTCCAAGCAATCGACGCAAATGCAGTAACTATTGAATCCCACACGACCCGCTGCTTTCGCCTCTGACCAACCCATGTCGGTCACTGCTTGTATGGTGTATTCCTCCAGCGGATGTCCACAACATATCCTCTTCCCTTCGGAACTGATTGCGTACACGTAGCCTCCCCAGCCTGACGGTAAATTAAAACCGCAGGAACGGCATTCGAACTTGTCAATTGATGGCATATACCTCTGCTGCCTATCACTACTATTAGCAGGAACTCAGCGGCAAAAGACAAAGTGCCGCTGACCCGGTCTTGGCTCGAATGTTACGCCGACAGAGAGGAAGGGTCAACGCGCATTATTCAAGGGACTACAATTGTACAGCCAATCATACTTCCACTTGAAATCCTTTTTCAAACCCCTTCCGCAGGCCGTCGGCGCGCCCGTCGATCGCGTCCTACCTTGTGCTATCTTGCCAGGACTCATGCGTTATTTGGTTAGAGCACGGGTGAAACCGGGACGTGAGATGGCGTTGCGGAAGGCAATCGAGAACGGTACGCTGGGCAGAGGGTCCGTCGCGGGGGAGGAATACCGGGACGACATGCAACGCGCGCGCTTGAATCCGAACGGGACCGCGTTGTGGGTGGAGGTGTGCTTCTGCGACGTTCCGCTTCAGGAAGAGCGTCCGTATTGGGAGGAGTACTTCGATTTGATGAGCGTCAAGGACGCGCATGCGCGCGGCAACTGTCGCGATCTGAACGGAAGCGAGCCGTGGGCTTGTTGCGATTGCGATTGCACGAAGAAACTAGAAGAGAAGCTGGATCAGACCGGAGAGTCCTTCCTCGCGAAGTTGCGGAGCAGAGAGGGATGAAGGATGAATCGGGAAGCGGGTCGCGCGAGACCACCCCTGCCCTGTCCACTCCCAGTGCAGCCGTGCTTGTATGAAGCACGAGCCGCTTGCGTTTCGGCCGAGTTTCGCGCCACACAGAAGCGCGGCTACACCAGAGATCGCTACCGATTAAGAGAACACTATATCAACCCGGCTTCCTCGGGTCCGCGGCGAATTCCAACGCCCCTTTGGGGAACCCGGCACGGTCGGCGTTCGGGGAACCCACCCGCGCGATTGCGTTCGTTGCATTCCATCCCAGTCCTCGCATTTCCCGAGGGTTTTGACTATGATTCCGAGGCGCGATGAACACACGATGAGGCAGATTCCACAGCGACTCAGCCTGGTGGCGCAGACGGCGGACATTCTGCGTCGCGAAATCCTAAGCGGCGAGTGGAAGGGCCTGCTGCCCGGCGAAATACCGCTCTGCGACCGATTGCAGGTGAGCCGGATCACCGTCCGCGGCGCGCTCTCAATTCTCACGCGCGAAGGGCTGATCGAGGCCACTCAAGGCCAGCGGCGACGGATTGTTTCCACCGGCGCTTCGCCCAAACCCGGCCCTTCCCGCGTCGTGGGGGTGTTGTCTGCGTTGCCGCTCCCTCTGATCAGCCCTTCCATGCTGGTTCGAATCGCGGAGCTGCGACGGCATTTGCAGGCGGCGGGCTATGAGTTGGAGATTCACGCCGATGCCCGGCTGAAGCGATCCGACCCATCCGCCTTGCTCCGCTCGATCGTGCAGCGATCGAAGGTCTGTTGCTGGATACTCTATCTGCCCACGATCGAAGTGGAACGATGCTTCGAACGGGAGCGCCTGCCCACCATCGTGATCGGCAGTCCTCATGAAGGAATCGGGTTACCCTCCATCGGCATGGACAACCGGGCCGTGTGTCGTCATGCCGTGGGAGTCTTGCTGCAGAAGGGGCATCGGCGAATCGTACTCCTGGTCCCCGAAGGAAGCGAGGTCACCACATCGGAATGCCAACGGGGATTCCGCGAAGCGATCCAGGGAGCGCCTCGAGCCGAATCGTTGAGCCGGGTGGTCGTGCATGACCGGACCCCACGCGGGATTGCCTCCGTCGTGCATCGTCTGTTCAGCTCTCGCACGCCGCCGACCGCGCTGCTCATCAGTCACTCTCAGCCCGTGTTAAGCGTGCTCACCCAGCTCGCGCAAATGAACCTGCGCGTGCCACAGGACGTCTCGTTGATCTCGGCGGGCGGGGAGGAGTTTCTCTCCTCGGTGATTCCTCCGCTCACCTGCTACCGGATCAACCTTAAGCCCTACTGCGACAAGCTCTCCCGCATGGTGCTCACTCTGGCGCGCACCGGCGCACTCCCGCTTCGATCCGTTCTGCTGCTTCCCGATTACTGCGAGGGCGAATCCGTGGCGCAGTTGTGATGGCAGACTCAGCCGCTCAGGAAAACGCAGGACGCGGCACGCAGTCAAAATGTCGGAACCGGTCTTCGCCGCAAACGAGAATCGGTTTCTCACGGAACGGATTCGGGCCATCCAACACGGGTTTCACACGCGGCGTCGTGAGGCGAATCGTCATCCCGCAACGGCGTCGCTTCGAGCAGTTCGGGTTCGACCCGTGGATCAACTCGCCATGATGAATCGAAGCCTGCCCGGCCTTGAGGATGAAATCCACCGCCGAGGACTCATCG
>CAZOTB010000059.1:0-11172 GCA_964582645.1 uncultured Verrucomicrobiota bacterium | reverse complement strand
CGTGCGGGAGCAGGCCGACCTTGTGACTTCCGGGAATGACGCGCATGCATCCGTTCTCCACGTCGGAATCGTCAATCGCAATCCACACCGTGATGGCGAACGGCGGATTGAGTCCCCAGTAGGTGGTGTCCTGATGCCACGCCACGAACTTGTCGTGCGAGTCGGGTTGTTTGGCAAAAAATCCCGAGCTCAACAGAATCACGTCGGGGCCAAGGATCTCGCGCGCGCACTCCAGCACGCGCGGGTGCGTTGCCAAAGCCCAGATGTCGGAGTCCTCGAGATGCCGGTTGGTGATGCGGGCTTTGCTCCCTCGCGCCGCCGCGTCCGATTCCAGCCGCTCATAGGCGGCGCGGTACCGAAGCACCTCAGCCTCGCTCAACAGGCCCAAACCGGTGACATACCCGTCGCGCTCGAACAATTCCTTGAGTCTCAGCGCAGTCATCGCGGAGGAATTTTCCACGACCAGCCACTCCCGGGTCAAGAACCGGGCAACTTGTCATATGAAATACAACGTACCCGGCTGTTGTTTACAGAAGCCGTGTCAAGGTAGTATCTGCACACAAAGGAGTTTTGTATGGAACGAGCAGGAATTCTCGCAATTGCGCTGCTCGCGGCGCTGGCGCCGCTGTCGGCTCGCGCCGTGGACAACGAGTGGATCAGCAGTTCCAGCGGACTTTGGACGAATGTGCCGAGCTGGAATCAGGGACGGCTCCCGATCGCCTCGGACCGGGTTTTCATCTACAAAGGCGTCACCGTCACCGTGGACAACGCCGCAGCCAATCTCGCGGCGGATTCGTTCACGAATACGGCCCTGTATCTGTACAACGTCTCCGGCACGCCCACGCTCAACTTCGACTACACGAACACCGCCACGTTCCGCGTCAATGGGCAGCTCAACATGGGCAACGCCACCTTGAACTGGAACGCCCCGAACGCGACGTTCCATTTCAACGGCGTGACAATGAATGGCGTCCTCGGCACCGCCGGGCCGGGCGAAATGAATCTGCTGGCGGGCACGTGGTATTCGCCACTCGCCGGTGGCGCCGGATTCACGCTGGCCGCGGCGGCAGGCTCCAGCAGCGTGCTCAACATCCACAGCAACGCCTCGCTCATCTCGTTGGCCAACTCCAACAACGAATTCGGCAGCGGCGGCTTTGGCCAGGTCTACCTGATGGGCGGCACCCTCAACCTCGGCGCGGCGGTGGTGGGCGCCAGCGCGGGAAGCACGGGGCGCATTGTGATGACCAGCGGAAATCTCGTGCTCACGAACGCCGGCCAGGTGTTCCTTGGGATCGGATCGGGGCCGGGCTCCGGCCAGGGCGTCCGGGGTTACGGAGAATTGATCGTTTCCAACGGCTCGTTTTTCAGCGGCAGCATGCACAACCTCGCCGTCGGTGCCGGCGTCAACAGCGCGGGTGGTGGTGGACGCGGCGTCATGCAGGTATTTGGCGGCACGCACACGAACTTTGGCTATGTCAACGTGGGAATGAGCCACAATTCCACCGGCACGGTGCTGCTCGCCGGCGGCACATGGCAGGCGCGGCAAACCTGGCGCATCGGCAGCGACGACCTCAGTGGGACGAACTCGTTCGGCAGCCTCACCGTGAGCAACGGCACATTGCGCACGACCGACAGCAACATCCACATCCTCCTCGGCAACAACAGCACCGGCCACGGCGAATTGAAAGTCGCGGACGGCTCGGTGCTGTTGCAGAACAACAGCTTTGCGTTCGCGCCGCGCATCGAGGTCGGCGTGGCCAGTGGCGGCACCGGTCGCGTCCACGTGACCGGCGGTGAGATCGAGATCCTCGGCTCGAACAGCGGCGGCCTGCTCATCGCCACAAACACGGGCGCAACGGGTAGCGCCATTCTCGAAGGTGGCATTGTTCGCCTGCGGCGGCTCGACGTCGGCGCGGGCGGCGTCGTGAGCAATCGCGTCGGCGGCGTTCTCCAGTTCCTCGGCCAGGACACCGTGACGGGAACCGGCGCCAAGATCGTGGACGGCGGCACACTCTCCTACAAAGGCTATTCCGCGCTCAACGTCACGGGCGCCGTCGCCAAGTTCACCGTTGTCAGTGGCAGCGGACTGCAACTCGATTCGTCCACGAACGTGAACAGTACCGGCGCGTACACCCTCACCAACGCTGCGAACAACATGAAGGCCCTGTCGCTGACAGGGACGAACCCTCGTTGGAACAGCGACAGTCTGCTGATCGCGTCGGGAGCAAAGCTCCATGTGAGCAACGCCGCCGCCGCGAGTGTTTCGAGTGTGATCCAGAACAGCGGCACGATCCAGCTTCAGAGCAGCTCCGCGAGTTTCGAGCAGGACATCTCGGTCGCCGCCAGCGGGGCGGTGCAGGGCGACGCGAGCAGCACGCTCGATTTCAAGAAGAGCTTCCTGATCCAGTCCACGAACCACACCGGCTTCGCGCTCGGTTCGAGCACGGTACTGTTTAGCGGCAGCGGCGACCACACCAACTCGATCACCGGCGTGGATCGCGGCACAAACACCTTCGTGAGCGACTTCTCGTACGGCAAACTGCGTTTGGACAGCACGAGCGACCATCTTTACTTCACCAGTGGCGACGGGGCGTCGAGCAACGCGTTGTACGTGACCAGCCTGGATCTGCTCGGCGCGAGCAACAACGTCGCGAATCTCCATGCGCCGGCCGGCATCCATGTTTACTACTTGTTGTCCGAGCACAATCCGTTCAATGCCTACCTGTTCGACCAGACCTACACCCTCGACGGCGGCGGCCTGCTGCTGCCTGCCGTGCCGGAGCCGTCCGCGCTGGCGATGCTGACTCTGGGCGGTGTTTTGCTCGCATGGCGACGGTGGCGATGAGAAGCAATGGAAAATGGGAAGACTGGAAGATTGGGGTGACGGCGAAGTTCCAACCTTCCAACCTTCCATCGCTCCATCCTTCCGCCGCTTTCACCCTCATTGAGCTTCTCGTCGTCGTCGCCATCATCGCCATCCTCGCGGCGTTGTTGTTACCCGCGCTGAGTCAGGCGAAAGAATCGGCCCGCACCGCCCGTTGTCTTTCCAACCTCAAACAGTTGGGGGCCGCAGCCCATCTCTATGCGGACGACAATCAAGGGAAGACGCCCCAATGCGCATGGGGCGATCTCGGGTTGGGAACTGTTCCCGGCTATAACGCTTCGCTGTGGATGGACCAGTTGTATCCGTACCTCGGGCGCAACATCGAGGTGCTCGAATGTCCGTCCATGCGCGTGACGCGGCATCCGGCCTACCAGATGAGCCCGCCGCGCAAGTACTGGCCCGGCTACCAGATCAACCGCCAGTGCCGGCGCGGCTCGTTGGTCAACTACACAGGGCTGTCCATTCGCGAGGTTCAGAACGTAGCGACGGTCGTGTGGTTCGCCGATTCGTCCTGGTATCCAACGGGGGTCGAGAGTTGGGCCCCCATCTCATGCCTGGTGGAACTGAATGCAAGCGGGGGCACCGAGCCGATTTCCAAACGCCATCGCGGAGGCAGCAACCTGGTGTTCTTCGACGGTCACGCCATGTGGATGCGGTATGCAGACGTGATGCCCTACAATTCCGGCGCCGATTTTCGCTACAAGACCTACTGGGACCCCGACCACGACGGCAACTTTGACACGCCCTGAGCCAGTCACTTGGCCGCAGGAGGCGCAAGCGCCTGCAAAATCGGCTCAACGTCGTTCGCCCGCCTCGCCAGATAGAGAGCTTCGGCGTCGCCCGTCCACGACAGCGCGGGGCCGACCCACGAGACTGCATAGTACGGGAACGTGGCCGGCTTCGGGCCGCTCTTGAGTTCCACGCTCGCCTCTTTGCGCTGGCCGATCGCCAGCAGGCTCGCCTCCAACAGCACCTTGCCGGTCACATCCACCACGCGCGCGTAGTTCGGACACGGGATCTGTCCGTAACTCAACGCCGTGAACTTCAGCGTCGCCGTGCTGTTCGGCGGCAGAATGAGCACGCCCATTTGCCGATTCGGCGCCCGAATCGGTGCGCCCTCGGGCACGCGCGCCATCTCGTTCGGCAGATCCGTCAGCGGCGCGTAGAACTGCGGCATGTGTCCGAACAACTCGATTGTGTACACGCCTTGCTCGCCGTCCTTCGGGATTGGGATCAGCCGTTGCCTCGTGGTGTCATCCTCGGGACGCAATGGTCCCGTCTCGTGGACGACCTTGCCCGACGGCGAAATGACAATTGCTTCGGACGGATGCGAGTTACGATCCAGAGGCTCAATAGTGACCTTGAACTCGCGGTCGTCGGGATCGAGGGCGAGGACGGTGAGTGCGATTTCGTTGCGTCGTGTCTGCGAGTACAGATGCGAACTGCCAACCGGATAATACGACCTGGCTTCCGGCGATGTGGTCAACGACTTGATTCCCGCCTTCTCCATACCCCGCAGGACATATGGCAACTCGCGGAGCGGGATCACACCCGTCGCCATCGCGTACGGACCGAAGCCGTGCAGCGGGTCTCCGGGATTGTCGTACGCCATGCGCGCCGTGTCGTAGGCCCCGGGTAGAACGCGTTCCAGGTACTTCTTGTTGCCCGTGGTCCGATACGCGAACGCGTTCGGCGCAAGCTGATCGAACCCCGCGGCGCTGTAGCTTTGGATGGCAGCGACCACGCGTTCATCTCGCGTCAGATCGTAGTACCGGTCGAGCCATTGCCGATGCCACATCGGGAAACTCGGCGCGTGCGGAGATTTCTCGAACGGCATCTCCAACATCCCATCGGCCATGTATTTCAGGTACGGAATCGCGCTCGGATCCAATGTCGCCTGATAGTAGCTGAGCAACATGCCGAAGGTGTTCGACAGTTCCCGCCCCATGCTGAACGGCAACGAGCCGGTAAAGACGGCCTCGCCCCAGGCCCGGTACAGATCGAGCGCCCGGAGATCGCCTTCGAGGTAGTAGCGGAACAAAAACGCGTCGGGATCAATCCAGTGCCCCCAGACGCCGATGTCGCTGTCGAACTGGAACATGCCGTAATGCCGCGAGCCCCACGGCACGAATCCCTTGGCGTGGTACATCGCGCCGGTGACGTGTCCCTTCAGCGGCCGGTCGGGGTTGTGGTAGTTGCACGTGCCGACATCCATAAACTCGTCGGTGTTCGCCCTCGCCCAACGCAGCAGTTCCGGCGTGCCGCTGCGGAAATACAACAGCCACGTGGCGCCGACGTGTTGGTAATGCGAGTTTTGCCACGCGCGATGCAGGCGCGGCTGGATGCCGTCCCAGGGATTGTGCGTGTTGCCGTAGATCCACATCCCGTAGTCGCCGAGGAAGTCCACCGTGTTGAACATCCCGGTCGGGTACAGATCGTTGAGCAGGCGTTCGACTTCGGGCGGGTGCTTGTCCTTGCGCGCCGCCAGATGGCCCATCGCGAGCGTGGCGGCGTTCCATGACGGCGCGGCGATGCCGTGCGGGTCTTGTTGGAACAGCCGGGCGTGTTTCGTGAGTTCGTCCGGCTTCGCAGGGCCGGGCTGCAACAGGATACGGAAGTCGTTCCCGATGGCCACGCCTTCTCCGCTCGCCATGTAACCGATCTCGCTGGTGTGCTCGGGATCCCACTTTTCCGTCTCGTTCCACTGTTGGAGTTGATCGAAATAGTTCTTGGGCATCTGCAAGTCCATCAAGTTGCCCTGGTGCGCGAACCACGCCTTGTAGATGTTGCGCCTGTCGAGCTCTTCCGCCTCTGTAAACGCGCGCCGCCCGTGTCGCGGCCAGAAATGAAACGTCAACCCGCCGGCATCCGCTTCGAGCTCCTTCGGAAAACGCTGCCAGATGTCGCGCAGGAATCCGGTCACGGTGGCTTTCGAACGGGCCGCGCTCATCCATCCGTCCGACCGCCGCCCTTCTTTCGTCTCCATCAATCGCACCCGGTCCGCGCGTTCCTGGTGCAGCCATGCCGAGCCGCCCGCCGCCGGCAGCATGCCGACGACGGATTGGCCATCCATCGAGGTCGCCCAGCCTGTCGCGCCCTGTACCGGCACGCGGAAGGCGACGTTGGCGAGTTGGTTTGAGCGCGTGTCGTAAGTGAGGATCGTGCGCTGGTTCACGTCCACGAACGGCTGCCCGGCGTAGGCGGTGAGCCGCGTGACGAACTGGCAGAGCTTTTGATCCGCTTCCGGGAGTTGCTTGTTCACGTACCAACCCCGGGCGGTGATCGTCACGCGCACCGGCCCCTGCTCCTCGATTTTCACTTCCGCTGAAGTGTCATTCGCCGCCTCGAACAGATTGCCCTTCGCATCCGCCAGTCGCGGCCCGCTCGCGGTGCCGCCGATGATCCTGGTGCCGTTCAACTCCGCACTCTCGATACCGGTAAACCGCTTTCGGTTGACCGTGAAATACATCACGCCCGTGTTCACGGCAATGCTCTCACCGCTCTCGCGAACGGAGAGTTGGCTGGGTTGCGGGCGCGACTTGCGCGACACGATCCGGTATTGCCGGGGCTTGCCGTTGTCGTAACGCGCCAGAAAATCAAGCCCGAGCCATTGAATCGAAGTGCGCTCGCCGGGCATCCACACCGCACGAGTCGTCCACTGGGCAGGGACGGGCTTTCCGTTCTCCAACAGCGCGAGGTTTGCCGAATCGGTGAGCGTCCCGAACGGCATGGGCACGCCGGTGCGGATCGGCCAGACGGCATCGGGCAGCTCGTTTTGCGCGTGAACCTCCACCGGAATCCCGGCGCTCGGAATCGGGACGCGTGGATGCGATTTGTTCACGCGCTGGAATGAGCAAGGCGTGGCGACTGCGATCTCCTTCCCATCTCCTGAAACCAGCCGGGCACGCATGGTGTACGAGCCCGGCTTCAGCGCGTCCGTGTTCAAAAGGAGACCGACTTTCGGTGCTTCGTTGGTTTTCACGAGGGCGATGTGCTGCGACTCCAGCAATTTGGAATCTTTCGCGAGTTCGATTTCCACCCGTGAGCCCGGCTGCGAAACGTCACAAAAGAAGAACGTCGCGAGAAACTGTCCCACGCCGTCGTCGTTCCAATACACGAGCCGGTCCGAGAAGACTTCGGGTCTGAACTGGACACGCGCTTTGGGATGCTGCTTCTCGAGCCGCTGTTCCTTGCCCGTGAGCGGAACCAACCGCACGTCTCGAATCAAATCCGCTGCGCGAACCGGCCCTGTTCCGAGACACGCGGCGGCAGCGCAGAGAAGAAGAAGTGCTCTCATTCGCGCCACTCTGTCAGAATCATTTCCCAAACGCTACAGCGTACGATGCTGTATTTTGAACTGACAAGCCTGCTTGCAACCCTTCGATTCCCTCTCTAGAGTCTCCGCCGAAGCAGCACCCATGTGGACCATTGAAGGTTGGTATCGAGACGCGCGCGCCGAGGCGGAGAAGACCGCGGAAGTGACACGGAAGAACGCCGAGTTGCTGCTGCGACACCTCTGCGAGAACATGCCCGGCACGTCCCGTGAAGAAGTGGTGCACCGCCTCCAAGAATCGAATCGCCAGCGACTCGCAGCCGTGCCCGACCTGACCAAGTACCCCGAACTGCGCGGCATGCGGCAACTCGTGGACGCCCAATGGCGCGGTTGGCGCGACGGGGCGCAACTCAACGACGCGCAATGGGCCGCCTGCTGTGACAGCCATTTCTACTACCATCGTTACGTCGCCGCCGGCAAAGCCGGGCCACTCGGCTGCAGTTACATCTATTTCCCGACGAGCGACCGCGGACCGATTCTCGCCAACAACCTCGACAGCTCTCCCTCGGAGGCGTTCGGCCCGCCCCACTGGCCGGCCATCTCGGAGCATCTACTCGTCGGCTCAGTTTCCTCGGGCGTGTTCCTCGACGAAGAGTCGCCGGAGATTTTTCCCGCGCCTGTCTGGAAACTCGTGGCGCGGTATTGCCGCAACACCGATGAAGCTGTTGAGATGCTGACGCGCTACAAGTTGTTCTGGGGTCCGTGCAACGCAATCGTGGTGGATCGCAAACACAACGTCGCGATGATCGAGAAAAGTTCCTGTCGGATCGGCGTGCGGCGTTCGCCCGATGGCTTCGGTTACATCACCGCGATGACCGCGCAGGAGCCGGGGATGAAGACCTACCTGCAAGACCGCCGCACCGCCTCGATCCTCGCGCGCAAACTGCCGAAGGAGAACGAAGACGCGGCCTACTGGAAAGCGCAGGACCGGCGCGGGCAGCTCATGAACGAACTGCTCGACGAAGCGCGCAAGAACCCCACGGTGGAGACACTGCGTCGGTTCATCCAGTTCCGCGATCCGCAACGCGGCAACGTCTGCGGCAACGGCGAGGTGTTGTTCCCCGGCGGTCACCCGTCCGAGTACACGCTGCGCACGAGTCTCTGGCTTCTTCGCGAAGGCAAGGCGATGTGGTGGGCGCGCGAGGGCAACAAGCCGTCCTTCGAGAACCGCAAACCCGATGTGACCTTCAAAGAAGTCTGGCTCTGGGACTGACCGCGATTGCGCCCGCAAGCTACTGTCTGAGACAGATTTGGGGTCAGGTCTTCCAATTTCACCAATGGATTTTCTGACTCTTGCGTCGTCCCCTGGGTTTGTGATGTTTGAAGATTTGACCCTCATGGCTGTGCCCGGTGGGAAGCTGCTGCGCAAGTTAGATGGATCTGCCGTCGAACGGCCCGATCGAGCGCAATGGCGAATGGAACTGGTTCGTCTCGGGACGGAGTTCGAGTCATTTCATGGGCGAGCCACATCCCTACGGTGCGATCGGGCTGGCCACCCAACGCGCGAACCGCGCCGTTTCCATTTCCGCCGATCAATGGCCCCGGCGTTTGACCACGCGCGAGTTGACCTGGCACGGCGGCGAACTCCAGGTGCTCTGGGACAGCACGCTGATTACACACGGCACTCCCGGCAAAGTGACGGTGTCCATTCTGAAGGAGGATGGAACACCCGAAAAGGGCTTTGCCGCAGCGACGGTTGGTCCATCGGACGCAGAGGGCTGGCGGAGCGTCGAGTGGACACGCGGGAATCGGATGGGGAATTTCAAAGGTAAACGGATTCGGATCGAGTTCGTGTTCGAGCGAAGCCGTCTGTACGCGGATCGGGAGGGCCTCAAGACATGATCGAACCCATCGAGAGAATGGGAAAGTTGATTCACGAGTGCAGCCTCCCCGGCGAGACACGAGCCGACGGTGTCTTCCCCGGCCACATCAACGGCGCGCTGATCCACGGCAAGCCCGTGCCGCACGCCAGCGTCTTCGCCGCACACTGGTGGATCATGGGCGTGACAGAGGAGAAAACCGCCGCCGGCAGGCGGCACGCGAAAGACTGGAACACGATGGACACCGAGTGGCTGCAGTTCCGTCTCAACGACTGCGAAAACGATATAGAGATCATTCAGCCTGCCGGGTTGCTCCGGCAAAACGGTCGCGACGACAGAGGTGGCGTGCGAAACCGATGCAGCAGTTATGTGCAAGCCGTCCCGTTCAACGAGGACGCCACCGAATGGGCGGGCGCGCGCATCATTTCGAGAAGCCCACTCCGTCCATCGCGGTGTGCAAGTTCCGATTCAATCCAGCGACCCGCCTTTACGAATGGGTCGAAACCAGCCCGCTCGGCGTGATGAGCGGAGGGTTGTTCGAGCCGAGCCTCGTCCATACCAACGGCCATGGGCTCATCGCCTCGCGCAAGGCCAATCACCAGGAGCACGGCGTAGTGTGGTTTCGGGCGGAGAATCCATTCAAAAAACTGACCGAGCCGGTCTCGCCACCCGCGCCCTCGCCGCGCAACGTGCCATTGACCCCGTACCGCTGCGCGGACGGCGTGGTGCGGTTGCTCACCGGTGATCCGCGCCTCGCATCGAAGCGCAGCTGCAATCCACTTCGCATGTGGGACATTGACCCGCGCGATTTCTCCGCCTCGAACCACCGGATCATCTTCGAAGCGGCGAACGAAGGGCTATCAATTCGGGAGAAAGCCGTTCCCATCGTGGATCAATGCAAGCTTCTCCCCCACGCCGGCGGCCGGCAGCAATACCTCGTCCACCGCGTGCGGACGTTTGCGCTCGACGTTCCCAAGGCTCCTGTGCTCGCCAACGAACAGGAGAAACTATGCTCGGGCATTTACTACGAGAAGATCAGTTACGCCGAACCGTGCTTACCGCAGTGGACGTTCGAGTGAGACGGCGGAATCCTCTGAAGGAAAGACCAAACCGTCTCGGAGCACTTTCGGCAACCTGCCCCGCATACTACATGTACACATCTAATAGGTCACATGACCTATTTTTAGTGTATGTATGTTGGAGTCATTTCGCCCTTGTACCGTGCTTGGCCAGGGCTCGAAGAAGTTCACCCCGGACTTTCCAAGCGCGTTGACCTTCGTAATCGGATGGCCAGAGTTGGATCGGAAGCAGCGGATCGAGCCCGAAAGCGCACGACCAAAGCATGCGCTCCTGACGCAAGAGCGCAAAGAGATCGCGAGGATGAAGCTGCTCCCTCTCGCATCGCTTCAGGCAGGTTGCAGCGAATTTCATGTGTGCCCGATATTTCTCATTGATGACCCCGAATTGCCAGGCGCCGCCCACCAAGGACGAGTCGGTGAAGCCGGGTGCGCAATGGCTCTGCAAGATGGTGAACGCTTCCGCGTTGTCGCGATACTTCCCAATCGCCTCGATTACATCAGCAACGGGATCGGGAGAAATCCACACGCTGTCTTGCAAATATCCAAAGCCGTGCTGACGAAACCATCGAATCAACAATTTGCGCTCCCGCCTCCGTTCGACCGGCAAGTCGAAGACAATCTGCCGCCACCAACCGTCCCACGGCCGTCGCCAATACGCTTCCGGGTCACGTCCGCCGAGGGCGTGCTGCCGTCCGGCCTCGGTGAGCTTGTACACCCATTCGCTCTTTTTGCCTTCGCGCAACAGCCATTTCTGCTTTTCGAGATAGTGCATCCGACGGAGGAGACCGTTCCGGTAGAGCCAGCCTTCATAGGAGTCGGCCCACTTGCGAAACGTCGGCATTGTCAACAGGTCGAATCCATAGCAGAGCAGGATCAACACTTCTTCGGCGAGGATTTCTGCCTTGGTGTTCATACGTGTGAGGATGTACAGCGACGTTGGCGTAGTCAAGAACATTGTACACTACATCAGGGTCACTTGACCTTATATTTATGTCCTGAATTTTGCACGCCAAGTGGTGTTTTGACGCTCTCGCTCGGTTGAATCATCGGTTGCTA
>CAZOTB010000058.1:0-35927 GCA_964582645.1 uncultured Verrucomicrobiota bacterium | reverse complement strand
ATGCAAGCGACCCTCGATCATCATCATCGCGGCGACGAACGAGTTGTACCCGCCCGAGTTGTACACAAAAGGGCTCGACATGATCACCGTGCCGACGTGGCGCACGCCTGCGGCGTCCATCAGCCCGCAGATCAAGTCGCTCAATTATCTCAATAACATCATGGCCAAGGTGGAAGCCCTACATGCAGGATGCATGGAAGCCGTGATGCTAAACCATGAGGGGTTCGTGGCCGAGTGTACCGGCGACAACATTTTCATCCTCAAAGACGGCGCATTGCTCACGCCGCCGATCAGCGCGGGAGCGCTCAACGGCATTACGCGCCGGGCGGTGATCGAGTTGGCGAAGCGCGAGGGGATCGAGGTGCGCGAGCCGACCTTGACGCGGTTCGATCTGTACAACGCAGACGAGTGTTTCCTGACCGGCACCGCGGCAGAAGTGATTCCGGTGGTGCGTTTGGACGGACGGCAGGTCGGCAACGGCAAGCCGGGACAGACGACCTTGCGGCTCATGGAGAAATTCCATGAGTTGACAAGGTCGGAAGGTACTCCAATTTATTGATGGGTGGATTGAGCGAGACGAATTATGGTTTGTGACATCTGCAAAGAGAACGAAGCGAAGGTGCACCTGACCCAGATCGTCGAGGGGAAGATGCAGAAGGTGGATCTGTGCGAGGGGTGCGCGAAGGAAAAGGGCGTGTCCGACCCGACCGGCTTCTCCCTCGCTGATTTGTTGCTCGGACTGGGCGCGGCGGAGGAACTTAAACCCACCACCGAGAGCGGCTCGGCGTTGCGGTGTCCGGCGTGCGGGTTCACGCAGGTGGATTTCAAGAAGACGGGGAGGCTGGGTTGCCCCGAGTGTTATCGTGTGTTCGAGTCGGGCCTGAACTCGCTCATGAAAGCGATGCACAAGGGCGAACTTCACATCGGCAAGGTGCCGGGCAAGGCCGTCCGCAGCCAGGAATTGTCAGGCAAGCTGAAGTCGCTCGAGACTCTGCTTAAGAAGGCCGTCGAAGAGGAGAAGTACGAGGAGGCGGCGACGTTGCGAGACCAGATCCGGGGGCTCGAAACGCAGTTGAAGACGAAATCATCTGTGTAAGAGATGAAATCGGACAACTCCAGCAACCGAATCGTCATCAGCAGCCGGGTACGCTTCGCGCGCAACCTTCGGGGCACGCCGTTCCCCGGCTGGGCCAAGAAGGCAGACCGCCAGCATGTGCTCGACGCGCTCAAGCCCGCAGTCGAGTCCACGAGTGAGATGAGCGAGTTGTCCATCTCGAAGTCCATGGACACCCTCAGCGCGCTCGAAAAACAGTTGCTCGTCGAACGGCATCTCATCAGCCGCGAGCATGCAGCCAAAAACGTCGGCAGCGGCGTGGTCATCAATCGCACCGAATCCGTCAGCGTGATGATCAACGAGGAAGATCACCTGCGGATGCAGGCCATCAAGCCGGGCTTGCAGCTCGCAAAGGTGTATCAGACGATAGACAAGGTTGATTCCGAGTTGGAAAGCAAAGTCGAGTACGCGTTTTCCCCGAAGCTAGGCTACCTCACCGCCTGCCCGACCAACGTCGGCACCGGCATGCGCGCGTCGGCGATGCTGCACCTGCCGGGGTTGGTCTTGAACGAACAGGTGAACCAGATCATCCAGGCCGTCAACAAGCTCGGCCTCGCCGTGCGCGGTCTCTACGGAGAAGGCACTGAAGCGCTCGGCAACGTCTTTCAAGTTTCCAATCAGAGCACGCTCGGCGAGCGCGAGGCCAACGTGGTCGAGCGACTCAACAAGGTCATTCTCCAGATCATCGAGCACGAAGAGAACGCGCGGCTGTCGCTTCTTGATAAGAAACCCTACATGATCTATGATCAGGTAGGTCGTGCACACGGGATTCTGAGTTCCGCTCACTCGATCAGTTCGAAAGAGGCAATGAACCTTCTCTCGATGATGCGGTTGGGCGCCGACCTCGATATCCTGACCGGACTGGATCGTGCTGTGATTGATGATTTGTTCATCTCAACGCAGCCCGCGCACCTCCAGAAGACCGCGACGGAGAAGTTGAGCGCCGAGGAACGCGATGTGTTGAGAGCGGAGATCGTTCGCAGCACGCTGAAAGGAACCCCGCGGCCGAAAGAACATCGGCGGCACGACGGTAGCAAGGAAAGCAAGAGCAATGAATAACTTCACGCCCCGCGCCCAGCAGGTGTTGCAGTTGGCCCGCAAGGAAGCCGACCGCTTCAATCACAACTACGTCGGCACCGAACACCTTCTGCTCGGCCTCATCAAGCTCGGGCAGGGCGTTGCCGTCAACGTGCTGCAGAAGATGGGTCTCGACCTCGAAACCGTCCGCATGGAAGTCGAGAAACAGGTCGGCACCGGCCCGGAGACGAAGATGGTGGGCAACATCCCCTACACCCCGCGCGTGAAGAAGGTCCTTGCGCTCGCGGCGAAGGAAGCAAAGGCGCTCAATCATTCCTACGTCGGGACCGAACACATCCTCCTCGGTTTGCTCCGGGAAGGCGATGGAGTTGCCGCGCGCGTCTTGAAGAGCCTCGACGTGGACATTGAACGCACTCGCAACGAGATTTTGAAGGAGCTCGACCCCAATTTCACGCCCCCGGGCGACGGCGAAGCCTCGCAGCAGGAAGGCGGCGCTCCACCGGCGGGCGGCAGTGGCGAAAAGAAGGAAGTCAAGACGCCCGCGCTCAAGGCGTTCGGACGCGACCTGACCGAGTTGGCCAGGAAGGGCGAGCTCGATCCGGTCATTGGCCGCGCCAACGAGATCGAGCGCGTCATGCAAATCCTCTGCCGCCGCACCAAAAACAACCCGGTGCTTATCGGCGAAGCGGGTGTGGGCAAGACGGCCATCGTCGAAGGTTTGGCGCAGGAGATTTCTCGTGGTTCGATTCCCGAGATCCTTCGCGACAAGAAGATCATCATGCTCGATCTCGCGCTCATGGTTGCCGGCACCAAGTATCGCGGTCAGTTCGAAGAGCGCATCAAAGCCGTCATGGACGAAATCAAGCGCAGCAAGAACGTGATCCTGTTCATTGACGAGTTGCACACCATCGTCGGTGCCGGCAGCGCCGAGGGCGCGATGGACGCGAGTAATATTTTCAAGCCGGCGCTCAGCCGCGGCGAGCTCCAGTGCATCGGCGCGACGACCATGAACGAATACCGCAAGTACATCGAGAAGGATGCCGCGCTGGAGCGCCGTTTCCAAACCGTGATGGTCAATGCGCCCAGCGTCGAGGAGACCATTCTCATCCTGAAGGGACTCCGTCCCAAGTACGAGCAGCATCACAAGGCGAAGATGACCGACGAAGCGCTCGAAGCCGCCTCGAAGTTGAGCGATCGGTACCTCACGGGCCGTTTTCTGCCGGACAAGGCGATTGATGTCATGGACGAAGCCGGTGCCCGCGCGCGCATCAAGACGATGACGCGTCCACCCGAGGTGCAGGGCATCGAGAAAGAGATCGAAGCGATCAAGAACGAAAAGGAAGGCGCCATCCGGGCGCAGGACTTCGAGAAGGCCGCTTCGTTGCGCGACAAGGAGAAGCAGAGCAAGGACAAACTCGAGCAGATTCTTTCCGAGTGGAAGCAGATGCGCGACGAGAAGGAAGTCGTCATCACCGATGAAGACATCATGGAGATCGTCTCCAAGTGGACCGGCGTGCCGCTCAGCCGAATGAACGAGAGGGAGACAAAGAAATTGCTCCGGATGGAGGAGGAACTGAAAAAGCACATCGTCGGTCAGGACGAGGCGTGCGTCGCGATCTCGAAAGCGCTCCGCCGCAGTCGCGCCGACCTCAAAGACCCGAAGCGACCGATTGGTTCGTTCATATTCCTTGGCCCCACCGGCGTGGGCAAGACCATGCTGGCCAAGACGCTGGCCGAGTTCATGTTCGGCGACGAGAATGCGCTCATCCAGATTGACATGAGCGAGTACATGGAGAAGTTCAACGTCTCCCGGCTGATCGGTTCGCCGCCGGGATATGTCGGCTACGAGGAAGGCGGCCAGTTAACCGAGCAGGTGCGTCGTCGCCCGTACTGCGTGGTGTTGTTCGACGAGATCGAGAAGGCGCACCCGGATGTGTGGCACATCCTCTTGCAGATTTTCGAGGAAGGCAAAGTCACCGACAGCCTCGGGCGGAAGATCGATTTCCGCAATACCATTGTGATCATGACCTCGAACCTCGGCGCGAACCTGATCAAAAAGCAGATGTCGCTCGGGTTCGCGGCTGCGTCGGCGCCCACCGAGTACAACTACGGTTCGATGAAGGACAAGATTCTCGAGGAGGTCAAAAAGACCTTCAAGCCCGAGTTCATCAACCGCATTGACGACATCATCGTGTTCCGCGCGCTGGACCGGAAGGACATGACCCAGATCGTCGAACTCGAACTGGACAAGGTCCAGTCCCGGCTCAAGAACAAGAACGTGCTGATTCAGCTCACGGCGAAGGCCAAGGAATTCCTCATCGAGAAGGGCTACGACCAGGATTACGGCGCTCGTCCATTGCGGCGCGCGATCCAGAAGTATCTCGAAGACCCCCTCGCCGAGGACGTCATTCGCGGCTCGCTCAAGCCGAATGAACCGATCGAAGTCGAGGCTGAGACCGACAAGCTTGTGTTTCGCCAGCTTCAGCACGCTGACGAAGGCCCCGGCCAGAGCGAAGCTGCGGGCGCGGCATAGGATCGTTCCCGAGGACGCTAACTCGCCAGATTCACGACCACCGGCGCGCGTTCGAACCCGGTCGCGGTCATCAACTCCCGCGGTTTCATCGCGCCCAAGGCGGCAACCAACCGGTCGGGGATGATCTGAAGCCGGGTGTTGTAGAACGTGGCGATGTCGTTGAAATAGCCGCGCGCCAGCGCGATCCGCTGCTCGGTCTCGGACAGGTTCTCCTGAAGGCTGAGAAACGACTCGTTTGCCTTGAGATCGGGATATCGTTCCATCACGGCGAACAGCGTCTTGGCAACCCCCTCGTGGTTCGGCCCAGGCTCGCCGGGCGGCGTTGCCAGCAATTGGGCTCGGAGTTGAGCGAGTTCGGTCTGGAGATTTCGCTCGTGGTCGCGCATGCCTTCGACGGCATGAACCAGATTCGGAATCAGATCGTTGCGCCGTTTCAACTGCACGTCCACGTTCGACCAGGCCTGCTGGACGCGTTGACGCAAGTCCACCAGCCCGTTGTACGCTGCCCACGTCCAACCGATGGCCCACGCGACGAGGAACGCCCCGCCCGCGATCAGGTAGGTGGGAACGAAGGCAGCGAGGTCACGATGCAGGACGCCGTCCCGCACGATCCAGCCGGCAACGCACAACACCAGCCCGAGCAGACCCAGCAGCCAGAACGTCCATCGCATCCCGGACGTGACCTGTCCCTCCGAGCGGGTCGAAATCAGAAACAGCGGCGCGTTTGCGTCGTGCGCGATCTCCGCGGCAACGATGTCCTCCCGTTCGCGCGCCTGGCCGACGACGTAGAGTTGCGCGTGCAACGGGATCGCCTGCTCCACGAATCGCCGGCGATGATCCGAATGCGCAACCGCTCCCTCCGGTCCCTTGCCGTAGTACAACGCATCGGCGGGAGTGCATTCTGCGCTGAAGATCTTCGTCGGCTCGATCTTCGCGCCCTCGGGCACGATCCGCAACACGCCGCAATCGTCTCTCAGGTAGAATGGAATCTGTTCACCGCCGTTGGCGACGGTCTTCCAGCCGCTCTCGCGCCGGGTGCGCGTCCGCCGGTTTCCCTTGCTGTCGGTGTAACTCTCCGTGACGGTGCGCGACCAATGCTCCTCGACAGTCCAGGTGTAATGAACACACGGTTGATGTGCGAGGTAGCTGATGAGGGGCGATTCCGCCTCGGCAGTGCCTTTGAGTTCAACCAAACCGATGAACACACCGGTGGTCTTGCACGTGGGAAGGTTTTCGATCAGCCGGCGTCGTTTTGCAGCCCGCAGGGAAAAGAACAGGCACACAAGCGCCAGCAGCCCCCCGATCCCGGGCCAGAGAAAAAGCTCAGGGCTGCGTTCCATCAAAACGCGTGGCGCTTCTGGCCGTCTTTGCCGCCGCCGCTGGTGGCCTGTTCGATCTTGGATTTCACGTCGGCAGGCTGATTGTCGGCGGCGACACGCTGGTCGTTACAGAAGACCTCGACCGAGTACCCGAGGATCTTCGCTCCGTATTCTTCGCGCCGAAAACCGCCGTCCACGCTCTCCCAGCCCGAGAGATCAATCACGTCGGTCTCGAAATTGAAGCTCTTGCCAAATTCGAGCTTGCAGGTCTTTTCGCCCTGCACAACCCGCAGCGGGCTGGCCTTGGTGTAGTTGCCGTCCTTGAATTCATAGTTTTGCGCGTCGCTCTTGATCAACACGGCCCATTTGATCAGGAACTCCTTCGCCGCGCCGCCGCTGACGTTGCTCACGTCAATCTTGTACACCACGCTCTTGGTCTTCTCGGCGCTGCGGTACCATCCGTCGGAGCTCTGGTAGGAAGTCTTCGTGTCCGACTTCGAGGAGCGGGTCACTTTGAGGCGAACGGGGCTGACTTGCGCCTCCGCAAAGCCCGTCGCCGCGAGAACAAGCGATACGACCAACGCGATGTGCAAGGATCGTTTCATAGGGCGCTTCTGTGCGCCCAGATTAGCCTGCGCGCGTCGAAGGTCAAACAGGAAATCGGTAGGCATCTGCGGGTTGACGGTTGTAGGGCACCCACAGAAAGTCTTGCGCGGGGCGTGGCTTGACTCGCCAAGCGCCCCCGATACAGTGGCCTCGTGTTCGGCCTCTATTTCCTGAGTCCGCTTTATCTCCTGGGCGCAGCGGCGGTCGCGGTGCCGATCTTTCTCCATTTGTTCTATCGTCAGCGAGCGCGTGTCGTGTTCTTCAGCACGATCCGGTTCATCCGCAAATCGTTCGAGCGAAAGGCGCGTTGGCTGCGAATTCAGGACGCGCTGCTGCTGCTGCTGCGGGTGTTGTTGTTCGCGCTGCTCCCGCTGGCTCTGGCCAAGCCGGCATTGCGCACCAGTGGGTCGGTGCCGTTTCTGTCTCGTCCCACCACCACCGCAATCCTCGTCCTCGACAACTCCTACAGCATGGGGGCGATCATCGAAGGCACAGCCGCGTTCGAGCGCGCGCGTAACGCGGCCCGGCAGGTGGTCGAGACATTCTCCTCGGGCGACGAAATTGCGCTCTACATGATCAACTCCAAGATTGAGGCCGTTATCGCCGAGCCAAGCCTCGACCGCAAGGCGGTGCAGGACTCCCTCGAAGCGATCGCGCTTTCCAGCAGCACCACCAAGTATCACACGTTCCTCGAGAAATGTGTGGAGGTGCTCGGCAAGGGGCGCGCGACCAACAAGGAGATCTTTCTGTTCACCGATTTCCAGGCGGGAGGATGGGACCTGACGCAGATCGCCACGCAGACCTTGCCGCCCAACACCGTCCTCTATCTCGTGGACTGCGGACGCGAGCAGGTCCCCAACGCCGCCATCACTGCGCTTACGCTCGATCCGTTGCCCAAGGTCGTCGGTCGGCCCGTGAAGATGTACGTGACCGTCAAGAACTTCGGGGACGCGTCGTTTGACACCACCGTCAACCTCAACGTCGGCGAGAAGCTCGCAGGACAGAAAGCCATCTCGCTCCAGGCGCGCGGCGAAGAGAAGGTGCAGTTCGAGCACGTCTTTCCCGCCGTCGGCGCCTACAAGCTCTCCGCCATCATCATCAATGACCTGCTGGAGACCGACAACAAGCGGTTCGCCCAACTCACCATCGCCCCCCGGGTCCGCGTTCTCACCGTGGGAGGAAAGAAATCGAGTCTCAATACGCTCGGCGACACGTTTTACCTCGATGTCGCGCTCCGTCCGCGCCTGAGCAAGGAGCGCCCCGAATCGCAGGCGATCGAATTGACGAGCATCACCGCCGCCGAGTTGGGCGCGCAGAAGCTCTCCGATTTCAATGTGGTCTTCCTCGCCAACGTGCCCGCGCTGTCCGACAACCAGGTGCTCGCTCTCGAAGAATACGTTTCGCTGGGCGGGAACGTGGCGGTGTTCCTCGGCACGAGCTGCGACCCCGACAACTACACCCGACAACTCGCCTCTGATCGCCCCGAAAAGGAGAGCCTGCTTTCCGGACAGTTCGCCTCAACCGCGGCGGGGAAGATCAAAAGCCTCCGCGATCTCGACCTGCAGCACCCGCTCTTCGTGAACCTCGCCAAAGAAGCGCGCGATGACCTGTTTCAGGCCCGCTTTCAGCGCGCGTGGGATGTGCAGATTGGGAGCCAAACCAAGGCCAGCGTGATCGCACGGTTCGACGACGGCACCCCGGCGGTGTTGCAGAAGAGCGTGGGACGCGGCGAGGTGTTGTTGTTCAACATGAGCGCTGACCGGGAGTGGACCACGCTGCCATTGCGCGGCGTGTTCCCCGTGCTCGTACATCAGGTCGTGCGTTTCCTGAATGGCTCGAAGGAAGTTGCCGACGACATCCAGGTCGGCCAGGCGGTGCCGTTCGTGTCGAGCCTCGATTCCGGGCGTGCGCCGTGGCTTGTGCGGCGTCCCGACGGGAAGATTGACACGGTCGCGCTCAAGCCGGAGCAAGGTTTCCTGCGCGGGCGATACATCACTGAAGGTCCGCCGGGCGTTTTTGTGGCCGAACGCGAGAAAGAACAGCCGTTCACCTTCGTGGTGCATCTCGATAACATCGAGTCAGACCTCATTCGCGCCGACGCAGCCAAGGTGGCGAAGTATTATGGCGAGAAGTCCGTGCAGTTGGTCACCAACGTGGAGCAAATCCTGACGACGTTGAAGCGCAGCCGGGAGGGTGTGCGATTGTGGCCGTTGATCCTCGCCCTAGTGGCAGTCTTGTTCCTGCTGGAGAACTGGCTATCGAACCGAATGAGTCGGGAACAACCCGCCGCGGATAGGACGCAGAAGCCGGCAGCGAAGGCGAGAGAGGAAACGGAACCCGTCGAGGTCGGCGTTCGGTGAGTGAATAGTTCAGCACGGCACCGAAATGGCGGCTGCGTCTGGAGTGATAACCCGTTAGCGGGTTGGGATTCGAGTCAGGAGGGTGCTCACTGTCGCAGTGGCAGTCTAGTTTGAACTTCGCGCTCGTCTGAAATCGTCACGCCGTCCACCGCAATGGAGGTCACCTTGTAAGTCTTCCCACGGACTCGCAGCTCCTGGCCTATCGCCACTTCCGTCGCGTGGTTCTCAAGCTTGCTGAGAAGCACCGCGTTGGGTTGAGGCAAATTCGCAATCGGGCCGTAAGTCAGTGGAATCCAGAGTTCAAAATGAGCAAGAGGTCTGTAGGGGCGCACGGCTGTGCGCCCTGATGGAATGGAGGCGATCATGCATCGGGCGCACCGCCGTGCGCCCCTACAGCTTCCACCCTTTGCGCCTGAAAATCTCCAGGATCGGCGGCAATACAATCAGGGCGCTCAACAGGCAATACCCCACCCCGCCTGTCATCAACGTGCCGAGCGTGGCGATGCCCTGATGGTTGCCGGGAATCAAACTGCCGAAGCCGATCATCGTCGTCAGCGCTGAGAGCAGAATCGCCCGCCCGGTGCTGTTGCAGAAACTGCCGGCCACCCCGGTTTCGCGGAACCGATCCACGAGATACACGCCGAAGGCAATGCCGATGCCGACCGTCAAGGGCAGCGCAATGATGTTGGCGGGGTTGAATTGGAGCGCATGGATCGGCATCCACCCGAGCGTCCAGATGCAGCCGACGGCGAGCGGGATGAGCGTGAGCAACGTTGCCACCACGCTGCGGAAATGCAGGAAGATCATCACCAACACGGCCCCGAGCGCGTAGAGCGCGGCTTCCTGGTAGCTCGTTCGGAGCAGGTTGACGTAGTAATAGACTTGTTTTGGCGCACCGGTGTTGTCGGGCGCGACTTTCTGCACCGCTTCCACGAACCGCTCCTGCGCCGCGCGTTCCCAGAGGTTCTCCTTGGGATAAATTTCGAGGAGAAGCTTGCCCGTCTTGCCGACGTATCGGTCGCGCAACGAACTCGGGATATCATCCACCGTGATCGGCTTGTCGGTGCGTTGGCGCCGCAGCCAGTCTATCTGCTTCTGAATTTCCGGCAGCAACCCGTTCTGGTAGGAGGTCAACTTTTCCTCGGCCTCGGCCATGGGCAGCTTGTGCAGCAGCTTCAGGCAGCGATCCATCGGTGGGATCAGGCGCGCGAAAATGCCCGACGCCTCCTTCTCGCCCGCCATGTCGGCGAACTTCGAGTAGGTCTTCATCTTGTTGCGCAAGGCCGCGAGTTGCGCGATGTACTCGCCGAGGTTCACGCGAGGGAGATCGGCGGTGACGAAGTTGACACCGTCCAGCCGCTTCTTGATGCTCTCGATCAACGGTCCCTTTTCGGCCTGATTCAGCGGAACGAAGTTGGGCGGGCCAACCACGTCGTGAACCACATCGAGACTCTTGAGCTGCGCCGCGCGCTCGCGCGCGTGATCGAGGTCCTTGCACATGACCACGCCGAAGATCGTCGAGCGCGCGTCTGCGCGGATCAATCGTCGTTCGTAATCCACCGACTCGAGTTGCTTGGACTGCATGTGAAGCAGGTTGTAATCGAACCGCACTCGCAGCGCGCTGAATCCCATCCATACCGTCAGCGCCGCCGCGCAGCCCAGGATGATCCACGGATACTGCAGTGCCTTTCTCTCCAACTCAGCCGTGCGCTGGAAACCGGCGTGATAGTGATATTGCTCTTCGCGCGATCGGGTCCGTTCGCGCCACATCAGGAGCGCGGGCAGCAGCGTGATCGTCGAGAGAAACGTCAGGATCAGGCCGCCACCGGCGATGATGCCCAGCTCCGAAAGCCCGATGAACTCGTTCATACACATCGTGAAGAACCCGCCTGCGGTCACGATGGCACCGGTAAGGATCGCATTGCCCGTGTGCTGGATGGTGGCCACGATGGCGCCCTCGACCGTGGCGCCGTGCGACATTTCCTCCTCGTATCGCCCGAGAATCTGGATGCCAAAATCAATCCCCAGGCCGAGGATCATGACCACGAACGTCACGGTCAGGATATTCAGGTGGCCGACCACGAGCGTCGTGTAGCCGAGCGTCCACAGCGTGGCGACGACCAGGTTCGATATCGCCAGCATGGGACGCATCACCTCGCGATACGAAAAGATGAACAATGCCGCGATCGCCACGAGAGTCAGGATGCTTCCCATGGTCGAATCCGCCGCGCTCGATTTCATCTCATCGTAATCGAGCACCGGCTCGCCCGTCAGCCCGAGGTTGATCCCGGGGAACTCGGCGCGCGTTTCGCGGATGATCTCACGCAGTGCGGTGATGGGCCTGTCGAATCGCTCGAAGTCCGCAGCCTCCCCGCTCGGGGTGACGAGCATCAGCAACACCTTGCCCCCGCCGAAAGAGAGATACTCATTCGCCTTCGCCTGCGCAGACAGTTCCGCCAACTCCGTACCCTGCGTGAAAATCTCCGAGATGCCTTCGAGGTTCTTCCGTTTGCCATCGAGATAATCGCCGAGCTGCGTCATGTTCTCGATGAACGAATTCAGGAACGGCTGCATCTTCTCGAACTCGCCCTCTTTCTGAAGGCGGTCGGGATTCATCATGTCGTTGGCGTTCTTGAGCAGGCCGGTGAGGTCGCGAGACGGGCCGAGCTTGGCGATCAACTCGGAGAATTGTTCCTGGCTCTTCTCGACCTCGCGGAGCTGGGCTTCGGTCAGGTACAGCAGCAACCGATCGTCCAACGCCGAGAAGTCAACGCGATAAAACACGTTCGGAAACACCTCGGGCTGTTGCTGCAAGCGATCGCCAAGTCGCCGCACACATTCCCGGTTGCGCTCGATGTCCGGGCTTTCGACCACCACGATAAAATCTTCATCCTTGCGGAACTCATTTACGTACTCCAGGAACAGCTTTTGGTTGGCCGAATCCGTGCGGATGAGATCGTTGCGGTTGGTTTTGAACGTGAGCGATTTCGCCGTGTAGATCCCGCTGACAACCGCGAGCGCGACGCAGACGAACGCCACCGCGACAGGCGCGCGGCACACCTGCCGGGTGGTCCAGGCCAGCGCCTGCTGCCGGTAGTGGTCGAGGTTTTTTCGCTTTGGAGAATCCGAGGTCATCCAATCTGGGTCGCGTACTTGTTCACCAGAGACGACGAAGCCTACAGAAACTTCATGAGATTGGAAGCGGCAAAAACTGGGAGTGCAGACAATGGGATTGTCTGTCGCGGACGCGGAACTGTCTTTACAGGAGCGCCGCGCCACTTATGCTACAGGTGCAACGCGGCACGTTTTCAAGATCGCGAGCAAGCAGCGAGTCTGCTTTGCGACACAGCCATAAGGATCAAGCCTGCACGCCCGGCAGACGGGCACTGGCCCGATATATGGAAATTAAACCATGATTCAGGCTCAAGCAGACAAGCCACGGCAGTTGCTACGGATCCGCTTCAGCCAGCACGTGGGGCCGGAAGAGGTGCGGTCCTACTCCGAAACCGTGCGCGCGCTCGTGGCGGAATTGCAGCCCGGGTTTCGCCTGCTGACAGATTTGAGCCAGTTGGTGTCAATGGATGTTGCCTGCGTTCCTCACATCGGGCGGATGATGGATCTGTTCAGAGAGAATGGGGTCGCGGAGGTTGTGAGAGTGATCCCCAACCCGCAGAAGGACATCGGTTTCAATATCCTCTCCGTCTTTCATTACAGCCGCGACGTCCGTATCGTGACCTGCGAAAGCCTGGCTGAGGCAACAAAGCTGTTTTCCTGAGGGTGCATCTCGAAAGCAACCGATTGATGCCTCCCCGGCAAAGTCATTCTGCCCAACATCATTGTGACGGTCGGTCGCGACAGCCTGCGACCGAAGGACACCCGTGTCCGGTGCGGCTGCGTGTTGCCACAGAAACCCTTGCCCGGATTCACCGCATTTGCTTTCATAATGCCGTCCTGTTCATGGCGCACGGGACAGCACGGAAATGAAACCAAGAGCACGGAGGCATCATGCCTGCAAGACTTGATTGGCCGAAGAAGAGGCGCGAACTTCACAATCATCATTTTGACTCGACGATCTGGAACGATTTCCGGTTTCGCGACGACGACATCGTCATCGCGACCTATGCGAAGTCGGGCACGACGTGGATGCAACAGATCGTCGGGCAATTGATGCTCGGACCCGATCCCGAGTTGCCGGTGGCGGACCTGTCGCCGCGGCTCGACCTGCGCGTTCCGCCGAAGCACGTGAAGCTGCCCGTGGTCGAAGCGCAAACGCACCGGCGGTTCATCAAGACTCATCTCCCGTTGGATGCGCTCGTGTTCTCGCCCCAGGCGAAGTTCACCAACAAGGGCGTCAACGGCCGCTGGGCGGAGACTTTCGCGCCCGAGGACGTGACGGAGTACGAATCGCGCGCCGTGCAGGAACTCGGCCCCGAGTGTGCACGCTGGATCGCGACAGGAGAAGGGCTCGATTGAAGTCCACCTCGGTGCATCGGACGAAAAACAGTGCCGCGCGATCAGCGAAAAGCCGCAACGCCGCAGAAAGCTCCTCCGACAGGATCGCCCAATTGATTCGTGCTCATCGGCCGGGCTTGAGCCTGACGCAGCCGTTCTATACCGACCCCGCGATCTTCGCTCGCGACATGGAGCGGGTCTTCGCGCGGCAGTGGCTGTTCGTCGGACACGTCAGCCGCGTTCGCAATCCCGTCGATTACTTTCTCTTCACCATCGGGAGCGAATCCATCATCGTCATTCGCGGCAAGAACGGGGAGATCCACGCGCTGTTCAACGTCTGCCGTCACCGCGGATCGCGCGTCTGTCTCGAACCGCAAGGCAACAAGCGAACCCTCGTCTGTCCGTACCACGCCTGGACGTACGCAACGGACGGATCATTGCTGTCCGCGCCCGCCATGCCCGATGGGTTTGACCGCGCGGAGTTTGGGCTGCGTCGTTGCCACGTGCGCGTGGTGGAAGGTTTGATTTTTGTGTGCATGAACGAGAAGCCACCCGAGCACGAAGCGGCCTTCCGCGATTGGGAGCGCTTCCTCAAGCCGCACGGCCTCGCCGATGCCAAGATCGCCACCAGCATGATCTGGCAGGTGGACGCCAACTGGAAGCTGGTCGTAGAGAATTTCGGCGAATGCTACCATTGCGGCCCGGCCCACCCGGAGTATTGCTCGGTGATGGCGCACGCGTTGCCGGACACGCACCGCGCCAAGTCGCACGTCGAGGAGTATGACTCGCTCACGAAACAATGGGAAAGCAAGGCGAAGGCGCTGGGCAATCTCACGGGCCGGGTGCCGACAAACGGCGAAGCGAACCACGTGTGCGTCCGCATCCCGATCCGGGAAGGTTATCTGACGCAGAGCCAGGATGGTCAGCCGGTGGCACCGCTCATGGGCAGCTTCCGGGAATACGATGGCGGCTACACCGGCGGAAGATTCTACCCGGCAAACTATTTCGTTGCCTGCTGCGATCACGTCGTGATTCCGCGATTCACTCCGCTCGCGCCGTTGCGCACCGAGGTCGAGATGATCTGGCTCGTGCGCGAGGACGCGATCGAGGGGAAGGATTACGACGTCGAGAAGCTGACGTGGCTCTGGCGCGTGACGACCGACCAGGACAAGAAAATCGTGGACGACAACCAGGCGGGTGTGAACTCGATGGCGTATCGCCCGGGGCCGTACTCGATCACCGAACAGGGATTGACGCGATTCACGACGTGGTATTTGCGGCAGATCGCGTAAGGCAGTGGCGCGGATTCATTCGAACTTGTAGTAGAGCGCTTCAGCGCGGGCTCGAAACAGCTCAGGACTCCACCAACCCGCGCTGAAGCGCTCTACTACGAACGTGACTACTGAAGCGTCAACTCCGCTGCGTCCGAGCATTGAGTCCAACCGAGTGGCAACCGGTGTAACGCTTCCCCCACGAGAAACAACGAACCGGTGATGACAATCAACACATCTTGGTCGTTCGCGGTCAGCTCTCGGGCTCGATGGTAAGCCCGCACCACATCGGGGCAGGTTTCGATCTGGGCGCTGGGATTCACTCCGCGACAGACGCGCGCGAGCTCGGCCGGGTCGGCAGCGCGCTCGTTCTGGACCTGAACCGCCAACAACACGTCGGCCAACTGGGCGAGCTCGGCGCACATGATCTGGTAGTTCTTGTCCGCGAGGATGCCGAGGATGAGGATCAGCCTCGCGTGTGCGAAATGACGCCCCAAGGTGGCCTTGAGCGCGACGACACCCGCAATGTTGTGGGCCCCGTCGAGAACGACCGGAGGACGCAATCGTTCGAGGAGTTGAAAGCGTCCCGGCCAAAGGGTGTGTGCGAGGCCCTCGCGGACGTGCTCGATTGAAACGGTTGTAGTGGCCACCGTCTCTGGCGGCTGGGGCGTTCGGTTTGCTGCCGAGACGGCGGCCTCTACAACGGCCACAGCCGTGGCAGCATTGATTGCCTGATGTCCGCCGATCAAAGGGAGATGGAGCGAGCCGTAATGCTGTTGCGTGCCGGCAAGTTCGAGCGATTGTCCGCGCAAGTCCTCGCTGACCTGCCGTACGTGCACATCACGGCCAATCCGGGTCAGCGGCGCGTTTCGCTCAAGGCACGTCGCCTCGATCACTTCCACGGCTTCGAGTTCGCTCGTGGCGGTGACGACGGGCACCCCGGGTTTGATGATGCCCGCCTTCTCGCGTGCGATCGCCTCCAACGTTCGACCGAGGTACGACTGGTGATCCCAACTGATGTTGGTGATGACGGAAACGAGCGGGGTGACGACGTTGGTGGCATCGAGCCGTCCGCCCATGCCGGTCTCCCAGATGACAATCTCCGCGGTCTGTTCGGCGAAATAGAGCAAAGCCAGCGAGGTGACTACTTCGAAGAATGTGGGATGGGGCTTGCCGCTCTGCTCGATCGCCGTCATCACGGGACGGAGCCGCTCTACGAGTCGCACGACGTCGCTCTCGGCGATGGGTTGCCGGTTGACCTGGATTCGCTCGCAGAATGAAACGAGGTGCGGCGAAGTATAGAGTCCGGTCTTGAGTCCCGCTTGCTGGTAGATCGAAGCGAGCATCGCCGCAACCGAGCCTTTGCCGTTGGTGCCGGCGATGTGGATGAAACGCAGTCGTCTCTGGGGATTACCTAGAAGCTCCAGCAGGTGTTGGACATTCTCCAGCCCGAGTTTCACTCCAAACAGCCGGATCGTGTAGAGATAATCGATGGTCTCGCGGTAGGTCACGGATGGTTCTCGGCGCTTCGTTCCCGGTTCTCGGTTTGGTTGAACCCTGAACCGCGAACCCTGAACCCCGAACTAGCTCCTCATCATATAGTCAATCAGCTTCGCCAGCGTCGGCTTGAGTTGTTTGCGGTGGACGATCATGTCAATCAAGCCGCGGTCGAGGAGAAATTCCGCCGTCTGGAAGCCGCTGGGCAATTCTTGTTGCGTCGTCTCCTTGATCACGCGCGGACCCGCGAACCCGATCAGCGCGCCCGGCTCGGCGATGTGAACGTCGCCCAACGACGCGTAGCTTGCCATGACGCCCGCGGTGGTGGGATGGGTGAGCACCGAGATGTATGGCAGGCGTTTCTGCGCGTGCATGGCGAGCGCGGCGCTGGTTTTCGCCATCTGCATCAGGGAAAACATTCCCTCGTACATCCGCGCGCCGCCCGATGCCGAGACGATGATCACCGGCAGGCCCTCCTGGGTTCCGCGCTCGATGCAGCGCGTCACTTTCTCGCCCACGACCGATCCCATGCTGGCGCCGAGGAACGAAAAATCCATCACGGCCAGCGAGATGCGGTGACCGTTGAGTTTGCCCGTGCCGGTAATGACGGCGTCGTTCTGGCCGCTGGCCTTCTTGTATTCCTTGAGCTTCTCTTCGTACGACGAGACGCCCTGGAACTTGAGCACGTCCACCGAGATCAATTCGGCGTCGGTTTCCTGGAAGGTGTTGGGTTCGGTCAGCGAGGTGATGCGCTCGCGCGCGGGCATGCTGAAGTGATAATTGCACTTCGGGCACACCTTCAAGTTCGCGTCGAGGTCCTTGTTGTAGATGATCTCCGAACACCTCTTGCACTTCGTCCAGAGATTCTCAGGGATGTCCCGCTTCTTGATCGGCGCCGCGGCTAGCTTTGGTTTCTTGAATACAGCCATAGTTCTCCCGGGTCATCGAGAACACGGCCAGGTCTGACCCGTCTGCCCGAAAAGCTAGCACGCCCCGCAGCGAAACCGCCAGTAAAACTTTTCGCACGGCTTTGCGCCGTTCGTAGTCGAGCGCTCCAACTCGGCCATCACAAACACCATGCAAGAAATCTCGACCGCGCTGAAGCGCTGGATTACAAACTCGGACGTTGTGGACCGACATTCAATCCCATGACCGGCGCCCTTCTCAACACCGCCACCGTTCTCCTTGGCGCCTCGACGGGGCTGCTGCTCAAGTCGAAACTCCCCGAACGCGCACAGCGCATCATCATGCGCGTCCTTGGCGTCGTGACCCTCTGTCTCGGCGCGAAGATGGTGCTGGAAACCCGCAACATTCCGGTGCTGGTTTCCGCGTTGGTTCTCGGCGTCGCGGTCGGAACGGTCCTGAAGATTCAGCAACGACTCGAATCCGCCACGCAGCGGTTGCTGCAGCGTTTCTCGAAGCCGGGCGAACCAAACAAAATCGCCGAGGGTTTTCTCGACACGAGCCTGCTCTTCTGCATCGGACCGATGACCGTTCTCGGCTCGATTCAGGACGGGCTGAGCGGCGACTGCAAACTCATCGCCATCAAGTCCGCGCTCGACGGCGTGGCCTCGGTTGGATTCGCAGCCAGCATGGGTTGGGGCGTCTTGCTGAGCGCCGTGAGCGTACTCGTCGTGCAAGGCAGCATCACGCTCGGCGCGAGTGGGTTGCAGGAGTATTTCACGCCGCCGCTGGTCGCGGAGTTCAGCGCCACCGGCGGAGCGCTTGTCATTTGCATCGGGATCACGTTGACGGGAATCAGGAAGCTGCCCGTGGCGGATTACCTGCCGGCGATTGTGTTCGCACCGTTACTTTCACTCGCACTTCCGCGCTTCCCATTCTGACGCTTTCGCCCCCACACCGCGGCGACGATTCCCCAAGTCGTGAGAACAAGCAGGACCGGATCGATCAGCAACAGATCGATTCGGATGTCGTACCCCATCCGTTTGCAGTGCCATTCCCAAAGCGCGAACAGCGCCCAACAAAGCACCGCGACCAACAGTATCCAACATCGAACTCGGCGTGTAATGGCAATGCACACGAACACGGCCAACCGGAGTGCAGCGACCACTACGATTCGCTCGGGATGCCTTACGAATGGCTGCATGGGCGCAAAGATCAACTCCAAGTGGCACCCCTTTGCTCGCTGCCAACGTACTCCGGAGCGTGAGGAGCATGGAAGTGGGTGGCCCTTTGCCGCGCCGATCGAAAGAAACCCGCGCGGCGCTGGTTGGTGCAGGCCTCGTTGTAGAGACGCTCCGTCAACCAGTACATCCCCTCCTTCAACTGTTGGGGACTCATGGCATTGGGGAGGTGGTTGACGTCGAACAGTGTGCACAAATCCCAGCGCCGCGGTTTGATGATACGGCCTTCGCGCAGCAATCGTTCGTACAACGGCGTACCCGGGAATGCTGTGAGCACCGTGATCTGCACGTCGTAGAGCGGCACGTCGCAGGCGAACTCGAGAACCTGCTCGAAGATTCCGGGGGTGTGACCGTCGAGTCCGAGAATGAAACAGCCGTTGACGGTGATGCCGTGGGCCTGGATTCGACGGAGCGCGCCGAGGTAGCGCGCGTGCATCCGAGCCTTGAAGTTGGATTTCGTCTCGATGCCCTGCAACGGACCTTGGGCGGGACTTTCCAACCCGATCAACACCTGCCGGCAACCCGCCTGGCGCATGAGATCGAGAAGCTCTCCATCCTCGGCCACGGAAATGTCCGTCTCGGTGAACCACTTCAGGTGCAAAGGCGCGAGCTGACGACAGAGTTCCTTGCCCCATTCCTTGTCCACGAAGGTATTGTCGTCGGCGAACTCGATGAACGGATGGGCTCGTACCTGCCGGATCGCGTGGATGTCGCGAATCACGTCCGCCACGGGGCGTTTCCGGTAGGGATGCCCCAGCATCACGTTCGACGCGCAGAAATCGCAGCGCCACGGACAACCGCGCGAGGTTTGCACCGTCAAGCGATTGTACGGTCGGTCGCCGAGTAAATCATAACGCGGCACCGGCAACGCCCGCGCGTCCACCGGGGGAAAATCCGACGCGCGGACAATTTGTGGTGGCTCGCCGCTCTCGGCTGCACGGACTACGGCAGGCCAGACATTTTCGCCTTCGCCAACGATCACATAGTCCGCGTGCGGCACCGCCTCCTCGGGCAGCACCGACACATGTAGTCCTCCCATCGCCACTCGAACACCCGCCGAGCGGAGCCGGTCGGCAATCGCGTATGCCTCGAACACCTGCGCCGAGAATGTGCTGATCGCCACCAGGTCGCAGTCGTACACCTCGAACGGCTCCTTGCCGTCCGCTTCTGCCTCGAAGTATTCAATCTCGTGCCCCGATGGCGTGCAAGCCGCGAGGTACAAGAGACCGAGGCTCGGCAGCGACGCGATTGTTTTGCTCCGCTCCACAAAGCCCGGAAGCGTAAGCCCCAGTTCCAACAGCTTCGCGTCATGCGCCCGGATGCCGCTCATTGCCAACAGCCCGATTTTCATTTGTTGCCTCCAATCATTGTGAAGACCACTGCCAGCACCAACGCGGTGACGGGCATGAAGAACAGATGTCGGAATCGTTCCCGCCAACCGGTCAGGAAACACATGGCCGGCATCGCCACTCCGCCAACCACGAAACAGACCGAGGCCGCTCTGCCCGGGGTTGTGAGCGGAGCCGGCCACGGCGACAGAGAAAAGAGGATGTTCATCATCCCGAGCGCAGCGAGCGCCATGTGACCAAGTCGAATGATTCGGCGGCGAAAGGATCCATAGCCGCCGAGGAAGCTCTCGCGGTGGAAGAACAGCCCGATCACGGCGCCGGTCACGAAGGCGAACAAGACCAACCACCAGCCACACTGCCAGTTCAGAACATGGATCGGAGCATTCATGGGTTGCCCAGCCGTAGCGAGACCTGGAGCCATTGCCGAAACGAGACCACACCAAACAATGTCAAAGCGACGGTTGCCCCGGCAAAGTGGCTCAAGGGAACTACTCGCAGTCCCGGACTCGCAGCAGTGGCAAAGAGCGGTTGACCTGCGAACCATTCCCAACTCAGCTTCATGCCGAGCAGGACGAGCACCGCTGCGAGCAGGAATCCTTGAACCTTCCCCTCGCGGGATGCGTAGAGCGCCAGATAGACGATGGCGGAGGTCGCCATTCCCGACAACCCGCCGTAGAACTGCATTGCGGAATCGAATGCGAAAAGCGCGACCCCGATCACTGCTGCCGACATCAAACACAGATGGCCAAAATGCGGGTAGCCGCGCGTTTCGATGAGTATGCCAGCGAAACCCAACGCGAGCAGGTTGTACCCGAGGTGGCCACCGGAGAAATGAACCCAGTTACCGGTGATGAGCCTCCACCATTCGCCGGCGCGGATGGCCGCTCGATCGTACACCGCCACATTGGCGAGCGGCGGCAGCCAATACGCAGCAACGGCAGCGGCCAGCATAACGAGCGTGATGAATGGAGCGCGCCGTTTCATGGCTTTCCATGAGGTCGTGGACAGACCAGGATGCCGCCGATGACGATGAGCAGGAGCAACACACCGGCGTCCATCTTGCCGATGCCGGTGTATCCAGGTTTGTGGATCACGGTGTACTCTTCGGGTGAGTTCCTGACCTTCTCCTGGAACAGTTCCAGTTGCGTTTGGAGATTTGCCGTGAGATTGGTCGCGGCCAGCTTGAATCCCGTCCCGCTGTCCCGGCGCAATTGCTCGCTCAGGTTCACCGGCGTGGAGGAGTGACGGATGCGACTCGTGCCCGGCGCGCGGAACAACATCTTGCGACTCGGTACGTGATAGACGGCAGCGTCAATCATCGTCACGGTGTCGTTTCGCTCGCCCCTGACCACGTAGGCACCCACCAGCGTCCAATAACTGACCGAGAGAAGCCCCTGATCGGTGAACTGGTTCTGATCATAGGAGAGCAAGGTGATGACCTCCGTCCCGAACATGGTATTGATCTGTTCGAGGTTTTCGAAGCCGCCGCCCGCCGTGAGGTACTGCGTCGGAATCAACTCGATGCAGCGAACGAATGGACACTTGCGGAAGTGATTCGCAATCTCGTTCATCAAAGTCAGTTTGTCCGACTCCGTGAACTGCGCCTGGTAGTACGGCGACGCTCCGTCTTCAGGAACGAACGCGATGCCGACATCGAGCGGCAGCGCGAGCAGCGGCACGGTGGGGCGTTCGACGGGGCCGGCTGACTTCGGGTAGAGATACGAGACCACGCTCGCTCTCCGTTGGGTGTTCACGGTGGCGCATCCCGCTACGACCACCGCGAGAACCAGGACCAGTGTACCGAACCGAAGCACGCGTTTTTTGTTTTGTGTTGCTTTCATATGCCACGCAAACGCACCTCTTGCCTGAAGCGTGCCACGGCATCACATCGCCGTTTTCCGTGGAAATAGGAAGCTGAGGCGTGAGGCTATAGACAATTCCTGTATGGGTGATATACAGTTTCTGCGTGGCAACCTCATTCTCTCTGTCGGGGGAAGACCGCGAGTTCGCCGAACTCGTCGCCCGTGCGGCGTTCTGCAATCCGTTCAGCAAGACGTTCGCGGAGCTTCACTCGCGAATCGCACGTTGCCCGGCGGACACCAGCTTCCGAGAACTGCGGGAACGAAGCCTGGCGAAGCTGACGACTTGGATTGAGCGTCTCGACGCCGGGGGACGAGCGGATGTGCGCAAGTACACCGGAGAAGACCGGTACCGGATCCAAACGGTTTTCTTGTTTCAGGTGTACCACCGGTTCGTGGACGAGTTCGACCAATTGATCCTCGATCAGATCCAGCAGGGAGAGTCATCGTGCGCGGTTCCGTTTGCGTCGGTTGTGCTGGCGAGCTTCGCGGAACGCGGCCTCAACAACGCGGAGTCGGTTCGCTACTTCGCCGTCTTCTACCAAATGCGGCGCGCGTTTCACTTCATCCATCGCGGTCTGTTGGGTCGCAGTCCCTGCATGGAGGAACTGCGGTTGCATCTCTGGAACAGCGTCTTCACGCACGACATCCGGTGGTACGACCGCCACCTGTGGAATCGAATGGAGGATTTCTCGACGCTGCTGCTGGGCGAAACGGGCACCGGCAAGGGAACGGCCGCGGCGGCGATCGGACGTTCGGGGTTCATCCCGTTCGATGAGAAGCGAAAGTGCTTTGCCGAAAGTTTCATGCGGAGCTTCCTTGCTCTGAATCTCTCGCAGTACTCCGAGGCGTTGATCGAGTCGGAGTTGTTCGGACACAAGAAGGGCGCGTTCACGGGCGCGATCGAGTCGCACGAGGGCGTATTCTCGCGCGCCAGCCAGTACGGCTCGATTTTCCTCGATGAAATCGGCGAAGTGGCGGTGCCGATTCAGATCAAGCTGCTGCAGGTGTTGCAGGAACGCACATTCTCACCGGTCGGCAGCCATGAAAAGCTGCGGTTCCACGGGCGCGTCATTGCCGCAACGAATAAGCCACTCGATATGCTGCGAGGAAGGGGCACGTTTCGGGACGATTTCTTTTACCGGCTGTGCTCGGACATGATCACGGTGCCGCCGTTGCGCCAGCGCCTGCGCGAGGAGCCGGGCGAGTTGGACGAGCTGTTGCTTCATATCGTGCGACGCATGGCGGGGGAAGGAACGAGCGAGTTGGTGCAAATGGTCCGCGAGGTCATCCTGGAGAGTGTCGGTGCGGACTACGCGTGGCCCGGCAACGTCCGCGAACTGGAGCAGGCCGTCCGGCGCATTCTGTTGACCCGCTCCTACCAGGGCGACCACAAGGCCGTCGCGCCCGATGTGCGCGCCCGGCTGGTGGCAGGCATCGAGGCGGGAACGATGGATGCGGACGCTCTGCTTTCGGGTTACTGCCGGCTGCTATATGAGCGCCACGGGACACTTGAAGAGGTGGCCCGCCGCACGAATCTCGACCGTCGCACGGTGAAGGCGTACATCGAGAAGGGGAAGTAGGTCGGGCATCCTTGCCTGACCATTCCCGCGCATCTGGAAGTTGTTGGTTGGAGTGTCCCCGACGAAATGTGCTGAAACAAGTAGAAGCTTGAACTCCCAACGAAACCCTCTCGAAGCTTGCGTTTGGAGTTCAAGCTTCCGCTTGTCAAAGTACCAACAACCGGCAGATGCGCCCTGACCATTCTCGCTTCAACGGACAGGCCTGATGCCATTCCCTACTCCACCAACCTCATCTGCACCGCGTTGATCAATTTATCCCGGGCGAGGACGTCCGAGATGATGACCACCTGATCGCCTTTCTGGAGAAGCTCCTGTTCCTGCAAGAGCCGCTGTGCCCGAAGGATCGTCGTCTCGGGATCGTCGCTGAACTGGATCGTGAACGGCGCGACGCCCCAAAGCAGGTTCATCTGGTTGCGCAGCCGTTCGGAATTGGTGAACGCGAAAACCGGGGAATGCACCGGCCGCAACCATGAGGTGAACTGGGCCATGTATCCGTGCCTCGTGAACACCAGGATGCCCTTCGCCTTCAACTCATTCGCCATGACCACCGCGGAGCGGACCATCTTCTGTCGCTCGTCCTTGAGTTCCGCGCGTTCGGCGTATCCCGCGCCGCCGCTCCGCTCGATGCGTTGCGCGATGCGACTCAACACCTCGATGCATTCCAGCGGATACTTGCCCACCGTGGTCTCGCCCGACAGCATCACAGCGTCGGCCTGCTCGAACACGGCGTTGGCGACATCGGTCACCTCGGCGCGCGTGGGCATGGGGTTCTCGATCATGGACTCGAGCATGTGCGTGGCAACGATCACGGGCTTGCCCTGCCGGAGACACGCCTTGACGATGCGACGCTGGATGATGGGCAACTCCTCGTAGGGACACTCGATGCCGAGATCGCCGCGCGCGACCATGATCCCATCGGCGGCCTCAATCAACTCGGTGATGTTATCCACCGACTGCTGGTCTTCGATCTTGGCGATGATGCGGGCGTCGGATTTCTTGTCTGCCAGAATTTGCCGCAACTCCTCGATGTCCTTGCGTTCGCGGACGAACGAAAGCGCGATGAGATCCTCGCCGAGCTCGATCCCCAACTCGATATCGAGGCAATCCTTCGGCGTGATCGAAGGCATGCTCACCTTGACGCCCGGCAGGTTGATATGACGGCGGCTGCCGAGCTCACCCTCCGTCAACACCTCGCAGCGCATCCGCCGATGAAGTCGCTGCAGCACCTTGAGGCGAATCACCCCGTTGTCCACGAGCACGGTGTCGCCCACGCCGATGTCCTTGATCAAGTTGTCGTAATTGACGTCCACCGACTTCTCTTCCTCGCTGCGCGCGCCTTTGACGGTGAACTCGAACACGTCGCCGGGCTTGAGATGCATCGGGATCGGCAGATCGCCGGTGCGAATGGCGGGGCCTTGCGTGTCCATCATGATGGCGCAGGGGTGACCGGCCCGCGCCGAAGTTGTGCGCAACCGCGCCACCATCGTCCGCGTCCAGTCGTGCGTGGCGTGGCTCATGTTCAGCCGGGCGATGTCCACGCCCGCGCGGAACATTTTCTCCAACACTTCCGCCGATTCCGTGCTCGGCCCGATGGTGCAGATGATTTTGGTGCGGCGCATGGCGGGGCAAGGTTACCCGAGGCCACTGCATTTGCGAGAGGGAAAAACAACAAGGTCGAGGCTTCATTGCCTTGGCCTCACGCATTGAAAACCCGATGCGAGTTTTCCAGACTCTCCCGTCGTCACTTTGGCGCAAGCCATACACGTGATCATCCAGGCTGACAAAGCATATCATGTCATTGTAGGCGGCCGCGGAGGAGACAAATGCGCCAGTTTCTCGCTGTTGCTGCTCGACATGATTGCCGTGATCGCACGAGAGCGAGAAGAAGACACACAAACTGATCCACGCACGCACTCTAGCGACTAAACATTCTCGCTTCACAGTGAATGGCGCCACTCACCACTCGATGCAATACGCAGAGCGGGCGAGAATGGTCTTTCTACTCGTGGAAACATACGGCGTGCGCGCAGACTTGCCTCGGTCACCGCCCGCGGCTACAACTCGCACGGCCATGCTCGTCGAACTAAGAGATGTCTCCAAGCAATACGACGCCCCCGACGGCGGTGAGCCGGTGGCCGTGCTTCGTCATGTCTCCATGGCGATCGAGGCGGGTGAGTCGGTGGCGGTGGTGGGCCCGTCGGGTTCGGGCAAGAGTACGTTGCTCAACCTCGTCGGTGGACTCGATACCGCCTCCTCGGGCGAGGTGTTGCTGGACGGGCGCGATCTCTCCGCGCTTGGCGAGAAGGAACTGGCGGCGATCCGCAATCGCGAGATTGGCTTCGTCTTCCAGCTTCATCATTTGCTCCCGCAATGCACGGTGCTGGAGAATGTCCTCATCCCGACTCTCGCCGGCGGTGTTCGCGAGAATGATGCCGAAGCTCGCGCCGAACAACTGCTCCGTCGTGTCGGCCTCGATTC
The DNA here is from genome assembly GCA_964582645.1 of uncultured Verrucomicrobiota bacterium. Lineage (GTDB taxonomy): Bacteria > Verrucomicrobiota > Verrucomicrobiia > Palsa-1439 > CAZOTB01 > CAZOTB01. Next base: position 10,324 of record CAZOTB010000058.1, on the reverse strand, counting down.
GCGCAAGCATCACCGACCCGGCCAGCTGTCCGGCGGCGAATGCCAGCGCGTGGCCGTCGTTCGCGCGCTGATCAATCGCCCGAAGCTGTTGCTCGCCGATGAACCGACCGGCGCGCTCGATGGCGAAAGCGCCCGTCGTCTGGGCGATCTGCTGGTCGAGCTCAACCGCGAACAGATGGTGGCGATGATCGTGGTCACCCACTCGGCGGAACTCGCCCGACGCATGTCCCGGCGACTCGAATTATCCAGTGGCGCTCTGCGAACACCGTGCGATTCCTGACCATCCAATCTCGCACCACCCCCCCATAGCCATGAACGACATTGATAATCTGGACTTGCTGGACGATGAGTTGCCGGTCGTCAGCCAGAGACTCACGCTCGTGTGCGACCAATGCGGGAAGAAACATCGCTACGACGTGGGCTTTATTCTGAACGACCCAACCGCCACCGAAGCCGACAAGACAAAAGGGTTGTTTTTCAGCAACTACTTTCGATGCGTGCAATGCCAGGGACACGGCCCGTGGACGATCCACAACCGACTCGAACTGCTCGGGCGTACCCTCCGCTCGATCTGGCGCGGAGGCTCGGGTTCGGTCGCCTCGGGCCGTCCGCAACTGTTCGACCGCACGCCGATTCAATCTCCCGCCATGGCGGAGGACCACCTGAAAGCATTGATCGCGAACGACCTGCGCAACGTCTTCCTCCATACCCGCCTGGGCAACGTGTTTCGCATCTGCGGCCATCGAGATCGCGCGCGCCAGTGGTACGAGAAAGCCATCGCCATCAACCCGCGCGACATCGAGGGACGATTCCACCTGTATCGGTTCGCGATCCAGGGGCGGGACTACCTGGGCGCGCTCGAGCACGCGCGGTCGTTGAGCCGGTTTCTGTGCGGACTGGAGGAAGAAGGGCGGCCCGAGGATGAACGGGCCCTGGATTTCATTTACGAAAACTTCCTGGCGTTGCGGGAGCAGTTCGAGCCGCTTCTGCGCGAGCGGTGCCGGTGCGCGAGGCCCCGACGCGACGACCTTGATCTGCTCGGCCTCTTGCTCGAAGAAGAGGAGGACGAGGCTGCTTGGGACGACACGTCCGCGGCAACATCTCGCGGCGATGAAACCGCGTTTCAGTTTTCGATCGAGCAGTTTGTTCCCTCGTTGCGCGAGGTGGTCGAGCGCGATGGCCTCCATCTGGCAAAGACCCTGACGGTGGCGCTCCGGGCGGACGAGAAGGGGCGGATCCATATCCCCCAGCGCGAGGACATCATAGTGTACGACGGCAGGAAGGGCGCATTGTGGCGGGTCGCTTCTCTGCGGGAGTTGTTCCGCGGCAACGAATCGCCACCGCCTGACATCAACCGTTACCCGCCGGAATATGCGACGCTGTTTTTTTCTATCGAGAAGCAGGTGTTGACCGCGTGCGCGTCGGCCGGCGACCGCACCGACCACGAGTGCGAGGAAATCTACTCGAACCTTCGACGCCGGCCCGACGGCAGGAGTCTCGGCCCGGTGCATGACGCCGTGTGGCAGGTTGCCGCGCTGTTGCTGGCGATGCGGCCGCTGAGTCAGGCGCAGTTCGAGGCCATCTGCGGGCAACTCGCCCGCACGGCGCGCCACTGGAAGGAAGGAGCTTCCTCACGGAACTATATCGCCTACATCCGCAGGACGTTCGACTCGATTCAGAAATGACGTTTGCTCGTTTTCTTCTTCGCGGTCTGCGTTTCTACTGGCGCAGCCATCTCGCGGTGCTCCTCGGCGCGACGCTGGCCGCCGCGATCCTCACCGGGGCGCTCGCAGTCGGCGATTCCGTTCGCTTCAGCCTCGAACGGCTCGCTCTGTTGCGGCTCGGAAAGACCGAACTGGCACTCGCCACTCCGAACCGTTTCTTCCGCGCTGCGCTCGCCGATGATCTGGCCGGCTCGCTCCGAGCCAAGGTTGCTCCGCTGTTGGTGTTGAATGGCACGCTCTCGACTCCCGACGGCTCGGCACGAATCAATCGCGTACAGGTGGTCGGCACGGAGGATCACTTCTGGGGCTTCGGGGACAAGCTCACCCATTTTCCTCCCCATTCGTGGCACGCCATGATCAACACCCAGCTCGCAAGCCGCGCGGGCTGGAATCGGAAACAGACGCTCGTGTTGCGCGTCGCAAAGCCGAGCTGGCTGCCGCGGGATACGCCGTTTTCCTCCGACAACGATTCCTCCGTCGCACGACAGATCGAGGTGGACGGCGTCGTTCCCGATGCTGCGATGGGACGTTTCAGTCTCCAGGCCAATCAGGTTCCGCCACCGACGATTTTCGTTCCGCTGAGCTGGCTGCAGCAACTCGTCGAACAGCCCGGTCGCGCCAACATCCTGCTGCTCGGTGGAGCCATGTCTGGCGGTGGCCACCCCGGCGACAGCGTTGGGAGTTCACGCTTCAGCTTGTCTTCGCACAGCGGTCGAGCGGACAAGCTGAAGCTTGAACTCCAAACGCAAGCCCATGAAGCGCTGCGCCGTGCATTCCAACTCGACGATGCCGACCTCGAACTGCGCGAGCTGACATCGCTGGGTGCCATCGAACTCCGCAGCCGGCGGGTCTTCCTCGATCCGCCCCTGGCCGAAGCCATCCAGCGGGCGGTTCCGCACGCGCGCGGGGTGCTCAGCTATTTCGTCAACGAACTTCGTCACGGCGACCGGGCCACGCCGTACTCTATGGTGACGGCGATGCAGGGCGGTACCGTGCCCGATGAGATGAACGACGATGAGATTCTGCTCAACTCATGGTTGGCGGAGGATTTGCAGGCGAGGCCGGGGGGCCACCTCGAGTTGCGATACTTCGTCATCGGCCCGGCGCAAAAGCTGGAGGAACGAACGAACAGCTTCCGCGTCCGGGCGATAGTGCCGTTGGAAGGCGCGGCAGCCGACCCCGACCTGATGCCGAACTATCCCGGCTTACACGACACCGAGAGCTGCCGGGATTGGGATGCCGGCATCCCGATTGATTTCAAGAAGATCCGCGACAAAGACGAGAAATACTGGGAGCAATATCGCGGCACGCCGAAGGCGTTTCTCACTTTGAATGCAGGCCAGCAGATGTGGAGCAATCGCTTTGGCAATCTGACCGCGTTGCGATTTCCAAGTGTACCCGGGAGCGTAAGCGAGCGGCCCCGGGAATTACTCACCCACGCGCCACTCGCTGACGCTCGCGGCAACTTGGAACGGAATATCCGCGACGCCATTGACCCTGCCTCGGTCGGCCTGTTCTTCCAGCCCGTCCGCGAACAAGCGCTCGCTGCCGCGCGGCAGTCCATGGATTTCGGACAACTGTTCCTCGGGTTCAGTCTGTTTCTCATCGTCTCGGCGTTGATCCTCACCGGCTTGCTGTTCACCTTCGGCGTCGAACAACGCAGCCAGGAGATCGGGACGTTGCTGGCGCTGGGCTGGACACCCCGGCAGGTGCGTCGCGTTCTGCTGTGCGAAGGGCTCACGTTGTCGGTGCTCGGGGCTCTGCTCGGCGTCATCGGCGGGATCGCCTACGCGAAAGCCGCGCTCTGGGGACTCAAAACGATCTGGCGGGATGCGATCAGCGGGATGGAGTTGCATTATCACGCAGAGATGCCGACGCTGCTGGTCGGCGTCGCGGGAAGCGTTCTGGTATGTACGGGGGCGATCTGGTTGAACGTGCGTCGGCACGCAAGGCGTCCGGCTCGAGAGCTTTTGGCATTTGTGGCGGGAACGCTGCATGAGGCACCTGCCGGGAGCAGGTGCGCATGGTGCTCGGTTTGCCTCGGCAGTGTCAGTCTTCTGGCCGCGTTGGCCGTCCTTGCTGTCGGGTACAAGACGGCGCACCTCGCAGTGAGTTTTTTTGTGGCAGGAGCACTCCTGCTTGTGGCGGGCGTTCTGATTTCCGATTGGGCAATCGCTCGAAGTCTGAGAGAGCGAGGGCCGCGACTGCGGATCAGTGATCTGGCAATTCGCAACGTCGCCCGTCGCCGTGCTCGCAGCCTGGCGGTGGTGTGCATGCTTGCATGCGGGACCTTCGTCGTCTTCGCCGTGGGATCGAACTGGCACGGCGTGGACACGGATCCGAGGCGCTCGTCGGGCACGGGTGGATTTGATTATTACGCCGAGTCGGCGATCGCCATCCCCGGCGACTTGAATGACGCGCCATTCTTGGAAAGCGCGACCGCCGAGGATCTGAAAAGACTCAAGTTTGTTCGGTTGCGGTTACACGAAGGAGATGACGCGAGTTGCCTGAACCTGAATCGCGCTCAACAGCCACGTCTGCTTGGAGTCAATCCGACTGCCCTGGCAACGCGCGCGGCCTTTCAGTTTCACAGAACGCTGCCGATGCCGGGCGTCGAGAATCCGTGGTTGCTCCTCGATGCAGCACAACCCGACGCGGCCGTTCCTGCGATTGCGGATGTCAACACAGTCAAATGGGCGCTCGGCAAATCGCTCGGTGCCACTCTGGACTATACTGATGAACGCGGCCGCAAGGTTCAGATCAGGATTGTTGGCATCCTCGAGAATTCCATCTTGCAAGGTTCTCTGGTGATTTCTGAAAGGAACTTTCAAGCACTGTTTCCCTCGGAAAGCGGGTATCGCGTTTTCCTGATGGAGTTCCCCGTCAAGACAGCCCGCATTCAAGAAGCCTTTCGGTTGCTCGGCCTGCAAGAGGCAGGATGGGAGATGGAGGTTGCCTGGCGTCGCTTGTTCGAGTTCAACAAGGTTGAAAACGCCTATATCCTCATCTTCGAATCTCTGGGCGGACTCGGTTTACTTTTGGGTATGGGTGGCATGGCGTGCGTTGTTCTGCGCAACGTGTGGGAACGGAGAAGTGAGCTTGCCATCCTGCAAGCGATGGGATTCCGGCGTCGTTCCATCGTCTGGCTTGTGGTCTCGGAACACTGGAACTTGGTGCTGCTCGGATTGGCTAGTGGAATGATCGGAGGCATCGTGGCTGTCTGGCCAGTCTTTCGCTCGGAAGACATCGAGTATCCAAACATCTTCATCGGCACAGTCTTCACCCTGATTTTTCTGGCTGGGTTGCTTGCAGTCTGCCTGGCCACGCTAGCCGCCCTGCGCGGGCCGTTGCTCCACGCGCTGCGGAATGAGTAGCGCAACCATCCTTCCTGGTTGCGATGCAGTGCCTCTGGATGGTGACGGTACCGCAGCAAGCTCAAGCTTGAACTCCAAACGCAAGCCTCGAAAATGTCACGTTCGGAGTTGAAGCTTCCGCTTGTTTCTCCGCAGAAAACGAGTCGCTCCACGCGTTCGCCATGCCGCTCATCGTCGTTGACTCCTTTCCGTGCGCCGTGGCAGTTTCCGCGCATGTTTGCAGACATAGCGCGGCGAGTTTCTTTTCTGTTGAGCGCGGTGCGGTTGTGCACTGCCAGTCTGCCTGCCGAAGAACCGGTCACCAGACTGCCCGAGGTCGTTGTAAAGGAAGGGCAGTTTGAGGGCGACAAATCGCTGGAGAAGCCGGCAGCGGTCACGGAATTCACCTCCACGCAGATCCAGCAGCAGGGTGTCACCTCCGTCGGCGACATCACGTCGCAGGTGCCGAACCTCAAGCTCAACGCCAGCGCGGTGCGATCGTTCGGCGACGTCTATTCGATCCGAGGACTGCACAACACCCAGCTCTTCAGCGATCCGTCCGTCGCGCTGTACGTGGACGACGCGCCCTACGGCAATGTGTTCAGCTACTCGACCGATCTGTTCGACCTTGACCGCATCGAAATCCTGCGCGGCCCGCAAGGCACCGCGTTCGGTAGAAACAGCGAGGCGGGCGTGATCAACGTCACCACGCGCCAGCCGACGAACCGATATCAGGCCGACGCGGCGTTCTCGTACGGCAGCTATGATTCACAGTGGTATCAGGTCAGCCTGCTCGGACCGGTGCTCACGAACCGCCTCTACCTCAGCCTCGCGGGCGTCTATTCCCGAAGCGACGGTTTTCTCCACAACTCCACGCTCAAGTCCGATCCTGACGACCTGCACAACGTCGCCGGACGCGGCACGCTGCGTTGGACACCGGCGAGCGATTGGGACATCCGATTCACCCTCGCGGGAGGCGACGCGGACGACGGCACGCAACGACTCGTGCCGCTCGGCGGGGATCTGTTCAAGAACGCGTCGGACTTCGACGGCGAAACCTCCACCGACCACAACAGCCAGACGCTGCGAATCGAGCACAGCGCGCCGGGGTTCGCCGCGCTCTCCGTGACGACGAGGCGCGATTGGCAGCTTGATCCGTTCACGCTCGATCTCGATCTCTCGCCGTTCGCCGGCAACGCCGCGCTGATCAAACAGAACCAGACGTTCTGGAGCGAAGAACTGCGGTTCATGTCGCCGCCCGACGCCGAGACTTGGAAATGGCTGGCCGGGTTTTTCTTTTCCACCGCCGAGACGGATGGCGACTCGACCCGGAACTTTTTTATTCCGCCGCTCGGGCCGTTTGCCACCGAGAAGACGACGTTCACCATGGACGACGACAACTACGCGCTCTTCGGCCACCTGACATGGAAAGCCACAGAGCGGTTCGCAGCCACGACCGGTCTGCGGCTCGATTACACGCACAAAGAACTGCATCGCTCGAAGACCTCGACCTTCGGGCCGATCGCGCCCCAGGACGAGGACGGCGATTACTACAACGCGGCGCCGAAACTGACACTCGAATACCGGCTCGCCACAAATGTGATGGCATACGCAATCACTGGCACCGGCTTCAAGCCGGGCGGGTTTTCGGCGTTCGCCGACCCGCCTCGCTCACCGGAGTACGACACCGAAACAGTGCTCGCCAGTGAGATCGGGCTGAAGTCGGAATGCTGGAATCGAAAGCTTACCGCCGCCGTTGCGCTCTTCTACAATTACGTTTGGGACTACCAGGTCGAGCGGACGGTCACCGGCACGACCGACCTGTTGATCTTCAATGCGCCCGAGGTCGAGTCGTTCGGCGCGGAGATCGAGATGGTCGCGCGGCCGATCGAGGGATGGGAATTGTCAGGCGCGTTCGGCTACACTCGATCGACGTTCATTCGCTACAACGACCCGGTCACCGGCAAGAATCTCGACGGTGAGTTCACGCCGTACACGCCCGAGTTCAACGCGAGCTTCGCGGCGCAGTACAAACATCCCAAGGGATGGTTCGGGCGGATCCAGTTCGTGGCGGTCGGGGAGACGTTTTACGACGAGGCGAACACGGGACGCTACCGTCAGGCGAGCTACGGGTTACTCAACACGCGCGTGGGCTGGGAACGAAAGCACTTTGCGGTGTATTGTTTCGGCAACAACGTGACCGACACCGAGTATTTCGCCAACAAGATCGTGGACTTGAATGCCGGCGTCCCCGGCGACCCCGCGATCATCGGCGTGATGGCGAAGCTGACTTACTGAGATCGGCTGAGTAGGGGAAATTCCACATTCACTGCAAAAACCCCCGGCACGCCAGCCGCGTTTGCCAATCGCGGAAGGTCCATATCTTGCCGACGCTCACTTCGACCTGTTCCACTCACACCCGATATCATCGGCGCTTGCTTCTCCATCTTTGCCGACTGAGAAAAGATCAACATGTTCGTCACCCCACCCTGCCCTGCCCGGGTAAGCATACCGATGAGGCCTGCCCCATGGATCCAAAAGAAGCGCTTGGGGAATTCGAAGCACACTCAGCACTCGATGGTATTCATTCTCGTGGTCAAAATAGTCGTTCACCAACTGGGTCAGACCGAGCACTGCCATATCCCGAACCTCGAACAAGGGACGATTCTGGTGCTGGGAACCGCCCACGACCTTCCACTCATCGAGCGCACCATGCCGCAAATCGACCGGGCCATCGTCCAAGTCCTCATCAAATCGGTCATCGTCGAGGTCAACCTCGGCAACACGACCGACCTCGGGATTGACATTCTCCGACGCGAGTTTATGAGGAACGGCGTCACGGGCGCGGGCGCTTCGACGCCCACCGGCTCGTTCCGATTCACGGGCAAGCCTCCCAAGAACATCACCGACCCGGGCAAGCTCAGTGGCCTTTCGTTGTCTCGCGGGCTCGACTACTGGCTCACGTTCAGACGAGAGACATCCACCGGCAACCGATCATCGCGCGACGGGAATGGAGCTCGAACGCAAGCGTGCTGGGCGACGTGCCTGTACTCGGCATGGCCTTCAAACAAAGCGTCTGGCGCAAGAACCGCAGCGAGTTGATTGTCTTGATTCGTCCCACGGTGATGCGCACGCCCGAAGCCGCGCAGGCGGACGCGCAGAACCTGCGCAAGGACTTCAAGGGCTTGGACAATCTTCCACCCGACCAGCTCCCGCCGTTGCCAAAGGAAGACACGCCGCCGACCAACCAGCCCAAACTGACGCCGATTCCGCCGCAGAAGCGTTCATGAGAGGACTCTTGTACTCGGGCCAGTCAAGCTCGGTCGCTGAATTCATTTGCCTCCGCCGGGTACGCTCGCTAGGGTCACTGCCGGACTCCATAGCGACTTGTGCCCATGAAGACAACTGATTCCCTGCGAAAGACTCTCGAACAGCTCCGCGACTTCGACACCGCGCTGCTGGCGAACACGATCGGCTACATTGATCCGACGCCCGCGCACGAGTTCTACATGGGCGGCTCGATCCTGTCCGTCACCCCCACGCTGGGTCCGACTGTCGGCGTGGCGGTGGTGTGCGAGATAGACAGCAGCACACCGAACAACAAAGCCAACGCGGACGGGTATTGGAAACACGTGGAGCAGATCACCGCGATGAACGTGCCGGCCGTTTGGGTCGTGAAGGCAGTCGGCAAACGTCCCGATCACGAGTGCATCATCGGCGACGGCATGGCGAAGACGCTGCACGCTGCCGGCTGCGTCGGGCTTGTGACCGATGGCGGCGTGCGCGACGTTCCCGGGTTGCTCAACGTTCCTTTCGCGGCCTACTGCCGTGGAACGGTGATTCATCACACGGCATTGAACGTCAAACGGATCAATCGCCCCGTGCAGATCGGCGGGATCACCGTGCGCCCGGGCGATGTCATTCACGCCAACGCGGAGGGTGTGATCAAGATTCCGCATTCCTGTCTCGACAAGCTGCCCGAGGCCGCGATACGGATGCGGGCGTTCGAGCACGAGGCGCACGTGGCGTTGCGGCGAACCGACCTTTCGGTCGCAGAAAAGAAGCGGCGCGTGAGCGCGGCAGTTGGGAAGTATGGATTTGCGGATTGCGTGACGAAGAAGCGATAGACCAATGTGGGTGGCGCCTCAGCGCGCCGACCGGCTTGGGGTTGAGAACGGAGTTGGCGCGCTGAGGCGCCTCCCACCTTGGCGAATTGTGAAACAGAGAATCTCTTTATGAAAATTGTCTGTCTGGACGGCTATACGTTGAACCCCGGCGACCTGAGCTGGGACGGATTCAAAAAGTTCGGGCCCATCGAGGTGCATGATCGCACCGAACCGAGCCTCATTCTCAAGCGTGCTGCGGGTGCCGAGTTGGTGCTCACCAACAAAACGCCACTCAGCGCCGAGACGCTGGCGCAGTTGCCCGATCTCCGTTACATCGGCGTCCTGGCCACCGGCTACAACATCGTGGACGTCAAAGCCGCGCGCGCCCGGGGCATTCCCGTCAGCAACATCCCAACCTACGGTACCGCCTCGGTGGCGCAACACGCCTTCGCCATGCTGCTCGAATTGACAAACCACGTCAAACTGCACAGCGACGCCGTGCGCGCGGGCGAGTGGTCACGGAACAAGGACTGGTGTTTCACGCTTGCGCCACTGGTTGAGCTTTCCGAGAAGACCCTGGGCGTGGTCGGGTTCGGACGCATCGGCCGGCAGGTCGGGGCAATCGGTCACGCGATGGGGATGAAAGTGATCGCGCACGACAGCGTGCAGACCAATCCCCCACCCTACCCGGGTTTCCGCTTCGCGAAGATCGAAGAACTGCTCGCCGAATCGGATGTCGTGAGTCTGCACTGCCCGTTGTTCCCGGAGACCCAGGGAATGATCAACGCGCGCACGCTGAAGCTGATGAAGCCCACCGCGTTTCTCCTCAACAACTCGCGCGGTCCCCTCATCGTGGAGCAGGACCTGGCCGATGCGCTCAACGCCGGCCGCCTCGGTGGCGCCGCAGTGGATGTGGTTTCAGTCGAGCCGCCTCCGGCCGACAACCCGTTGTTCCAGGCGAAGAACTGCGTCATCACGCCGCACATCTCCTGGGCCTCGAAGGAGGCCCGTGCCCGGCTCATGCAACTCGCAGTGGAAAACCTGGCTGCGTTCCTCGCTGGCAAACCACAGAACGTGGTGAATCCGTAGCCGCGAGCGTGAGCGAGTGGCATTTTTCATCCTGCGCCACTCGTTCACGCTC
>CAZOTB010000057.1:0-36071 GCA_964582645.1 uncultured Verrucomicrobiota bacterium | reverse complement strand
CGAGAAGGATACCCCGTTCCGCATCTACGGCAACGTGATGAACTCGACCGATGGCGGCGGGACGTTGATCACGAACCTGCCCGCCAACGGGTGCGTCGAGGTGGCGTGCATGATTGACCGCAGCGGCGTGCGCCCGACCCGGTACGGTGCGTTGCCGCCGCAGATGGCGGCGTTGTGCGATTGGAACATGCGGATGTTCGACCTCGGCGCGCAAGCCGCGATCGAGCGCAGCAAGGAGAAGGCGATCCACGCGCTCATGCTCGACCCGCTGACGGCGGCGGTGTGCAGCCCGGCCGAGATCAAACGCATGACGCTGGAGTTATTCGCCGCGGAGAAGGATTTCCTGCCGGGGTACAAATAGTGTGAGAGTGTTAGGTCTGGTATTTTTTCTCCGTCAGTGCATGTGGTTGACGCGCGCTTTGCTTTCGTTGGATAGGGGTAGGGACGGAGCTTGGAGTTGCTCCGCCCCTCCCTCCGAACCGGACAGGCGATTCTCCCGCATCCGGCTCTCCAGTCAGTGGGGTCTCTCATGAGATTGACGTACCAGTTGTGCATGGGCTGTCACCAAGCTAAACAACCCAGGCCCGGCAAAGTAGGCATTCGGCCACCGCTGGTGGTCTTCTTTGGTCCGCCCTCGACCGTGCTTCTTGCGCCGCCGCCTCAGAATACTTCGCAATCGCATGCGCACCCACTTGTCCACCGGCGAACACGTCGTCCAGTGGCTGTGTCGGAAATACCCAAACCAGCCTCGCAACGTCGCGCTCACCGACCCCATGATGGCCGGCATACTGCGTCCGTTGGTGCGTTGGGTCTTCGCGCGCAGGGTGTCTTTGAGCTTCCGCAGGCTCTTCGAGCGCGGCCATCGATAGCCTCGTTCAAAGTGGTAGCCCAGGAAGTCGAAGCCGCCCGGCTGCGTGGCATCGACGATGCGCGTTTTCTCCGGGTGCAGGCGCAGAACGTCCGCTTCGACCCAGACGCATACCTTCTCCAAGACCGCCTCGGCCTCGGTTCGAGTGCGACACTGGATGACGAAGTCGTCGGCGGAGCGTGTCATCTCGTGGCCCGCTTGGGCCATCTGGTAATCCAGCAGGTTGAGATAGATGTTGGAGAGCAACGGACTCCCTCATGAACCACGGCAAAATCACCAACGAGATCGCAAAAGGGCTGGTCGAGTTACGCAGGCGAATTGCCGCGGCGAAGATTCCTTCATCGAAACTCGATGAGACCCTCAACATCGCCACGTGGAACATCCGCGAATTCGGCCGGCGACGGCGCAAGGATGCCTCCATCCATTACATCGCCGAGATTCTCGGCCAGTTCGACCTGATTGCGGTGGTCGAGTTGCGCGACAACCTCGAAGACCTGGAGCGCACACTCCGTATTCTCGGCCCGTACTGGAAAGCGGTTTTCTCCGATCCAATCCCGGATCCCGCCGGCAACAGCGAGCGACTCGGTTTCATCTACGACAAACGCGCCTGCACTTTTACCGGGCTTGCCGCCGAGGCGAATGCACCACGCAAGAAGAATCCCAAAACAAACGAGTACGAGTCCGCGATCCAATGGTGGCGCAGTCCCTACATCGGGTCGTTCCGCGCGGGCAGCTTCGATTTCATCGTCCTCAGCGCGCACATCCGGTGGGGCGACAGCGACAAGGGACGCATTCCCGAGTTGCGCGTGCTGGCGGACTGGGTGGATGCCCGCGCCCGGGAGAAGTTCGTCGAGGACAAGGACATCCTCGTCATGGGCGACTTTAACATCCCAAAGCAGGACGATGAGTTGTTCAGGGCCATCACGAGCAAGGGGCTGAAGATTCCGGCCAAACTCCGCGGCACGCACGGCAGCAATCTGGCGAAGGACAAACGCTACGATCAGATTCTGCACTATCAGAATTATCCCGACACGTTTGCAAACCATGGCGGCGTGCTCGATTTCTATTGTGGCGACTGGAAGAAGCTCTACCCGGGGGTGGACATGACCAAGGAAGACCTGACCTACGAGATGTCCGATCATCTGCCGTTGTGGTTGCAGGTGCGGACGGACGTGGAGGGATTCCGACTGGATCAGATTCTGAGTCGTAATTCGTAATTGGTGATTGGTAATTGGGAGCTACCCCGCTACACTCGCTCCGTGCGATTTGCCAATTACCAATTACCAATCTCTGATTACCACTCCCCATGATCCCCGTCTGCCCCAAATGCGATGAGGCGCTGTTCATCCTCGAATTCAAGGGGATCGCGGTGGACTACTGTCACAAATGCCGGGGATTGTGGTTCGACACGGGTGAACTCGAACTCCTCCTCGAACGCACCGGCGCCGACGCCTCGGACCGGCTGTTGAAATTTCAGGAACTGCAAGGCAAACGTCCCGAGGGTCGCAAGACGCTTTGTCCGCGCTGCGACCGCTCGCTCGAAGAGGTCGAGGTCAAAGGCGACGCGGGCGGCATTGTAAAAGTGGATCGCTGTCCGCAGGGACACGGCGCGTGGTTTGATAGCGATGAATTGCAGCAGATGCTCGGGATGTTCCAGCCCGGCAGCGGCGCGAACAAGACGGTGGAGTTTTTGAATGATGTGGTGGGCAGGAGAAGATGATCAACCGTTCAGAGTTCACGCTTCAGCGTGGGAACGCCCGTCGCGACCGGCACGCTGAAGCGTGAACTCTAAACCTAAACAGAAAGGAGAACGAAGGTGACTGGAGGAATCGTATTGCTGGTGTTGTTGGGCGTGGTGGCGCTGATCGTGATCTGGTTGATCGCGGCGTACAACGGACTCGTGCGGGCGCGCAACCAGGTGGACAACGCATGGTCGCAGATTGACGTGCAACTGAAACGCCGTCACGACCTGATCCCGAACCTGGTCGAGACGGTCAAAGGCTACGCCGCCCACGAGCGCACGACGTTCGAGAAGGTGACGCAGGCGCGCGCCGCGGCGATCAACGCGCACGGTGTGCAGGAGCGGGCGCAGGCGGAGAATTTTCTCACCAGCACGCTCAAGTCGCTCTTCGCCGTCGCGGAGGCGTATCCGCAACTCAAGGCCAACCAGAACTTCCTCGCGTTGCAGGAGGAACTGACCTCGACCGAGAACAAGGTGGCGTTCGCCCGGCAGTTTTACAACGACGCGACGATGCAGTTCAACACGCGCATCCAGGTCTTCCCGACGAACCTGATCGCGGGCCCGTTCGGATTCACCGCGCGCGAGTTCTTCGAGGTCGAGTCCGCCGCGGAACGACAGGCGCCGGGAGTGAAATTCAGTTGAGCGGATGGAAGAATGGATGAATGGATGATTGAAGGGAATCACAAGGTACAGCTTCCATTCTTCCAACCTTCCATTCTTCCAACCTTCCGCTGTTGACTCATGTGGGAACAAATCCAATCCAACCGCCGCCGCTCGCTGGTGCTCATCACCGGCATGGTGGCGGTGCTGCTCGTGCTCGGCTACGTCGGCGGTGAGGCCCTTGCGCCGGGTGGAGGGAGGTTCGGACTGCTCGCCGCGCTCGTTATCTGGATGATCCAAATGCTGGTCTATTTCGCCGCGGGCGAATCCATCTTGCTCAACTCTGCCAACGCCCACGAACTCGAACGCGACGACAACCCGCGCCTGTTCAACATCGTCGAGGAAATGAAGATCGCGTCGGGACTCGGCCACATGCCGCGCGTGTTCCTGATTGATGAGCCGACTCCCAACGCGTTCGCTGTTGGTCGGACCCCCGAACGCGCCGCGGTGGCCGTCACCACCGGCCTGATGCAGCGGCTCAATCGCGACGAGTTGCAGGGCGTGATCGGCCACGAGATCGGTCACATCAAGAACCTCGACATCAGGTTCATGACTCTGGCCGGCGTCATGCTCGGCTCGATCATCATGTTGTCGGACTTGTTCTGGCGCATCTTGCGCGGGAGCGGACGCAGCAGCAGCCGGTCACGATCGCGCGGCGGAGGAGGGGGGCATCCGATCTTCCTGCTGATCGGATTGCTGTTCGTCATCCTCGCGCCGATCCTCGCCCAGCTTCTCTATTTCGCTTGCTCACGAAAACGCGAGTATCTCGCCGACGCCAGCGCGGCGCAATTCACCCGCTATCCGGCAGGACTTGCGTCGGCACTCGAAAAACTCGCCCTGGCGCAACGCGGCCTGAGTTTCGACACGAAAGTGACGGCGCCCATGTTCATCGTCAGTCCGTTGGCAGCGAGCGGCAGCGGCGGAAGCCTGTTTTCGACCCACCCTCCGACCTCCGAGCGCGTCCGAATCCTTCGCACCATGGCGGGCGCGGGGTGGGGGGATTACGAGGCGGCGTTTCGGCAGATCAAGGGCGGCGCCTCTGCCATTGGCGCTGCAGCGATCCAACTCGCCCCACATCAAGAAATGCGCGCCGCATCGGACGAAGGCGGTGCCGGCTTTGCCGTGCGCGACGTGCGGACGATGGTGAACCGGCTCGACGGCTACGTGAGCGTGACCTGCGCGTGTGGCCTCAAGACAAATGTGCCGATGAATTTCGAGCGCAATGAAGTCCATTGTGTGCGGTGCGGCACCCCTCTCACACTTCCCTCGGTCCAGGAACGTCAGTCCGCGCCGGTGCCCGCAGCGTCACCGCAGCCGGCAGCCGAGGACCTCACGCCGCTTGAGTACACGCGCGCAACGGCGGGTTGGGAGAGTTTTCGATGCCAATGCGGCCACACGCTGCAATTGAGTCCTTCCTTCCGCGGGACACATCTGAACTGCAACAAATGCCGGCGGCGCATTAACATCATGCCGCTCGCAGCGTGAGATAACCCCAACCCAGAGAGGGAATCCGTTATGAGTGAAAAGAAGGCGTACGAGAAACTGAAGATCGTCGGCATCTGCGGAAGCTTGCGCGACGGCAGCAACACGCGCATGGCACTGACGGTGGCGCTGCGCGGCGCAGAAGAGACGGGGGCGAACACGCAGTTGATTGACCTGCGCGACTATCGCCTGACGTTCTGCGACGGCCGGGAGGACGCGAAGACCTATGCCGGCGACGTGATGCGATTACGTGAAGAAGTCGGCGCCGCGCAGGGGATCCTCCTCGCGACGCCCGAGTATCACGGCGGCTACAGCGGTGTGCTCAAGAACGCCCTCGACCTGATGGGCTTTGATGAATTCGAAGGCAAGATGCTTGGCTTGGTCGGCGTGTCGGGCGGCGCGATGGGTGCGTTCAGCGCGCTCAACGACCTGCGCAACATCGGCCGCGCGTTACATGCGTGGGTGGTACCGACCCAGGCGTCCGTGCCCAAAGCGTGGAGCGTGTTCGACGCGGACGGCAAGCTCAAGGACAAGGATATCGAGAAACGCCTGAAGAATGTGGGACGCGAGGTGGCGAAGTTTGCGTGCGTCCACAAGGCGGCATCGGCGAAGGAGTTTCTCAAGTTATGGCAGGACGCGCCGGAGAATCCGGGCGGGGAGACTTGATCGTCAGAAACAACTGCTTCTCAGAGGTGATGAACCTTCCCCCAATAGACATCCAGCCGTTTGCGCAGATAGAGTTTGATGGCCTCGACCAACACGCGGCTCTCCAAAGCCTGCCCGCGTTGGACGATGCTGGCCAGCGGTTCGTTCGTCCGCAACCGAAATGATCCCTGCGTGATGATCGGTCCTTCATCAAGGTCCATCGTGACGAAATGCGACGTCACTCCGACGATCTTGACGCCGCGTTCGTAGGCTTGCCGGTATGCCTGCGCTCCCGGGAACGACGGCAGCAACGACGGATGGATGTTGAGGATCTTGTTCTTGAAGCGCCAGACGAAGTTCGGAGAAAGAATCTTCATGAACCGCGCCAGCACAATGAAATCGGCCTCCACCTCATCGAGCTTGGCGATGATTTTCCTCTCGGCGGCAGGCCGGTCGTTATAGTCCACCTCGAAAAACGGCAGCCGCGCCTTCTCGGCAAGCGGACGCAGGTCGGGCCGGTTGCTGATCACGATGACCGGCTCGGCCTTGATGCGTCCCGCTTTCAACTCCTTCACGATCGCCTCGAAACAATGCGTCTCCTTCGTGACAAAGATCGCCATGCGTTGGAGACGGCCCGGGTCGGTGTAACGAATCTTCGCATCGAGACCCAACTCACCGCCCAACTTTCGCAGTCCGCTTTCGACGGCGTAGGATTTGAACTCAGCCGGTTTCCACGAAGCCTGCACCGTCATGCTGAAATGGCCGCGCGTGACCTGTTCTTCGAGCGCCTCGATGTTGGCCTTCTGCTCGAACAGGAAGTTCGTGATGCGGGCGACGAGTCCCGTCCGGTCTTTGCCAATGACGGTGATGGTGGCGAGTTTGCGCATAGGTCACGGGATTATTCGGAACACGGAAGGAAAAGCAAACCCAAGGTGCCGCACGCCCGATACGGGCTCACGCCACCAGTTCCGCCACACACTGGACGAGTTGCGGAATGCGGACGGGTTTCAGAAAGCATCGCACGCGGTATTGGGAGAGAAAGAGGTTGATCTTCGGATCGGCCGCATAGCCGGTCACGAATACGAATCGGTTCGCGAGAAAAGGCCGCCCCGCGATCGCCCGAAGATAGAACTCGTCCCCGCGCAGGCGCGGCATCATCACGTCGCAGAGGACGGCGTCGTATTCGTTGGCGGTGACTTTGAGCATCGCCTCCTCGCCGTCGTAAGCTTTGTCCACGAGGAAGTTCTGGTCGGAGAAAATCCACTGGAGCGTCTGCACGAACTCGCGGTTGTCGTCCACGAGCAGAATCGCGCGGAAGCGGTTCGATTCCGAGGGGCGCTCGGCGAAGTCGAAGTGCTGCTTTGTTGCCATGGATTCCAACTAATCTAGCAGCGCCGATGCCATGAAGACGCGCGGACAAAATGTGCAAAACAGGCAGCTTTGCGGAGGCTTTCACCGGACTGGTCAATACCGGGCTGGCGTTTGCTCGGCAAATCCGGTATCGCATACCGAACTCATGGGGAAGGAACGATCATGACAGTGTCAGACGCGCAACGCCGCACGTATGCGGAAGAAGGATACCTCATTTTTCGCGGCGCGTTCTCCGTGGGCCGCGTGCGGTCGCTTGTGGACGCCATCAACCGCCTCCTGGACCGCAGCCTCGCGGGCGAAGTGAAGCTCAATTGGATCGGCTCCCCGAATCAACGCACGCCCGAACGCATCTCCCATCTGCTCCATCCCGACAAGTACGATGCGGCGGTCGGAGAGTGGCTCGATGCCGATGTGATCCCGCTGGTCGAATCGCTGTTGCGTCACCGGGTTCGACACAGTCTCGTCGGCATGCTCGCAGGCGGAGGCGGGAAACCATACGTGCAGGCCTGGCACCGCGATCTGCCCCACCCGGCACGCCAGACCGATCCGCTGGTGATTTTCACACCCGAGCCGTTCTGGTTTACGCAGTTCAATGCCCCGCTTCAACCCGGCGACCGTTTCCTGCAAATCATCCCGCGCAGCCATGTCCGGGGAGCAACCGAGACGGAGGCTCGCGCCTGGCAGACCGACCCGTGTGGCGACATGCCCGGCGCGAAGACGGTGGAGATGGAGCCGGGCGACATCGCCTGTTACAACGCCAATCTCTGGCATCGCGGCTACAACCCGCGCGGTCAACTTCGTTGGACGATGCACTCCGCGTACTGGCGAATGGATTTTGCCGTGATGAAACACGAGAGCGGCCAGCGCGAGGCGTTCCTCGCTCCGGGCCACCTCGACCGGCTCCCTGCGCGCACGCGCGCAACGGTGCAGGCATATCTCGATGCGTGCCCGCAGGGAAACCCACCAAGCCTGGAGCAGCTCGTCGAGGAGCGTGTCACCGCCGCCAAGGGGTGAACAAGGAGAGCGGGCGGCATGGCCGTCGAGAAACAACTGGAGTTGATCGGCGAGAACAGGGTTCACCCGCTGGCCGCGCTCCAGAAGCGGCTGCAGCAGTGGTCGCAGCGCGGCGTGTATTTCGGCACCTCGTCGTGGAAATACGAAGGCTGGCTCGGGCAGGTGTACACGCGCGACCGGTACATGACCCGAGGACGACTCTCGACGAAACAATTTGAACAACGGTGTCTCGAAGAGTACGCGGAGATTTTCCCGAGCGTCTGTGGCGACTTCTCGTTTTACCAGTTCTACTCGGATGCCTATTGGCAACGGCTGTTCGCGCAGGTGCCGGCATCGTTTCAATTCGGATTCAAGGTGCCGGAGATCATCACCGCGCCGTCGTTCCCCGATCACGACCGGTATGGCAAGGCTCGCGGGGCGAAGAATGAGAATTTCCTGAACGCGTCGCTCCTGCGCCGCGAGTTTCTCGAGCGACTGGCGCCGCATCGGGCCCAGGTCGGCTACATCGTGTTTCAGTTCCCGCAACTGACGAAAGCCGTACAGAGCCAGTTTGTTCCGCGGCTGGATGATTTTCTCACGGAGTTGCCCGGAATGTTTCACTACGGCGTGGAAGTGCGGAATGAGAGTCTGCTGGGCGAGCCGTATTTCAAGTGCCTCCGACAGAGAGGGGCGGGTCACGTCTTCAATTCCTGGACGCGCATGCCGCCCATCGGCAGACAACTTGATCTGCCCGGCTCGCTCACAAGCGATGTCGTGATCAGCCGGGCGCTGCTCCGCCCCGGCCGCACCTATGAGCAGGCCGTGCGGATGTTCCAGCCGTACGGTCAGATCAAGGACGCCTATCCCGAGGGCTACCGGGACATTGCGAGGCTGATCCGCGTCGCGACCGAGAAACCACAACGGCGCGTGTTCCTGGCGGTGAACAATCGGTGGGTCGGCAACGCCATCGCCGCCATCGAGGCGATCCTCAACGAACTCGAGAGGGGAGACTCACCGTGAATCATCGGCACCTGACTCGTCGCGACTTCCTAAAGTCTGCAGCACTCACCGCCAGCGGAGCGTGGCTGGCCGGCTGCGCGAACACGAGACGCGCGGGTAGCCGGGAGTTTCGGTTCATCCATTACACCGATTCGCATATCCGCTCCGAGTTCGACGTGCCCCGCGCCGTCGAGATGTCGCTGACGAAAGCGGCCTCGTTTCGTCCCGATCTGATGCTGGTCGGCGGCGACCTGATCACGGATGGCTACACCAGCGACGAACCGACGGCGGCATCTCGGTTCGACATTTTTCTCGAACGGAGCAAGCACCTGGATTGTCCAAGCTACTATTGCGTCGGCAACCACGACCTGGTCGGCGTCGAGCCGCCGCAGGGAGCGAAGAAGTCGGCTGACCCACGCAGCGTGTACCGCGAAAAACTCGGCCTAAGCCGGACGTACTACTCGTTCGACCACCGTGGGTGGCATTTCGTCGTTCTCGACTCGCTGCAGATTCCGAATGACCGCGGATTGAAATACATCGGCTGGGTGGACGAAGAACAAATGGCCTGGCTCGCTGCCGACCTCACAGCAGTCGGACGCGACCGGCCTATCGTGGTCCTCACACACGTGCCGTTGCTGACGGTATTTTTCCAGCGCGAAAAATCCGCTCTCGAAGCCGCGCCTGCCGACCGGATTGTTGTGAACGGAACGGACGTGATCCAGTTACTCGCGGCGCACAACACAAAGTTGGTGTTACAGGGTCATCTTCACATCCGGGAGCGGATCGAGTACGGTGGGATCACCTTCATTACCGGCGGCGCGGTCAGTGGCAAGTGGTGGCGCGGCGCGTACTACGGCTATCCCGAGGGCTTCGGCGTGGTCACGCTCGCCGAAAACTCGTTCCAGTACGAGTACAAGACCTACGGCTGGGTAGCCACACGCCCCTCCAGCCGCTGATACCAAAAAGTGTCACAAAGCTCATTTAGACGTCCGATCGTATGTCTAAATGGTACATCGCGGTAATCGCATCAAGAGCAACTCAAAATGGGACTGATGCCGAAAGCTGTCCTATACCTCTAGAAAGGGCTAATATTGGAGCGTCAGGTTGTTCCCGAGACGATTCCAATCAAGTTGGATCAGTACCATTTAGACATCCGATCGGATGTCTAAACGGGCTTTGTAGCTCAGCGGCGGCGTATGAGCCAGAAGCAGAAGCCGGTCACGAACAGGGTCACACCCCAGAGCTGCCATGGTCCGTAACGGGTGATCAGTTGCGCGGAAACCGGGCTTTGGTAGTCGTCGTTGATGTTGTTGCCGATCTCGCTGCGGCATTTCTGCTTCTGATCGTCGCTCCAGTGATACGTGGTGCGTGAGACGGTGTTGCTGAAGTACGACTCGATCAACTGGTTTTCCTTGTACGCAACGAAATACCCCGCCCGGTTGAAATGCGCGTCGCGACGGAAAAGATGGACGCGCAGTTCGTAGAGAAATCGTTCGCTTTCCAGTTGCTTGAGGGACTGATCGTAAGGCACATCCTTTGTTGCCTCCAGCTTGAGCCCGAGTGCGTCGCTTTGCCGGGTGTCGAATCTCAACAGTTCGTCCGCAGAGTAGCGCGAGACGAAGCTGCCGACGCCCGGCACGCGAATCTCGTGGCCGAAGCGGCAGAGGAACTGAATGAACAAGGCCAAGCTGAGTGCCGTCCCCAGCATAAGCCAGCCAAGGGTTCGTTGCGAGCGAACCCCAAACCAGCGTCGCTGACCCGGGAGGGGCGCGCCGAACGCGAATGCGACCAGCATCAACGCACCGGCGCGCATGTTCAGCAGGACATCCCGCAGATCCTCGGCGCGCGCGGGATGCAGCCACTGGAACACTTCATCGGCGATCCCGGTGAGCGTGCAGATCAGAAAGGCCGCCGGGTACACGCCCCAATCGTCGAGATGATGTCGCAACGCGCGCACGGCCAGCACGCCCAACACGCCATATTCGATGAAGTGCGCTGCCTCGATCGGGCTGGCGGTGGCGAGGATTCGACGCAGGTCCATCGCGTAGATCACAGCGACGAGCGCGAGCACGGCGTACCGCACCACCGAGCGTTCGCGTCGTTTCACCAACAGCCAGGCGATCAGCGTCATGCCGAGTATCGCCAGCAAAACCGCCACCGATTGTGCGGCGAGACGGTTGCCGGGCATGGGGTTGAACTGCACCAGCGTCTGCGGCCGGACGAGTGCGAACCCCTGCTCCGAATAGAAGCGAAAGTCTGTTACGTCGCCGACGCCGTCTGAGACGTGCTTGAGCACCAGCTTCGCTTCGTCGCGCCAATCCACGACCGCGAGGGAGCCATCGCGACACCCGACGAACAGCGCGAATCGGGTACCGCTCATTGTGATGGCGGGATTGGGGAGTTGCACCGAGCGGCGCGTCTCGAAGCCGTTTCCCGCGCGGCGGAGTTCGTGCACGGTGCCGTTCTCCTCTCCGACCATGATTCGGCCGCGCACCAGTTCGATTGTGGTGACAGGCGACTCTGTGCGGCAATGGAACGGCGGAGCGGAATCCTCTCTCCAAAACAGAACGCCATTGGAGGTCGCCAGCGCCAAGTCCCAGAGCAGATTTCCCATGCGGGAAACGGGGGCGTCGGGACGGAACTCGGCGTGCAAGGCGTTGGTTTTGCTGGCGTTGACATCGAGGACCTGAATCAGTCCGTCGGGATAGCGGGCGACGACGTACGGCTCGCGCCACGGAATCATCTCAACTGGTTGCGCAGGCAGGTGGAGAGTTCGCAGCAGTTCAGGCGGACGGTCCTTCTGATACCGGCGAACTTCGAGCGTCGCACCTCGTGTCACGCAAAGCCGGTCGAGCACGAACACGGCGTGTTGATGGGGCATGTCGAGCCGGCTCAACGATCGTAGCTTGCGATTCTTGAATTCCAATAGCGAGAATCCCTCGATCCCGTGCGACACGAGAGGGAATGTGGCAAGGCTGCGTGCGGGGACATCAAGTTCAAAGCGCGCCACCTCGGCGGGTTTGCGAGCGATCAGCAACCAATCGCGAATCTGGTTGCCGAGCGGAACGGTGAGAAAAATGACGCCCGCCCACAACACACACAAGATCCAGTCGCGCATTGCGGCGCGCTTTGAACTGTCCATGATCGAAACCAGCAGACCCGCCCCTGGAACTGAAGCGAGTTTGCTACTTGGATGGTACAGTCAGCAACTCGACCAACTCTTTGCTCCCGGCCGCTTCCGCCACTTGGGCGGCCGTGCGGCCCCCGCGATCCCTGGCGTTGGCGTCGGCGTTGTGTGCAAGGAGCAGTTCGGCGACGGGCTTTGATCCACCCAGCGCGGCGTAATGGAGCGGTGTCATGCCCACGAAGTTCGTCGCCACCAGAGCAGGATCGCTGGCCAGCATGGATTTCACGCGCTCGGCGTTGCCCATCGCCGAGGCAATGAAGATGTCCACCTCCGCGCCCCGGGTGATCAGTAACTCAGCGACAGCTCCTGAGCGGGGCACCGCGAGATGCAGTGGCGTGGCTCCCCCCGCGTCACGAGCGTTGACGCGCGCGCCGTTGTTAAGCAGCAATTCCGCCATGGTCGTGTCGCCTATGCGGGCGGCGTCGTGAAGGGGTGTGCTTTTGTCGCGTGCGGTGGCGTTCACGTCGGCTTTGTTACGGATCAGCAATGATGCCATGTCCTTCTTGCGCTTGCCGACAGCCCAGTGAAGCAGGGTCCAGCCGCTCTGGTACTTGGCATTGACGTCGGCGCCGTTGGCAATCAGCAACTCGACAACCGCATCATGATCGTTGACCACGGCGGCACGTAGCGGCGTCCAATCCTTCGAGCCTTTGGCGTTCACGTTGGCCTTTTGGGCAATGAGGAACTCCGCGACCGCTTTGTGACCCTGGGCGGACGCCCAATGCAATGGAGTATAGTTGTACCGGTCGAGTACGTTTACATCGGTCTCTTTGGAGACCAACAGCGCGACCACGTCCTTGTGACCGTGCTTCGCCGCGAAGTGCAAAGGGCTCATCGCGTCCGGGCCCTTGGCGTTGAGGTCCGCCTTGGCGGCCAGAAGTTTCTCGACCATCTCCTTGTTGCCGCTCATGCAAGCCAGGTGGAGCGCGGTCGATCCCTTCAGATCTTTGGCGTCCACTTCGGCGCCGCGGGTGAGGAGAAACTCCATGATCGCACTGTGATCCTTCAGCACCGAACGATGAAGCGGGGTGGATCCCGAGCCGTCTCTTGCGTTCACATCGGACCCCTTGGCGATGAGTAGTTCGACAACCTGCTTGTCACCCCGCTCGGCAGCGAGGTGCAGCGGCGTACGCCCGGCCTGATCCGCGGACTTTGCCGCGGCGGGGTTTGCCTGGAGGATCGCGGTGATGCGCTCCAGTTTTCCGAGCGCGGTGGCGCTGAAAACATCTGGCTCGGCCCCTTTCGCTACGAGCAGTTCAGCGACCTCGATGTGGTTTGCATCGAGTGCCACCTTGAGGGGTGTCGAACCTTGATTGCTCTTGGCGTTCGGGCCAAGGCCCTGGGAGAGGAGAAGCTCGACAACATCCTTGTGACCACCCTGTGCCGCGAAGTGGAGCGCGGTTTCGCCCGCGATGCTGGTCGCGTTCAGGTCGGCTTTCTTCGCGAGCAACAAGACAACGGCTTCTTTGCGCCCGCGGAATGCGGCCCAATGCAGCGGCGTCATGCCGAGCGGGTCCCGGGCTTGAACCAAGTCGGGGTTCTTTTCGAGCAGTGCCGTCAACTGCGTAACATCGGCGGCGCTGGCGGCTTCGTGGACGGGGTCGGCCATGGATGCTGTTTCAAAAAAAACAAAACACACACACAACCAGAAACCAACACTTAGAGTTCGGGTCATCATACGGTTGACAAGGTTCGCAGGAATCCTACCAAATCGGCCACGCTGGGGCTTTTTGCGGTGCGGACGTAGTAGCCGCTGGTGGCGACGCCCATCTGCAGACAGATCGCCGGCTCACAACCCAGCATGGTGCCAAGACAGAATCCTGCGTTGAAATGATCGCCCGCACCCGTCGATATGAAGGGTTTCGCAACGAACGGACCGTCAACGACCGAGTTGCCGGTCGCCGTTGCCACCGCAGCGAATGCCGTGGGATGCACCACGACGGCATGGATACCAAGTTTGTTGCGGATGAGTTCCGCCGTCTCGGTAACCGCTTTCTTGTCGTGGCCACTCGGCTTGAGCCCAAGCACGTCGGCGATCGCGTGGCTCTCCTTTTCGTTGAGGCCGAGAACGACGCGGTAGAATTTCTGAAACTCGGTGATCAGGCCAAGCGCGACGCGGATGTCCTCGGGCAACCGTTTCTCCGGATCGGCCAGGTCAAAGAAGATGGCCCGCACGGTTCCGCGCGACAACTTGGGACCGATGTCGGCGAGGATGTGCCGCCAGATGTCGCTCATGTGCGGGAGCATCGTCCAGTTGTCGAGCGCGACGAATGTGGCACGCTCAAACACCGCGGTCAGCTTGTCGAGGCCGACGCGCGCGAGGAGGTTGTCCCAGTTCACGTCCTTGAGGCTCTGGTGTTTGCCGAACATGATCTTGCCGTCGTCGAACTCGATGGCGTCGGTGTGGCCCGGCTCGGCGATGCTGAATACTTCGGCACGCTCTGTCATCGCGTGAAACACCGGATGCACCCGGGGATAACCGAGATTGCCGATGTAGGTGAGTTGGATGCCGAAGGCCGCGAGCGCGTTGGCCATGATCGGGCCGTTGCCGCCGAGCTTCTCGATTTGAACGACGAGCTCAAGATTGGTGCTCTTGCCCGCCGCGCGCTGAATGCGTTCCGCGAGGGAGGTCATGGTCGGGAGAAAACTCGGCTTGGTCTGCGAGTCCCTCTTGTCCACAATGCGGACGATCTCATCCACGAACCCGTCGAGGCCGACAACTGCGCGGACGGAGCGGGCCGAGTCTCCTCGAGCGCTCAGCGTCTCAATGGTCGCAGCGATGAGTTCGCGCTGATTCATGGCGAACTCCTTTCCAATGAAGCTAACGCGATCGTCCTCGTTTTCGTCCTCGGCGCCGGGGAATCCGAGCACGACGACGAGGACGACGACGAGGTCGAGATCAAAAGCTCCCCGACGGCCGAAAACGCAGACAAGTTTTTAATGTTTTTCATGGTTCATAACATGAAACGGGGCGGATCATGACGCATTTCGGGTAATGTTGCAACCTGCGCGTCATTGCACGCGGTATCGGCGTTGTGTAGGGTGGATGCATGCATGGCGGACGCTTGGCATTGACGCTTGTTCTGGTGAGTCTCACGGCCGGTTGCGCGACCCTGCCGACGTTCCGCGGTCCGCCGCAGCGGCTCGGGGAGGCCTCTGCTACCTGGCCGGATGGGCTGCAAGATTATCGGGGAATCATTCACTGTCACTCGTACCTCTCGCACGACAGCCGGGGCACGCCGGAGGAGATCCAGCGTGCGTGCGAACGGGTGGGAGTGGATTTCCTGATCATGACCGATCACATCACGTCCGATTCGATCGAGCATGGTCTGCGGGGGAAGAAGGGACGGACTTTGTTCATCGTAGGTGCCGAGTTTTCCAAGGGCAACGGATCGGTGCTCGGACTGGACTTGCGTGAGTCTGTGAATGCGAAGCTCTCGACCGCGAACGTCGTGGCCGGCATCCATCAACAGCGCGGACTGGCATTCGTGGGCCATGCGGAATCGTTCACCGACTGGGACGCAGCGGAGTTTGATGGCATGGAGGTTTATAATACGCACGCCAACGCGATGGCAGAGAACAAGGCGTGGCTTGCGCTGAAAGCGCTGCTCCTGCTGCCGGGCACGCTGTTTCGCTCGATGATCGCGCTCCATCGGCCAAATTTCGAGCGCTGGGACGAAATCACGCAGCGCCGGCGGTTCGTCGGCATCTTCGGCAACGACGCGCACCAGAATATCCATCTCTTCGGTCCTCGCGCGGGTTACATCGGGACGTACGAGCAACTGTTCAAGATCACCACGACGCACGTGATCGCTCCGTGTTTGGACCGGGAGTCGGTGATGGCCGCACTGAAGGCGGGCCGCTGCTACGGCGCGTTGGAACTATGGGGCGATGCGGCCGGCTTTTCGTTCACCGCCACGAATGGTGAAAAGACACTCTTGATGGGCGATGAAGCGGCTTACACTCCCGAGTGGCTGCTGGAAATCCAGCTGCCTGTCTCTGGCGAAATCCGCATTCTCTGCGATGGTCGCCGAATTCTGGTAACGCATCGGCAGAAGATCTCGTTTCGGGTTCAGCAACCCGGCGCCCACCGGGTGGAAGCGTGGCTCGAAGGAAAGCCGTGGATATTCTCCAACGCGATTCGCCTGATCGCAGACAAGGCCGATCGAAAAGAGGACAATAGAAACAACAAACCCCGCTGACGCGGGGTTTGAGGCAACGGCCACAGTCTTGCCGAGAATCAACTCTTTCGACGCCGTCGCAACAACCCGAACAAGCCAACCGCAACCAATGCGGCAGAGGCCGGCTCCGGAATCGGCGCGTTGAAGATCTCCAGCTTGTTGAAATAAGCGTTTGCAGATTCCGCGTCGCGATTATAGAGGGCGACGCTGTCAATCGTTGAGTTCAGCGCGCCCGACAACTGACCTGTAAACGTCCCGAGCAGTCCGCCCCCGTTGGCGTTGAAGACCTGCAACGAGTAATGATTCTGGCTGGTCATGGTGAAGACCACATCCAAACCATCGCTCGTGAACGGGATTCCGGTGAAGGTTTGACCTGACGCGTCGAAAATGCTGTACGAACTCGTGCCGCCTTGGAAGCCAAACTCGAACCGTTGGTTGGTGTTGTAGTTGCCGGGGCCCGCATCGGCGTTGCCGTTTCGCAGACTGAATCCGACCGCGCCGCCGGTGCTGATGCCGCCGTGCTCGAATGAAACCTTGAACTGATCCCCGGCTTCGTTCAGGGCATTGGCCCAACCTGACCCCGTGAACCCGAACCCACGAAACGCGACGGACTCTTGGAAGCCGCTCCCATTCGCGAACGTGCCCCACGCCTTGAAGTCCGGCACGGACCAAACGTAGTTTAAGTCCCCGTGTGATCCAGTATTGGCCAAGAATTGCCCCGCAAAGCCAGACGCTGGATTGTTTTGGAACACCCATGTGTCGAATCCCGTGCCGCCATTGCCCGCCCACGCAACTCCGTAGTTAGAAGCGGTATCGGAGGCAACCACGGCAGCATCGCTTCGTGTGTGCGCCAGAAGCCCAATCGCAATGCATCCCAGTCCAAACAATCTTGCGGTGTAACTGTTCATCTCTCCCTCACTCATCTCGAACTTGGTTCGCACGCCTTACAACATCCGTAAAAGCGCTTCAACTGTGGCGATTACTACCAAAACGGAGATCCGGATGTCAACAGCTTTCTTTTGGAATCCGGCTGGGTGAGAGACCAGACCGGAAAATTGCGGGAAATGGCCGAAAATTCATAGGAATTTGGATCTGGCTCGATGAAGGACTGCAATCCGACACACCGTCACACTGCAAGATGCGGTCTTTTCCGCGTTGAAAAGCGGTTTAGCAAAATCATTGACTCGCCAGCCTTTGCAGAGGTAGGTTGTCATGCGATATGAACCAGCCCGAGAAACGCCATACGATTAAGGACATCGCCCGCGAGAGCGGGGTGTCGCTTTCAACCGTTTCACTCGTGTTCAATGATAACCCCCGCATCAGTCAGGCGACCCGTGCGAAAGTGCTCCAAACCATCGAGCGACTGGGTTACCAGCCGAATCGGATGGCGCGCGCGTTGGCTTGGAAACATACCCGTACCATCGCCGTCCTGGTGCCGCAGCTTCGTCACACCTTTGCGGACGTCTATTTTGGCGAGATTGTCAGTGGTATCTACGACCGGGCCAGCAAGCTGGGTTACAAGATTCTACTGGAGGTGGCGCGTGCGGATTTCATCGAGCGCAGGGAGCATCTGCAACTCTACGATCAAAAGTATGTGGATGGCATCCTGTTCATCGGAGCGAACGCGCGGCACCGATTCATCGAGGACATGACAGACCCCAGTCGTCCGTTTCTGCTCGTGAACAGTTACTCGAAGGAGCACGATCTGAACTACGTGGTTTCCAACTACCGCTACGGTGCGTGGCAGGCGACGCAGCACCTGTTGAGGCTCGGCCACCGGAAGATCGGGTTTATCGGCGGTGGTCTCTCCGAAATTCAGACCAGTCAGGACGTGTTGGCGTCGTTCACGGAAGCCCTCGCCGAGCACAACGTTCCTTTCGACCCACACCTTGTCTCCGACGGCTGGCTCACGGAGGAAGGCGGAATGAAGGCGGCCGAGGAACTCGTGCGCCGTGATTCCGAGCTGACTGCCCTCTTTGCCTTGAACGACAAGATGGCGCTTGGCGCAATGAAACGGTTGAGCGAGATGGGCTTGCGCGTGCCCCAAGACATCGCCGTGGTTGGCTTTGACGACATTCCGCAGGCGAGCTACGCGATTCCCGGCCTGACCACCGTGCATCAGCCGCTGTACGATCTCGGCAAGATGGCCTGTGACAAGATGGTGGACCTGATTCACAAAAAGACCGAGAAAGTGCAGGAGGTCATACCCATTTACCTGGTCGTGCGCGAGTCCTGTGGGTCGAAGTTGAAGGAAACGGCGGGAATCGCGTCTGTCCAAACACAATAGGAGGTTCCATGTCGAATCGAATGTTGATTGTCCTGACCGCACTGTTCATTTCCATCACCTGTGTCCCGAACGGGATGGACGCACAAGACGTGGGCGACCCGAAACTCTCCGTCACGTTCGAGTATTCCGCCCCGTCGGCAAAGGCGGTGTACCTCGCCGGCCAGTTCAACAACTGGCTCGATAACGAGAGCGGCAAGATCAAGGAGCTACCCGAGTGGCTGATGAAGAAGGACGACAACGGCAACTGGAAAATCACCATCAAGCTTCAGCCGGGGAATTACCAGTACAAGTTCGTGGTGGACGGTGAGTGGAAAACCGATCCCACCAATTCCGAGAAAGCCGACGATGGACACGGTGGCTATAACTCGGTGAAGATCGTCAGCAAGTAGTCCAGGCTTCGTCGAGCGTTCTCGCACAATGGTCCCTTGCGCCAAGCACGACCCGCAGATTCGTCGTTTCGTCAACAAGTTGGGTGACGACCGCGTTGTCTTCAAGCTCCAGAGCACGTGCGATGCGATCCGGGACGCCCGGATCCATTGGCGCGGCAACGGTGGCGACCACGAACTTCCACTCGACAGGCTCGGCCCTGTCAACGGCACCGAGCACTTCGGCGCCACCCTGAGCGCAGCCAGACCGATCGAGTACGTGTTTCACCTGCACGCCTGCGACAAGCCACGTTGGTTCACGCCGCAGGGGCTGCAGCTCAATTCTGAAAAACCGACTTCGTGGTTCGCATACGATCCGCGCACTCATGCCGCGTTCGATACCCCCGGTTGGGTGCGCGACGCCGTGTTCTACCAGATTTTTCCCGAGCGCTTCTGCGATGGCGATCCGTCCACCAATCCCACCGGCGCCGAGCCGTGGGGCTCAAAACCGTCCATCCGCAATTTCATGGGCGGCGACCTGCAGGGCATCCTCAGCAAGCTCGATTACCTGAGCGAACTCGGCATCACGGCCCTCTACCTGACGCCCGTGTTCGAGAGCGCCAGCAATCACAAGTACGACACGATTGATTACTTCAAGGTGGATCCGCACTTTGGCGACAACGCTTTGCTCAAGGAACTGGTCCGCTCCGCCCACGCCCGCGGTATTCGCGTCATTCTCGATGCCGTGTTCAATCACTGCTCGAACCTGCATCCGTTCTTCCTCGACGTAAAGAAACGCGGCAAGGAATCACCGTACTGGAACTGGTTCTTCATCAAGCAGTGGCCGATCCCCGATACCTTCGCGAAACACAAGGACGCGCTGCAATGGTACGACTGCTGGTGGGGCTTCCACACATTGCCGAAGCTCGACTACACCAATCCCGAGGTCGAGGCCTACTTTCTCAAGGTCGCCCAGTACTGGTTGCGCGAAGCGAACACCGACGGCTGGCGGCTTGACGTGCCCAATGAAGTCATCTCGTCCTTCTGGCCGAAATTTCGCCGGGCGGTGAAGGAAGTCAACCCGCAGGCATACATCGTCGGTGAAATCTGGGACGACGCGACGCCGTGGCTCAATGGAGATCAGTTCGACGCTGTCATGAACTACCGCTTCCAGAAGGCATTGCTGCACTATTTTGCCGAGACGACGATTGACACGAAGACATTCGACCACACGCTGCGTCAAATCATGCTCGACTATCCCGAGCAAGCCACCGCGGTCATGCTCAACCTGCTCGGCAGCCACGACACCGCGCGCCCGATGTCCGTCGCGCTTGGTGAAGACACCAGCAATCAGGACCCGAACGCCAAGCCGGTCGGCGGAGCGAAGGATGCCGGCTATGCTCTCGAATCGCTCAAGCTCATGGCGGCGATGCAGTTCAGCTTCGAGGGCGCGCCGTGCATCTATTACGGGGACGAAATCGGGATGCGTGGCGGGAAAGACCCCGACTGTCGTCGCTGCTATCCGTGGGACAAACCCACCGAGCAGAATCGGGAGATTTTCACCTACTACCAGCGGCTGATCGCCATTCGCAAAGCCAACCCGGCCTTGCGCGCGGGCAGCTTTCGGCCGTTCCTGGTGGATGACCCGCGTCAACTCTACGCCTTCGAACGGCGCGCCGACGGCAACCGCTGCTTCGTGGTATTGAACCGCAACAGCGAGGATCAGGACGTCCAGCTCCCCGAGCGAGTGAGCGCCAGTGAACTACTCTCAGGGCAGCAGTTCTTTACGGACGAAATTAACGTCCCCGCCCGTTCAGCTCTCATCCTCCGGGTCAACGCGTGAAGAAGCAGTTCACGCTTGTCCTGGTTGGTCTGGCATTGTCCGCGTTCGCCGCCGACCTGCCGCACAAGGTCATACACGCCACCGGTACGTTCAACGACTGGAATCCCGCCGACGCGAAATACCGGCTGACCTACACCGGCGACAGCAACTACCGCGTAAAAGCGTTCTTTCGTGCCGGCCAATACAAGATGAAGTTCACCGTGGACGGTGATTGGGCGATCAACTACGGCCACGGCGACGGCGGCACGGTGACGGCGAACGGCAAAGATATTCCGCTGGAGGTGCCGCGTCACGGTGCGTACTTCATCGAGTTGGACCTTGGGAAACGCCGCTGGTGGCTTGTCCCCGCGCAGATGGACAAGCCGCAGCCGGTCGTACACATCCTCGGAGCGGTCGAGGCCAACATTCCGATCACGCTCGATGCTTCCGAGAGCGTGGCACGCGACGGCGCGATCATCACGGGTTACGAGTTTGGTCAGGAGAAAGACGACCCTGTCCGCGCGATGATCGAACACGAGTCGCCTTCAAGTTCGCGCGCCTTGGTGACGCTGCCGGATGACGGGACGTACCATCTCTGGGCGAAGATCAACGACGGCATGGCAAGCGCCCCCGAGCCGGTCACCCTCATGGCGCAGGCCAGCTATCAGTTGGTCGGCGAGACGACCAGCCCGCTCCCCACGCATTCCGCGACCGCGATGCAGCGGCAGAGTCCCGGCTCGCATGCGAAGGTGATTCGCCCACCGGCCTCTGGTGAGGCGCGTTTCCAGTTGATCAAGAACCACGACCCGAACCGCGTCCTCACCAACGTCTCCCTCCAGGCGACCGCCCGCGGCGACCAGTTCCTGCATATCCGCTACGACGAACGGGCCAATGAGCTCACCTGGGCTGTGGAGGATTTCACAGAGTTCCGTTACCGGCCGGCCGACGATCCATCCCCGCGCGCGCGAAACGTCAAAGTCCGCACGGTGAACCTGGCCGGCTCATTCAACAACTGGAGCACGGAGGCGACGCCGATGACCGATCAGGGAGACGGGACCTTTGTCGCGCATCTCAAACTCGACGACGGTCCGCATCAGTACAAGTTCGTCGTCAACGGCGACATCTGGCTCGAAGACCCCAAGGCCAATCCGTCGTCACGTGTTCCCGACGGCCAAGGTGGTCATAATTCCGGGCTCTTCATCGGCCTGCGCGGCGAGGAATTCGGGCAGGCACCGCCTCATGATGTGAAAATGACCGCGGTACAGCATCGCCCGGATCAGGCACGCGATTTCAATGTCGTGTCCGGCGACTTGGTGGAGGTCCGACTGCGGACGTTGAGCGGCGACGTGGACCGCGTCGAGCTGCGCGTGCTCGAAGAACGCGCCTGGCCGTGGTCGTTGTTCCTTGCGGACAGAGAGCACACGTTCCCGCTGCACCGGGCGCAATCCCAGCACGGCTTCGATTACTGGAAAGCCACTGTGTTTCTCGACGAGCCGAAAAAGGAACTGCGCTACTACTTCGTGCTCACAGATGGTTCCACCACACGCACACTCGGCGCGGAGAAAGGCAAGGGCGGACGGCGCGGATTCGCCGCGGACCTGACGCCTCGTTTCCCGACGCCCGACTGGGCGAAGAACGTCGTCTGGTATCAGATCATGGTGGACCGGTTCCGCAACGGCAGCACGGCGAACGACCCACCAAAAACGCTGCCGTGGCGTTGGAACTGGTACAAATGCGCCGCGTGGGAAAAGCCGGTCGAGGGCAAGGACTTCTCGAACGACTGGTATGGCCGATGGCTCGGCGGCGACTTGCAGGGGCTGATCGAGAAACTGCCGTACTTCCGCGAACTCGGCGTGACCGCCCTGTACCTGTGCCCGATTTTCGAGGCAAACTCGTACCACGGTTACGACACCACGGATTACCGGCATGTGCTTTCCTACTACGGCTTCAAGGACGACAACGCGGCGGTCATCGCCCAAGAAACGCTCGATCCCACCACGTGGCAATGGACGCCCTCGGACAAGTTGTTCCTCGAATTCGTCCAGAAGGCGCACGCGCAGGGATTGAAGGTGGTCCTCGACGGTGTCTTCAATCACATGGGCAAGAAAAGTTTTGCCTTGCAGGACGTGCTCGCCAAGGGCGCCGCTTCGCCCTACGCCGATTGGTTCGACGTGATCAACTGGGGGCCGCCCGTCAAATATCGCTCCTGGGACGGTGGAGGTTGGATGCCGAACTTCCGCAAGGACAACGACCACGGCATCGCCTCGCCGACCGCGCGCAAGTACCTGTTCGACATCACACGGCGGTGGATGGACCCAAACGGCGACGGCGACCCGAGCGAAGGCATTGACGGGTGGCGGCTCGACGTCGCGCCCGACGTGCCGAGCGCATTCTGGATCGAATGGCGCAAACACGTCAAAGCCATCAACCCGAACGCCTACATCAACGGCGAGCATTGGGGCGAAGCGCCGAAATATCTCCAGGGCGATCAGTGGGACGCGGTGATGAATTACCAGTTCGCCATCCGCGCATTGCGGTTCTTTGCCGATCGGAAACGCAAGATCACCGCCACCGAATTCGACCGACAGCTCCAGCAACTGCTCGCGCTCTACCCGCTCCAGGTCAACATGGTCATGCAGAATCTGTACGATTCCCACGACACCGACCGGCTCGCCAACATGATCCTGAACGCCGACCGCGATTACGATCAGTGCAACCGCCCGCAGGATGGCTGCCCGTACGACGGCTCAAAACCCGGCGACGAGGCCTACCGCATCCTGAAGCTGATGACGACGTTCCAGATGACGTTCCTCGGCGCGCCCATGATCTGGTACGGCAACGAGGTCGGAATGTACGGCGCCGACGACCCGACCTGTCGCAAACCGATGCTCTGGAAAGACCTTCAGCCCTACGATGACCCGCGCGAGGTCGTGTCGGACGACGTGCTCGCGCATTTCCAGCGCCTCATCGCCATCCGCAACACGTATCCCGCGTTGCGGACGGGATTGTTTCAGACGCTGATGGTCCACGACATCAACGACGTGATCGCGTTCAAACGCACGCGCAACGACCAGGTGGTCGCTGTCGTGATCAACAACAGCACCCGCGATCAGACCATCGAGCTTCCTTCGCCCTTCCCGCCCAATGCCCACGTAGTGGACTTGATGAAGTCCAGCTCACTGCAAGTTCGCGAGACGCCGATGGCCGAACTCGGCATGACGGATTTCGCGTGGGCCGCGACGGTTCGCGCGATCCGGCTTGGGGAGCACGCGGGACCCGCGTTGGCCGCCAACGACGGCAAACTGCGCGTACCCGTCGCCGCCAAGTCAGCAGCGATCTTGGTCCCAAAAAAATAGGTGTGGTGCAGGCGGATTGCTGGATTGTGCGGCAGGCGGCGGGTTACGGAACAGCAGCTCGCCAAGAAAGAGAAGAATCAAGCTTTTGCCACCGTCGCTCGCTTCTGTGAACCCCCGCCTCCTGGCGAGATTCCAAGAAACGCAGCAGCGGTTGAAGCCACTGCGGGGCTGCAGGGGTGCCTTCCCCGTGAAGGGTGCGGGCCAACTCGTACAAGTGCTCTTTTACATGAAATAAAGCGCGCGGCATCTTTGGCGGCTTGGGCATAGGGATCGCGGATGCTCATGAGCGCAGCGATCTCCTGAACTCTGGGCGAAGCCGGGGCTTGGGGCTGAAGGCCCAGGCCGTGGTCGGCTGGATGACAATAGCGCGCGCAGGTTGGACACCAGTCGTAGTCAAGCTTGAGGGTGAAGGAACCAAAGACGGTATCGAGAGTGCGTGGGCGGTGGTGGGCCTCGGCCCGCAGCGGTTGGTGGCAACGGGGGCATTGGAACGGCTGTTGGGTCGCCAGCGATTGCGTCGCGTCGCGGAGGATCGGGAGCATGCGTTTTCGCGCCTGCGCCTCCAAGCGTTCCTCCAAGTGGCCCAAGGTGACGTGGGAGTTTGCAACAAGGCGTGGAGGTCGGCCTGGGCGGTTTGAGCCCAGGACTGAAGCAGGCTGTTGCGGAATTGATGAAAAAATCCTTCAGATCAAAAACCAACTCATGAAGCTGGGGCCGCTGCACCCCGGCAGCCTCTCCCGCCAATACCAGGTATGTGGTAGGCCGGGCTGCAAGTGCGTGGACCCGCAGAAACCCCGGCCGCATGGTCCCTACGCCAAATTAACCTACGTCTATCACGGCAAGTTCAACTGCCGCTTCGTCCGTGCGGGTTCGGTGAACGAGGTCACCCTCCTGCTGGCTTCGTTCAAGACTTTCCGCCAGCTCACGGATGAGTGGGTCGGCTTGGGAATCCAACGCGCCGAGTTGGGACCGCTGGCGCGACCAACCCAAAAATCGAAACCCCGCCCTCAGGGGCAAAAACCTCGACAAAGGTGAGATGCGCCCCCAAAAATCTGCTCACAAGTTGCGACTGGACTTAATAACCGGGAATGGTAGTAGTAGAAAACCGTTAGATTCCTAGCAGTCTGCACTGACCTTTGTGGGCGTTTAGCTCAGTTGGCTAGAGCGTTTCCTTGACATGGAAGAGGTCACAGGTTCGAGTCCTGTAACGCCCACCATTTTCTTTCACCGTTGATTTCTCTTCCTGCCTTCCTACACTTCGGCGCTCGACCATGAAACTTGGAGCAATGGAACATCTGTTGCGGGGCGGCGATGATGCGGAACGGTTCGCCTCGGCGCGACGGCTGGGGTTCGACGGAGTCGAAGTGTGTGTGCATCGGGCGGAACTGCGTGCTGCCGACCGCGCGCGACTCGAAAACCTCAAACGCGCGAAAGCAGCCAGCGGACTGGCCATTCCTTCGCTCGTCCTGATCGAACATAACAACGGTGGCATCGCCAGCAGCGACGAAGCCGCGGCGCGCGCTGCCCGGCAAGACATCGGTCAATGCATCGAATGGGCCGCCGAACTCGGCGCAGCGGTCATCCTCGTGCCGTTTTTCGGGAAAGGTGAGATCACGACCGAAGCGGGGTTCGCGCGGGCGACGAACGCCTTCCGCGAGTTGTGTCCCGCGGCGCAGAAATGTGGCGTCACGCTCTGCTACGAGGGGACCCATTCCGCGGGCGACATTCGCCGGATGGCGGAAAAAGTCGGCAACCCGGCATTCGGGTGTTACTTCGATCTGGCCAACGTCGTCTGGCGTGGCATGGACACGGCCACGGAAGTGCGTGGCCTGGGACGACTCATCCGCCAGGTGCACATGAAAGAGACGCGCGTCGGTCCCGGCGATTGCCGTCCCGGCCTGGGACGCGTCCATTACTCCGAGTCGGCGCGCGCGCTGCACGAGACCGGCTACGATGGCTGGATCGTGATGGAAACGCCGGCGGGACCGCCCGAGTTGGTGCGGCGCGACATGAGTTTCACGCGCGCAGTGTTTCCCGCCCTCAAGTCGAGTCAACCGTGGCCCGTCCTCGGCGGGTTCCCGTGGGAATTCAAACACGGCGACCTGGACAAATTCATCGAGGGATTCCGTCGTGTCGGACTAAGTTGCGTCCAACTCGGGGGCGAGTTGATGGAGGAAGCGCTGGACGATCCCGACAAGGTTCATTCGCGGCTTGAGTCGGCCGGCATCTCGATCATCGGCATCGCGGGCTACCGGAACCTCACCTCTCCCGACGCCAAAAAGCGCAGCACCAATTTGGAGTATCTCAAGCGCTGCCTCGAAGTCGCGCCGCGACTCGGCACTTCGGTGGTCGCAACGGAGACGGGCACGTATCACCCGGAGAGCGATTGGGTGGCCGTGCCCGAGAACTGGGGAAGCGACGCGTGGGATTCGCTGTGCGACGCCCTCGCCCAACTCCTCGCCGTCGCCGAGAAACACGGCTCGATCCTCGCGCTCGAAGGCTACGTCAACAACGTCCTCGCCACGCACGGTCACTTGATCGGCGTGCTCGAAAAGTTCCCGACCGAGCATTTGCAGGTGATGCTCGATCCATTCAACTATCTTTCGAAGCCGCTGCTGCCGGTCCGCGAACGGATCACGCGCGAGTTCCTCGATCGGTTCGAGTCGCGGTTCGTGATTGCGCACCTCAAGGACGTCGGCGCGGACGGGGCCGAGAAGGGCACGCCCGAGTTCGGTAAGGGCGTTTTTCCCTTCCCGCCCTACCTGGAGTTTTTGCGGACGCGGCGTCCCGACCTGCCGCTGGTGCTGGAGCATCTTCCCTTCGACCACTTCCCCGCCGCGATCGAGCGATTGAGAAAAATGCTGTAGGGGTAGCCACGCTTACCTGGCCGCCAGTTGGTTCTCGATCCACACCCGGTTCTCGACGGCGGACAACATCGGGTTGCGGTCCTCGGGTTCGTCCTCCCATGCGTACCAACCGTCGTAACCGCCGCGCTTCAGTTCCCGCATCGCACCGGGCAGGTCCACCACGCCTGTCCCGAGCAGACAGGTGTGATGCCCGCCCGCCGCCGCCACATCTTTGATGTGCAGGTGACGCAACACAGGAAAACACACACGTACCGCCTCGGGAGCGGACACACCCTGCGTACCGAGCCAGCCCGTGTCGAGACAGACGCCGAGCCATTCATTGCCGCCGCCCACTTTGCTCAAGATTTCCGCGGGGCTTTTCTCGGGATGGTTTTCGTGGTTGAACCGCACGCGCATCTCCTTGCACAGCGCTGTCGCGTCGGCGAGCGGGAGTGTGCCGATCCCGCCGTTGATCTGCGGAATGCCGAGCCACCGGCAAATTTGCGTTGTCTCTCGTCTCAACCCACCCGCGTAGCCTATCGGCTCAAGCTTGCAGCGATCGAGAATCTTCCTCCACGCGGCGGCGCGTTGTTTTGTCATCGTCTCCGGCGCCGCGTGCGCCTGCCAGATTTCGATGGCCTTGTACCCGGCCGCGGCGATCTCCTCGCAGATGGCAGACCACGCCGCCTCATCCGTGGCCTCCACCGTGCGCCGATGCTGATCGCCCCATTTCGCGAGTTCGAAACGATAGCCGCTGACTCGTGCGACGAGGTTGGCCGTGTTGAACGCGATCTTTGGTTTGTTCATTGTTTCCATCCTTCCTCTTCGAGATTCAATCCGTGGAGTTGTATCTACAAAACAGTTTAAGCCGTACCATCACCCGCTTTCGGGTTGGCGCCACTCTTCGCCCAATGCAGCCACTCCGAGAGCACGATCAGTGTCCAAAGCGCGCGGGCGTGGTCGGCGCGACGCGCGGAATGCTCGGCGAACAGTTCGAGCACGGCAGGGACACGAACCCCGAGTTCCGAGAGCGCGTCGGAGCGCAATCGCGACTCCGCCCAGTCCTGAAGCGGGCCGCGCAGCCAGGCGTTCAGCGGCACGGAGAGGCCGCGCTTGCGACGATGCACGATGTCGCCCGGCAGATAGCGCAGTGCGTATCGCTTGAGAAATGCCTTGGTGGTGAGCCCGCACACCCGTTCTGCGGGCGGAAGCGTGGTGGCATACTCCATGACCGCAAGATCCAGGAATGGCGCGCGAAGTTCAAACGCCGAACTCATGCTTGCGCGGTCGGCCTTCGTGAGCAGTCCCTCGGCGAGCGAGGTTTCGAGATCGTTGAGTTGGACGCGATCCAGCAACCCGCCCTCGACCGGCGGTGGCGGTGCGTCGGGACACGACACACCGAGCCGATCGAGCAGAGCCGGCGCGAGGTTCGATGTCCAGAGCCGATGCCGGGCGATGCCATCCATGTCGGCACCGGCCACGAATCGTTTCAGCAGGAACGAGATTGTGACCTTCTTGTCGCTCGGCGGCCAACGATCCACCACCGATCGGATGAGACCTTTCAGCGGTTTCGGGAGTCGCGCGTAACGCTCGGCATATTGTGCGCCGAGGTAGGTCGGGTAGCCGCCAAACAACTCGTCGCCGCCTTCGCCCACCAGCGCCAGTCTTGCGTCGTCGGCCGCGCGGCGCGCCAGCAACGCGGTCGGCACCCATGCCGGGTCGGCCAGCGGTTCGCCGACCATCGAGATCAGTTCGGCAATGCCTTTCGGGAAATCGTCGGGCTTGACCCACACGGCCACGGGGTCGAGCCCAAGGAGACGGGCGACTCGTTCGGCGAAAATGCCTTCGTCGTACGATTCCTCGCTGAACCGCAGTGTGTAGGCCTTGAGCAGACGCTCGGCCCTCAGGCTCTTGAGCACCGCGGCGACGAGCGAAGAATCAATCCCGCCGCTGAGGAAAACTGCGTACTCGACGTCCACGTCGCTCTGGCGTCGGACTGCTTCGCGGAAAATCTCGTCAAACCGCTCTTCTGACGGCGATTCTTTCGGTGCCGTGGCGATGTTCCATTTCCAGTAGCGCCGGCGTTGTACGCCTGAGGCGTCAATCGTGACCAACTCGGCGGGGCCGACCTTCTGCACTTCGGTGAAAGGGGTTTGCGGAGAGGTAAAGATGCCGAACCGCAGGTAGTGGTGTAGCGCCGGCTTCGACAGCGTCAGTGGCTGTTGCGCGTGGGCGGCGATGGCACTGAGTTCGGTGGCGAATCGAACGCCGTCGGGGCGTTGCACAAAGAACAGTGGTCGTTCCCCGGCGCGGTCGCGGGCAAGGAGCAACCGGCCCTGGCGCGGATCCCAGACCGCGATGGCGAACGCGCCGATGAGTCGCTCAACGAAAGTCTCGCCGAGTTCGAGGTACAGGCCGGGCAGCACGGCGATGTCGGTCGCTTGTTTGACGGGACGGCCACGGTCTTCGAGCCAGCGCCGGAGTTCGCGATGGTTGTCAATCTCGCCGTTGCAAACGACGAGCACGCCGGTCGCGGGATCGGCCACGGGTTGTTTGCCGTCGTGGACGCCGCGGATGGCGAGTCGGGTGGCGCCGAGCATGGCAGAGCCGCTTTGCTCGAAACCGGATTCGTCGGGGCCGCGGTGGGCGAGCGCGTCCACCATCGCGGTGATGCGTTGCACCGCGAACTCACGGTCGAGCGACGATTTGAAGTTGGCGAGTCCGCAGATGCCGCACATATCAGGAGTGACCGGGCGCAGGGAGCAACGCGCCCCAGTAGCCGGGAACGATTTCGGTGACCGTCACGCCGTGGTTGTCCGCGATGGAGTCGAGTTTCTTGCGTCGGTTGGCGACCAGCAGCACCGACCCGGTGCGACCGGCCAGCCAGGCTTCGCATTGGTCCTCGCGCACGAGGATCGAAGGCCACTGGTGGGTCTGCCGGAGGGTGTGGAGGATGTAGTTGCTCGCCAGTTCGTGGCCATCTTCGTCCACGAGCGGGATCGGTCGCTTCAAGTAAAACGGCAGGCTGCTCGGGAAACTTCGCACGCACACTACCTCCACCGGCGAAGGCAATCCGGCAATCCACGACGCAAGGGAACGTGCCGATCGCGACTCGGCGTATTGCTTGATCCCATCAAGGCTGGCTGCGCCGACCGTCATGGGCAACATCGCGAATGCAGCGAACGCAAGCCCGGGGTGTCGTTTCCACAACGACGCCATCCCCACGAGCGCGAGCACGATGAGAACCGCGAGTGGCAACCAGGGATGCGGAACCAGTCGGGACGTCGCATCGGAGGGCCTTGCGATGACGAACAGGATAAGCCCGGCAGCGAGAACCAGCACGGCCATCAATCCGAAGACCGAGTGGCGGACGACGCGTGCGGCGCGTCCATCAGCGCGCTCGAATGCCCGCTCGAACACTCGCGCGATAAGGATGCCGAGAGCCACCGCGACGGTGAGCACGTAGCCCGGTAGCTTCGAGGCAGAGATTGAAAAAAACAGAACCACGACCACGGCCCAGACTATGCAGAGCCGTTCCGCGCGTGCCCAGTTCCTGCGCGCACGCCAGGCGACCCAGGCCGATTCGGGCAGCAGGACGCTCCATGCCAGAAAGGCCACGGCGATGACCTGGCCGTAAAAATACCATGGCTCCCAGCGACCGTACATCTTGGTCGTGAATCGTCCCAGCGATTCTTGCATGATTCCGTATTGGGGAAAGTCGGGCCGCGCGAGGCTCAATCCGATGAACCACGGGAGCACGATGGCGAAGAAGATCAGCATGTTCCACGGTGAAACCAATCGCTTCCAGGCGCCACGATTGAACACCAGCAGTACCACCACCGGCAGGGTGAACCCGACCGGGCCCTTGACCAGCGTGGCGCACCCGGCCGCCGCCGCCCCGAGCAGATACCAGCGGCGCCGCGCGCGATCCCGGTGTTCTTCCGCGATGTACCCCGCCAGGATCGCGGCGCTGACGAAGAAGGCGAGCATCATGTCCACAATCACCAGCCGGGCGAATGCAAAATAGAGCGGCGTGGTGGCGGTGACGATCACGGCGAGCGCAGCGCAGCGCGGACCGAACTCGCGGCGACAGAATGCATACACGAGCACGAGCAACGCAAACCCCGCGACCGCCGACGGCAGGCGCGCGGCCATTTCGGTTTCACCGAAGAGCGACATTGCAATGCCGGCGCACTTGAAGAAGAACGCGGGCTTGTCGAGGTGGGCGAGTCCGTTGAACGTCGGCACGAGCCAGTTGCCGGACACCTTCATCTCGCGCGCCACGGTGGCGTTGCGTCCTTCGTCGGACTGCATGAGCGCGAGTTGACCGAGTCCCGCGAACAGCATGACCCCGGCGATGAGGAGCGCGGCCAGGTTCAACCACAACTGTGAACGCATCGCGAGGGGCTGTTCAGGCACGGGAGAGCGATACCCGAAATTGATGACCGTTGGACAGAGAAAAATGCGGGCAAGCCGACCAGAAGACTCTCTCCGCCCTGAACGAACGCTGGCGCAATCGGTCCAGGTCTTGTATGAACGAACCGTCAGCGCCCGAATGAAATCGCCCGAAGCAACACAACCCGAGATCAGCGTGGTGGTACCGTGCCACAACGAACAGCAGAACCTGCCCCCATTGACCGACGCCATCCGCGCCGCGCTCGATCCGCTACAGATCGCCTACGAGATTATCTATACCGATGACGGCAGCACCGACGCTACGTGGCAGGCCCTGCAGAAGTTGAGCGCGGGCGATGGCCGGGTCCGGGCGCAGCGGTTCGAACGCAACGCGGGGCAATCCGCCGCGCTCTGGGCTGGGATGCAGGCCGCGCGCGGGAAGGTCTTGGTGACACTCGATGCCGATATGCAGAATGATCCCAAGGACCTGCCGAAGTTCATCGCCGCGCTCCAGGACTCGGACTGCGTGTGCGGTTCTCGCGTTGCGGCGCGGAGTCAGGGCGACAGTTTCGTCAAGGTCGCCTCCTCGCGGATCGCCAACTGGGTGCGGAACAAGTTGTCCGACGAACAAATCTCGGATGCGGGCTGCTGTTACCGGGCCTTTCGCCGGGAGTGTATCGCAAACGTGCGGCCGTTCCGGGGATTTCATCGTTTCCTGCCAACGCTGATCCGCATGGACGGCTTTCGCGTCACGGAAATCCCCGTCAGCCACAACCCTCGGCGCGCGGGCGAGAGCCATTACGGAATCTGGAACCGCCTCTTCGCATCCTTCGCCGATCTGCTCGCGGTGCGGTGGATGAAGAAACGGCGCGTGAAATACAAGATCGCGGAGCGGACTCACGACCCCGGGATGTGACGAACACCCTTATCCAGAGGGGAGAGAGTCTTCGAGCCAACCGAGCAACTGCCTGATTGTCTCCGGCGTCTCATCGCCCATGTGGGCGATGCGGAAGGTGGAAGCCTTGATCTTGCCGTAGCCGCCGTCGAAAATGCAGCCGTGCCGCTCCTTGAGCGTGGCGATCCACTTCGGCACATCCACGTTGCGGGCGTTGCGAATGCAAGAGAGCGTGACCGATTCGTAGCCGGCACGCGGAAACATCTCAAAGCCGGTCCGCTTCGCCCACGTGCGCACCATCTCCGCCATCTTCTGATGTCGCGCGAATCGTGCGTCGAGTCCCTCCGCGAAGATGTCTTCAAGCTTGCTCCGCAACGCGTAGATGTGGGCGATGGAGGGAGTCGAAGGAGTCTGGTTCTTCTCGTGGTTCTTCTGGAACTCGAGGAAGTCGAAGTAATAACCGCGCCCTTTCACCGAGGCGGCGCGTTTCAGCGCGCGCTCGGAGACCGCGAAGATCGTGAGCCCGGGCGGCAGCGCGAAACATTTCTGCGTGCCGGCAAGGAGCACATCAATGCCGAGCTTGTCGGTTTCGATTTTGACGCCGCTCATCGAACTGACGCTGTCCACGATGAACAATACGTCGGGGTACCGCCGCATGACCTCGGCGATTTCAGCAAGCGGGTTCATGACGCCCGTCGAGGTTTCGTTGTGGATCACCGTGAGCGCATCGTAGCGTCCCATGCTCAGATACTGATCAATGCGCTCGGGGAGGATCGGTTCGCCCCATTCGACCTGATATTTGTCGGCTTCCTTGCCACAGGCGAGGGAGACGTCGTGCCACTTGTCGGAGAACGCGCCACAGCAGCAGTTGAGCACGCGCTTGTTTACCAGGTTGCGGACGGATGCTTCCATCACGCCCCAGGCGGAGGAGGTGGCGAGATAGACGGGGTTCTTCGTGAATAAGAGCTGTTGGAGTCGCGGCTGGATCTCGGCGTACAGCGCGACGAAATCCTTGCCACGGTGCCCGATCATCGGTGCGCAGAACGCGTCGAAGGTCTTGTCGGACACCTCTACGGGCCCGGGGATGAAGAGTTTGGTGTGTTTTTTCATCTGCGATCGCGACTGTATCACGGGGAGGGGGAGGAATGGAAGATTGGAACCAATCATCCACTCTTCCACCCTTCCAGCTTTCCAACCTCAGTACAACCGCCGCTGCTTGGTCTCCTGGTACAGGGTCTCGACTTCCTCGAACTTCGGCACGTGACGGTCGAGCGCGCGGGCCTTTTCCCAATCCGCCTGCGCCTGCTCGCGCATTCCCAGCCGTAGTTCGCAAAAGGCAAGCTTGCGCCAGAGTTCGGCGCGGAAGGGGTTGATCTCGGCGGCGCGACGGTAGTAGGCGAGCGCCTTCTGCAAGTTGTCCTTTGCGTCGTAAATCATGCCCAACGTCCGATAGCCGGCGAAATCAATGTCGAACCGCGCCGGCATTGCTTTCTCCGTGAGCTCGGCGTGCAGCAGAGCCTCGTCCACCTTGCCCTGCATGAAATGCGCACTTGCCAGGCACAAGTGGATCGCCGCGGGACTGATCGTTTCGCGGCTCTGGCCCGTCAACGCGAGCGCGCGGTTGGCGTGATCAATCGCCCTGTCGTATTCGCCGGCGTTGTAGTAGGCCGCGGCGAGGTTGGCGAGCACACGCGGGTTGGCGGGGTCCATCTCGGCTTCCGCCAGCCAGAGTCGCTGGTTGTCGCGCCAGTCCGGGTTGCGCACGAACGTCAGCACCGACAGGATCAGCGCCAGCACAACCGCACCGCCCAGCAACACGACGCGGCGTCCCTGCTCGAAGGCGTTTGCAACCAGCCATCCGATCCAAAGG
The DNA here is from genome assembly GCA_964582645.1 of uncultured Verrucomicrobiota bacterium. Classification (GTDB taxonomy): domain Bacteria; phylum Verrucomicrobiota; class Verrucomicrobiia; order Palsa-1439; family CAZOTB01; genus CAZOTB01. Next base: position 2,108 of record CAZOTB010000057.1, on the reverse strand, counting down.
CAAAAGCCGATGGACGGCAGAAAGAGGTACCGTTCGGCCATCGGATTGAAGATGGGCTGGAGATTCGAAACAGGCAGCAGGCTGAACAACCACCAAAATACCCCGAGCACAAAGAATCGTTCCTTGCGGAAGTACAGCAAGAAGGCCAGCAGCAATAGCAGCGCGGAGAACGACACCAGAAACGCGGTGTCGAACTGCGGCGTGTACATCGAAGCCGGGTATAATGCCCGAAGCTGATACGGACAGAAAAACAAAAGCAAATAGTAGGCGTGAATCTTCACCGCGGCCAGCATGCTGAAGAAAATCGAGCCGCCGAGTTGCGGGAGGTTTGCCTCGCCGGCGAAACGCATCCAGCGGAACCGGAGCAGCAGGTAGAAGATCGTCACAACGGCAAGCCCCGCGAGGAACAACAGCCGACGCGGCTGGAAAAGCGATTTGAGATCGGCTTCGGTTTCGGCCAATTCGAGCAAGACCACGAGCAACGGGAACATGATCGCGTTCTCCTTGGACATCGTGGCCAGCAGGTACACGAGCAGCGCGAGTGGCGTCCAAAGCCAGGCCCTGCCATCCTCGCCGCGACGGTAGAGTAACCAGGATCCGGGCAGCAACAGTCCGATGAGAAGATCTTCGCGGAACGAGATGTTGTTGACCACCTCGGTGTGGATCGGGTGAATCGAGAACAGCGCCGCGCCGAACAACGCCGCCCACGCGCTCCGGGTGATGCGCCGGATGAAGAAAAACACGATCAGCACGGTGCCGATGTAGAGCAGGAGATTGGTCAAATGCGGCCCGCCCGGCCAGGTGCTCCACAACGCGGCGTCCACAAAATACGTGAGCGTGCACAGCGGCCGGTAGCTTGCTTCGTTGCTGTACTGGAAATAGCTGCGGTCGAACAGATGGGGCAGATTGCGGAACTGGCTGATCCAGTAGTTCTCCGAGTACACGAACTCGTCATCCATCGTGAACCCGTTGAGCAACGAGTTGCAGTACACGACGCAGGTCAGCGCCACCAGTGCGAGCACCAGTGTGCGGGTCGGAGGCGGGCTAGGACTGGACAGGTTCAAGGGGTCGGGATTCGGTCGGGGCCGGCGCGGCGAGCGGCACCGGTGGCGGGGACTGACGTTGCACGAATTCCTGCGCGAGAATCCGGTAGGCCGTCGCTCCCGGCGAGGCGCTGTCGTACTGGATGATCGGTTTACCGAAGCTCGGCGCCTCGCTCAAACGCACATTCCGCGGGATGACAGTCTCGTACACCTTGTTGCCGAAATGTTTCCGTACCTCGTCAACAACCTGCTCAGCGAGGCGGGTCCGGGTGAACATCGTCATCACGATCCCTTCGAGATCGAGTTCGGGATTGGCGCCGCTGTCGCGGATCTGCTGGATCACTTTCATGATCACCGTCAGCCCTTCGAGTGCGTAGTATTCGCACTGGATCGGAACGAGCAGTCGGTCCACCGCGGCCATGGCGTTCATGGTGAGAATGCCGAGCGAGGGCTGGCAGTCCACGAGGATGAAATCGTACGTGTTGGCATCGTGCACCGGCGCGAGCGCGGTCTGAAATCGCTGGAGATACTGTTCGCTCCGGGCGATGGCAATCTCGACGGCGGCCAGGTCCACCTCGGACGGGATTACGTCGAGATTGGCGAAGCTGCTTTTGACGATCACGTCGGCGAGGGGGCGTTCGCCGAGGAGCGCTTCGTAGGCGCTGTTCCCGTTGGTCTTTTCGATGCCAAGCCCGCTGGTGGCGTTGGCCTGCGGGTCGAAGTCCACCAGCAGGACTTTCTTTCCCATCTCGGCCAAGCACGCGGCGAGGCTGATCGTGGTGGTCGTCTTGCCGACGCCGCCCTTCTGGTTCGCCACCGCGATGCTTTTGGTCACTGCCACGGCGGCCTTATAAGCCAATCGCCTCTTGACAGCAACAACATTAGAGTCGTTCGTCGTGACATCTAACAGAATGGAGTAGATGTGGACGGAAGCTCAAGCCGCCAGCCCGGATCTTTCACACGTTCTCGGACGCTCAGACCGTGCGCTCTCCTTCACACCCCACTTCAGGGGGGTGATTTGCGTCGCGAGGCGGGATCGAACCGCTTCCGCGGTTTTCCTCACCG